>JAGAAZ010000175.1 GCA_017614895.1 Bacteroidaceae bacterium | reverse complement strand
TATCGTTGACCGTGATTTGATAGTGGATGGCAACACAATCACCAAGAATACCACAGAGGAGCCCTATCGAGACAAGGTAGGTTGGGTGGCACTTGCGACCTATAAGGAAGGTGGCTCTGCACCAACAGCCATTAAAGCAATACGTTCCATCAAACCACGTGTCGTGAATGGTCGCGTTTATGTGGATGGTGCTACGTCATTCTGCATCTACAGCATCACAGGAACGCCATTGGCATCGGACACCGTACTTTCACCTGGCATCTATGTGATCAAAGCAAACGGAAATTCTATCAAGATACTGGTCAAATAAAAGCAACAATATGGCAACACCACATATATCAGCAGAAAAAGGCGCATTCGCCAAAACAGTGCTTATGCCTGGCGACCCTTTGAGGGCAAAATTCATCGCCGAGACATTCTTGACTGACCCACAGTTAGTCACCTCTGTACGTAATGTGTTTGGCTATACAGGCACATACAAAGGTACATCCGTCTCCGTGATGGCAAGTGGCATGGGGATGCCCAGCATTGGCATCTACTCCTATGAGTTGTTCAAGTTTTATGATGTGGAGAACATCATCCGCATCGGTTCGGCAGGCAGTTATCGTGACTGGTTGAACGTGATGGATGTGACGCTGGCAGAAAGTGCTGTGAGTTCCTCCACCTTTGCCCAGGTGCAAGGAGGGGTAACAGAAAAGTGCATCAAACCAAGTGCAGAACTGAATGCTGCCATCCAACAAAAGGCTAAAGAATTGGGTATAGATTTGAAAATGAGTGTGGTGCATTCCAGCGATGTCTTCTATTCGGACCCATCACAAGGCACTTGGCAAGACATAGCAGAACGGACAGGTAGCGATTGTGTGGAGATGGAAAGTTTCGCCCTCTTCCACAATGCCAACATCCTCGGAAAACGCGCAGCATGTCTGCTGACCATCAGCGACTCGTTTGTCAACCGCGTGGAACTGACTGCCGAGGAGCGTCAGAATTCCTTCACAGAAATGATGAAACTGGCATTGGAGACTGCTATTGAATTATGAAATAACTAACACTCTTATCAACATGAAAAAGATATTACTAACTAACATCTTGATGCTCTTGGCTTTCTGTGCACATGCACAATCAGCCACAGACAGAACATCGTACATCGCCAACCCAAGTTTTGAGAATGGGACAAATGGATGGGTTTGCGAAAGCTTGCAATCCCAAAACAACAACTCATTCACAAAGAAGTCTGGAAGCATTTATATGGAGAAATGGGTTCCCTCTGGTAATTATGTGGGAAATGGAAGCATCTACCAGACCATCACCCAATTGCCAATTGGTATCTATCAACTCACCGTTGCCGCACAGAATCTGAACCAGAGCAACACCTCACAGAAATGTAGCGGTGTTTACATCTACGCAGACGACCAGCAAGCAAGCGTCTACACACCAGGCGACTATTCAGTGACCTTCACCAACATCACAGGTGATGTGGAGATTGGTTTTGTGGCCAAGGGTGCGACAGGCAACTGGATTGCTGTAGATAATTTCCGTTTGTCACAGATTGGAGAAGTAGAACGAGAACAGGTACTGGAAGAGGTGAATCGTATGGTGGAAGAAGCTGAAAAGATTCCAACGGACATCATACCAACCAACATCGCATCAGCCCTTCAAGCTGCCATCGCAGCAGGAAAGCTTATCAACACAGCTTCTGCTGACACAGACATACAGCAGGCGCTGAAGGATTTGAAGGCTACCATCGAGCAAGGAGAATTTGCAGTCAATCTTGCAAATGCAACCCCTGGTAGTGGTACAGCACCAGCTGTGACGAACACCAACCACTTTGTGGCAACAGGAGCGACACAGGCATTGGTACGTGCTACGATGAGAGGTTCGAATGTGTTGGAACGTGGCGTCTGCTGGAGTACCGAACACAATCCAACGGTATTGGACGAACGTACCACCAAATACTTTGACCTTAAGGGCTACATCTTCCATATCAAGGGTTTGCAACCAGCCACCGTTTATTATATCCGTCCTTACATAATGAACAAAACCTATACTGTGGCATACGGAGATGAGGTGAAGATTGTGACTCATCCTAAGGGCACTTGCACAGGTTCATGGAACGAGGGAGCACCTGACGCTGCAGCCAATCAGCGATGCCGTGAAGCCATCCAGCAAACGATTGATTATTTCAATGAATGGACAGGTATCCAAGGCTTCCATCTTTCTGGCAACTATGGTGCAGACACCCCTACGGCAGATTGTTCGTATGGTGGATGGATGCGTATAGGTCCTAATGCAGGCAATCAGGCCATTGGTACAGTGCTGCACGAAACAGGACACGGTGTGGGTGTTGGTACCCATGATAGATGGAATGACTGTGAGGACACCCGTGAGAGTCAGGGGAAATACGGCAAATGGCTGGGACGTGAAGCGAACGATGTACTTCATTTCTTGGAGAACTATTATGGCGACGAAGTTTTCTTCACAGGTGATGCTGTGCATGGATGGGGAACCAGTTCCAACACCTCTATTACCAATGCCACTATTTCTTATGATTGGCTGGTCAATGGTGCCGACAAAGATAAGCACGCGGAACTCCAATATATCGGAGGTATGTGCATTCTGCATGGTCTTTTCATTGATGGTCTTCCACCGACAGCAAGCAATTGGTACACGACCGACCAGAACGGTATCGCAGGCTACACCTATAACTTCGACGATGCCAAGAAATATTACTTGATGAACAAGGATAAAGATCATGGATTGGGTGAAGGGTTGCTCTATCAACGTGCCAGCACTGATATTGCGTGGAAACCGCTGTTGACAGGCGAAGTAATCAGCGACGATGCGGCTTGGTATTTGGAGTTTGACCCTCAGAGCTGTCTTTACTCTTTCAAGAATGCATCCACAGGCAAATACCTCACCCACCCCTCTTCTGGAAATCTTCAAGTGAAGGTGCTGAAGACAAACCCAACCATAAATGAGAAGTTCCAATTGATGCCTGACCGTACAGATGTGACCATCACCATAAACGGAAAGAAGAACAAGACGCACGGCTATTGGTTCACATGGGATGATGGCGATTTCAAATCCATGAGTGCTGCCGCCTACTCCAACCGAAGAGGATATGGCAGCATCTCACAAGAAGCATTTGATTTCAGCAACGATGCAACCACACAACAATGGATTATCCTCAGCGAAGATGAGTTGGCAGCCTATCAACAGAATGCCATTGAGACAAGCATCAGTGCCGTCAACACCACCAACGACACCATTGTTGGCATCTACACAATAGATGGCATCTTATTGAATGCATTTCAGAAAGGCCTCAACATCGTCAAATACAATAATGGACAAGTGAAGAAAATCTTTGTCGAATAAGATGAATAAGACATTCCTTCTATGGATGGCATGCGCACTTCTGTGTATGCCATCCTTTGCAAAAAAATCAATAGACCAATGGCCAGACGGAACGGAAATAGGCGATTGGTTCAGGCAGACAGAGCCTGTCAACATGGCAAAACTCGGCAAGCAGTATCGTGTGACCGACTATGGCGTGGTGAATGACGGCAAGCTCCACACTGCTGAAATGCAGGCACTCATTGACAAAGTGGCTGCAGAAGGTGGAGGCGTCATTGTCATACCAGAAGGCACTTATATGACAGGTGCCCTTTTCTTCAAGCAAGGGGTACATCTGCATCTCTACAACGGAGGCACGTTGATGGGTAGCAATGACCCCAGTGACTACCCTATTGTGAAAACGCGTATCGAGGGGGAAACCTGCCTTTATTATTCAGCCCTCATCAATGCTGACGGCTTGGATGGCTTCACCATTTCTGGCCAAGGAACGATTGATGGCAACGGGTTCACCTTCTGGAAGCATTTCTGGGAACGCAGAAGCTGGAATCCTCAATGCACCAACAAAGACGAACAACGTCCAAGACTAATCTATGTGAGCAATTGTAAGAATGTGCAGATAGACGGAGTGAAACTACAAAACTCTGCCTTCTGGACCACACATATATATAATAGTGAAAACGTCAAGTTGCTACGTCTGCATATTTCCTCTCCAGCCAAACCCGTCAAAGCACCCAGTACGGATGCCATCGACCTGGATGTAGTGAAGAACGTGTTGGTGAAAAACTGCTACATGAGCGTCAATGACGATGCTGTTGCCATCAAAGGAGGCAAAGGACCTTATGCAGACTACTGGCGAACACCTTATGAGGGTATCGACATCAATAAGTTTCCCGAGATGATTGGTGATGGAGGTAACGAAAACATCATCATCGAAGATTGCGAATACGGCTTCTGTCATGGTTGCCTAACCTTGGGCAGCGAATCCGTGTATGACCACAACATCATCTTGCGTCGCATCAAAGTGACAGAAGCGAACAACCTGCTTTGGCTCAAAATGCGTCCAGACACTCCACAACTCTATGAGTATGTGACGGTTGAAGACATTGAAGGAAATGGAAAGAACTTTCTGCTGATTGCCCCTTGGACACAGTTCTACGACCTGAAGGGAAGAGAAAGCATCCCCATGTCGTACAGCAACCACATCACCATGCGCAACATCACCTTCGATTGCAATGTTTTTTTCAATGTGAAGCAACAAAAAGACCAATACCATCTTAGCAACTTCACCTTCGAAAATCTGGTCGTCACAGCCAAGAATGCAGATTTCCATCAAGAATATGTGGAAAATTTCACAGTGAAGAACGTGAAAGCCGAAAAAAAGCAGTAACTTTGCAGCCCGATAAAACATAATACTATATGGATTGGATTATTGAACTCTTCACAATAGGTGGTGGTGTAGCACACACCGTGATACTATATGCAGCAGTCATTGCGGTCGGTGTGTATTTGGGCAATAAGATAAAGGTGAAAGGTGTGACATTAGGTGTGACGTGGATTCTCTTTGTGGGCATTTTGGCTGGTGACCTGCTGATGCGTGGAGGTATCGAAGAGAACACGGCTGTCCTCAATTTCATTCAAGACTTCGGACTCATTTTGTTCGTGTTCAGCATCGGTCTGCAGGTAGGTCCTTCTTTTTTCACCTCGCTGAAACAAGGAGGTCTAAAGGCTAATGGCATTGCTGCAGGTATTGTCATGCTGAATATCGTCGTGATGCTAGCCATTTATTACGGATTCCGCCATGTCATCCCTGCTGTTGATAATCTGCCCATGATGGTGGGTACCTTATGTGGTGCTGTAACTAACACACCTGGTCTTGGTGCTGCCAATGCGGCGCTCGAACAAATCAATCAGATACATCCCTTCAAAGGAGGTGTTCCCGTCATCGCCAATGGTTATGCCTGCGCCTACCCTCTTGCTGTGGTGGGTATCATTTGCAGTATCATCCTCATTCGCATCATCTTTAAGGTAAACTTCCAGAAAGAGGAGGAGCACTTCAACAAAAAAAACAACAAGGAAGCGGTAAAGCCTCACCTGATGACAGTGAAGGTATTCAATCCTGCCATTGCAGATAAAAGTATCCTGCAAGTGAGGGGATTCATCGGACGTGATTTCGTTTGTTCTCGTATGCTCCACAATGGTCATGTGGTCGTTCCTAACAAAGAGACGTTATTGAACGTAGATGACAAGCTCTATATTGTCTGTGCCGAAGAAGATGCAGCAGCTATCGTTGCTTTCATCGGTCCAGAAGTGGAGGTCGAATGGGACGAGCAAGATGTACCAATGGCTTCCAGAAAGCACACTGTCACCAAAGACGACATCAACGGCAAAACCTTGGGCAGTCTCCATCCAAGTTCTATGTATGGTGTGAATGTCACTCGCCTCTATCGTTCTGGTATTGAATTGTTTGCCAGCCCAAGCCTCATCCTGCAAGTAGGTGATATCCTGACCGTTGTAGGACCAGAAGACGCAGTAGATCGCTTTGCAAACAAAATTGGAGACAAGAAGCAACAGCTAGATAAGCCCAATCTGCTCACGCTCTTTTTGGGTATTCTTGTCGGCATCATCTTTGGTATGCTGCCTATCAACATTCCAGGTATGTCTATGCCTGTGAAATTAGGTTTGGCAGGTGGACCTCTCATCATTGCCATCCTGCTGGGTCGCTTTGGCTATAAACTCAAACTGGTCGCCTATACCACCAACTCCGCTTCGCTAATGATTCGAGACATCGGTTTGGTGCTCTTCCTTGCCAGTGTCGGCATCAAGGCAGGTGGAAATTTCGTCGATACAGTCATTAATGGTGGTATTCACTACGTATGGACAGGTTTCCTCATCACCATCATCCCATTGATTATCATGGGTATCTTTGCAAGAGTGAAATGGCACATGAATTACTTCCTGCTGATGGGCATTATGAGTGGAGCCACCACAGATCCACCAGCATTGGCATTCAGTACCGCTAATGCCAATAACGGCATCCCCACTGTAGGTTATTCAACTGTTTATCCATTGTCCATGTTCCTGCGCATCATTACGGCACAAGTCATCATCTTACTTTTATGCAGTTAGACATCAACGAAATACTTCACACACTCATGCAGTCAGCAGATTTACCTCTGTTGGCTGCTTTTGCACTGGGTTTACTTGTAGCACTCAATCCTTGCCAATTGGCCATCAGCATTTCTGCTTTGGCATACGAATATCGCAACGGCAAGAAACTGATAGATGGCATCATCTACGCATTTGGCAGAACGCTCACCTATACTTTGTTGGGATGGGTAACGATGTGCCTAATTGGTGGGGGCAGTAATGTGGCTGGTTTGCAGAACGTATTATCAATGGCAGAAGTAGCTGTTCCTTACGTGCTGATTATATTGGGAATATATCTGATATACAGAGCCTTCAGAAAGCACCATCATCATGGAGACGATTGCCATAATAGTGGAAGAATTATCAAAAGGAATGGTCCTCTCGGCTCATTGGTGTTAGGGATGACGCTTGCCCTCGCCTTCTGTCCTGAAAGTGCCATTTTCTATTTTGGCATGATGATACCTTTGAGTATCTCCAGCAGTGTAGGAGCCATCGTTCCATTAGTTTTTGGTTTGGCTGCCAGCATCCCAGTCATCGTCATTGCCTGGCTCATGCACAAAGCTGTTCATGGTGCAGCCAAATTGAGTCATGGGTTTGAACATTTCCAACAATGGCTCAATGGCATCACTGGTGTACTGTTCATACTCATTGCCATCCTACTTTTCATGGAAGAATAAAAAATTATTCAGGCAATTAAACAACTTTAATAAAACAAAATGCCGATAAATGATTTTTTTATACTACCTTCGCAACTAAAATCATTCCAACTATCATCTGAAACGACACAAAATGGAAGAAGAAGAAAGACAACGCGGGCATGAAGACATCTCTGGAAGAAGCGCATCACAACTGGTGCGCGAACTTCTTCACCTCATTTTGGTACTGATCTGGAGATTCCTTGTCTGGCTCATCAAGAGATTCTTGAAAGGAATCCTATGGTGTATGCAGGCAGCGGAAGATGGATGGATACGCCTCAACAACTGGTGGCACGACAACAATACCCAAGAGAAGGTTGCCAAAACCAAAGCATGGCTCAAGATGGCAGCCAAAACATTCGGCAGATGGTGCGTCATCGCAGGGAAAGCGACCCTTCATGGCATTGTCGTTGGAAGCAAAGCTACATGGTACGGGCTCAAAGTTGCAGCCAAAGCGACAGCCAAAGGCATTGTAATTGCCATCAAAGCGACCATTCAAGGCATCATCCATTTACGCCAAACCATCAAGAAGATAGGTCAGCTTATCGTCAAAGGCGCCAAAGCCTTTGTCGCATGGATCAAGCGCTGCAAACGAGGGATGAAACTCTCACGCATCAGAAGAAAACGCAGATATGAAGCATTCCGTAGAAACGGAGGCGTGAAAGGCTGGATGATCAATACATCCCACAATGTACGAAAGAATATTGAGATGTTCATGGAAGAAGACCAGGAGGAGGCTGCACCCGATGCTGTGACGGAGGATGACATTATGGAAGAGGCATTGGAGGAAGGTGCCAACGATGGAAAGAAGTCCATGAAGATTGGAAAATCCTTTATCGCACACGCTAAAAACTTTATGGATGTGGAATAAACACCCTAAACCACAAATAACAACACAACATCGTGAAAAAGATTCTTATTATCCTCCTGCTCCTCATGACTCTTGTTCCACAACAAGGTCATGCTGTGCTCAAAGAAAAGGACCTTGGACATACCCTACACGTTCTGCGTCTTGAACTCTACAACAAGTGGACAAGACAGAAAGAGCGGATGAAGCTCATGGAAGAACGTCAAAAGGCACAACACGCAAGACTCATTGATATCACTAAACGCTGTGAAACCACGAGTCTCATCCTCTATTCACAGGGACAGGACTTCACCTTCGATATGGCGTACGCGTGTCAAGAGGCAACCTCCTTGTATCAGGAATTTCAGAAAAGCACCATACCCTTCGACCAAATCAAGCAAAACATCGAGTTCGAGATCACCAATTACGATAGTCTTTTATACTCTCTGAAACAAATTCCACCCGTCATTCTCGATGCCGACGAAGAAGTTGACAGTACACAGAAAGCCACTAATGGCGAAAAAGGCAAGGCCGACGAGCAAAGCACCTTCCAACTGGATGCCCAAGGTATCAAAGACAGGGCTATGTGCATCGAATATGCTGAGACGCTACGAGACAACATGATCGTCATCCTGAAAAGGCTCGAGAAAGATAACAAGCACTACACCGACCTGTTTCTTCGCGTAGAGCGTCTGAACAATTTTGCCCAAAAGAAATACACCGATTTGCAGCAGAGTATCTTCGTCAACCCAGGCACCAGCTATCCTCAGATTCTGGCAGGCATTCCTCGTCAGTGGCAACGGATGAAGGAAGATTTCAGTACCAAATATAAGCCCTTGGAGGAACGACGCAACGGTCAGTTTCAAGAATACAAATCAGAATGGAGAGGCGGAATCGTCATGTTTGCCAGCATCTTCATGTTGGTCTATATCCTTGGGGGTGCTATTCTGAGCAATATTATTCTACGTTGGTTGGTACCTAAGAGATTCCGTACCGAGACATTCAGGCAAAAGCGAGGAACCCTCATCATTGCCCTCGCCGTACTGCTCTTTGCTATTGCAGTGATGATTGTACGCACCATTATTCACCACAATCTGATGTTGATGGCAACGAGTCTCATGATTGAGATGGCTTGGTTGATTGCAGCCATCTACATCTCATTGATTATCCGTCTGAAGGGCGAGGAAACCAAAGAATGTGCCAAAGCCTATGCTCCTTTCATCCTGATGTCGATGATTGTCATCTGTTTCCGAATCATTCTGATTCCCAATACTTTGGTAAATATTATCTTCCCACCCATCCTGCTCATTTTCACCATCTGGCAAGCTATCATGCTGAAAAAGAGTTGGAAAGCCATTCCCACCAGCGATGCCATCTATTGCTCCATCTCGCTCTTCGCGATGCTGGCATCGTGCGTCTTGTCCTGGATAGGCTTCACACTTATGGGTGTCCAGATCATCATCTGGTGGACCTTCCAGCTGGCAGCCATCGCCTCCATCACCTGCTTCTACGACCTGATGGAAATGTACGAGAATCGTTACCTCTGCAAACGCATCAAGAAAGCATACGGAGATAGCGTCAAAGAAGATGACATCCGCTTCAGAATGAAACGCGGCGACTTCATCGACCAAACCTGGGTATACGATTTCATCAATCGTGCCCTCATCCCTGTCCTTGCTGTTTTCTCCGTCATGCACTGCATCTACATGGCTGCCAAAATCTTCAATTTGCGGCATCTGTGCATCACTTGGTTCATGCAGGAAATCCACGTTGACAGACTGTTCACGGCTTCTGCTTTCAAGATTTTCCTTGTGGTGGCATTGTTCTTCGTCTTCAAATACATCAACTACATCGTCCGTTCCTCATGGTTCCGTTATCGCAAAAAGAAGAAGAACAAGGACTTCAATGCCACGCTGGCACGCAACATCATCGCCCTACTAATTTGGGGCATTTACGTCATTGTCGTCTTCCTGATGCTTCAAGTACCAGGAACAGGTATTGCCATTGTGACAGGCGGTTTGTCCACAGGTATGGGTTTTGCTTCCAAGAGCCTGCTGGAGAATTTCTTCTACGGCATCTCGCTCATGTCAGGTCGCGTGCGTGTGGGTGACTACATCGAATGCGACGGTATGATTGGAAAAGTGGAAAGCATCACCTACCAAAGTACGCAAATCACAACCTTGGATGGTAGCGTGGTCGCCATTCTCAATTCCGATCTCTTCAGCAAGAACTTCAAAAACCTCACACGAAACCACCAGTATGAACGTCTGGCTATTCCATTCGGCGTGTCCTATGGCACCAATGTGGAAGAGGTAAGACACCTCATTGTGGAGGGCATCAAGAAGATTTGCAAAAAGACACCTGACGGTCGAGACATTGTCACACCCAAGCACCCCATCTTGGTCGCATTCTCCGACTTTGGATCCAGCAGCGTCGATTTGCTTCTGGTAGTTTGGGTACTCGTTGACCAACGCATTTCTTTCACGGCGCAAGCCAAAGAAACCATCTATCAAGTGCTCAATGAAAACAACATCGAGATTCCGTTCCCACAACAGGACATTTATATCAGAAGTATTACTAAATCGGAGCAGAACTGACGTTAAAAAACAAAAAAAAGCCCTCTACAAGCAAAAAAAATGTCAATTGTAGCGACTGAACGAAAAAAAAGTATTACTTTTGCCTCGAAACTGAATGGAGGGATGCCAAAAGGCACCTCATCAGTGTGCCAAAACGTAGAAATAACTAAAAAATAAAGATAATCTATGGAAGTAAAGAAATCCAAAAAAGCAGATCTTGAGAGCACCAAAGGCACCGGACTGCTCATCGGCTACATTGTAGCTCTTGCTGCCATGTTTGCAAGCTTTGAGTACACCACTCGTACTTACGCAGAAAATGACGTAGTGTACTCCACAGTAGCTTACGTGTCTGAGGAGGAGATTGTTCCTATCACTCAGCCTATCTTCACCGCAGCACCACCTCCACCAGCAGAAACTCCTGCTGTGGCTGAAATCCTTGACATCGTGGACAACAACACCGACATCGAGGAAGAGAAGATTGAAACCTCTGAGGACACTCACGAGGCTCAGTCTGGTCCTGTTGCACACGTGTCTGGTCCTGTGATGGCAGCTCCTGGTCCTATTCAGGAAGAAGGTGACGAAACTGAAATCTTCGAAGTCGTAGAGCAGAACCCATCCTTCCCAGGTGGTGATGCCGAACTGATGAAGTGGCTCCAGAAGAACCTGAAGTACCCACCAATCGCTCAGGAAAATGGTATTCAGGGTAAGGTTTACGTTCAGTTTGTGGTGAACAAGGACGGTTCCATCGTTGACCCCAAGATTCTCCGCAGTGCAGACACATCGCTCGACAAAGAAGCAATGCGCGTTGTACAGGCAATGCCTAAGTGGACTCCTGGTAAGCAGCGTGGTAAGGCTGTGCGTGTACGCTTCACGCTCCCAGTCACCTTCCGCTTGCAGTAAGCTGACATCCACCTCATCGCTTCTGGCGATGACGGAAAAACAACAAACATGCCGCACACACATTCGCTGTGCGGCTTTTTTTTACAATGCACCACATTTTATACATTATATATAAAATATGTACGCGATAACTGAACTCACCCAGAAAATCAACACTGCCGTAGAGAACATTCAGTATCATACTGAGCCCAAGAACCTCTACGACCCCATACGGTATATCCTCTCCATCGGAGGCAAACGCGTTCGTCCACTGCTCATGCTCATGGGGTACAATCTCTACAAAGAGGACGTGGAAACCGTCATGAACAACGCGCTGGCATTGGAGACCTACCACAACTTCACCCTGCTGCACGATGACCTGATGGACCAAAGCGATGTGCGTCGCGGCCACCCCACTGTACACAAGAAATGGGACGAGAATACCGCCATCCTTTCTGGCGACACCATGCTCATCATGGCCTACCAACTATTCAACAAAGGTATGAAGAACGACGAGGCCTTGATTGCATTCATTGATGCAACACAGGGTGTAGTTGAAGGACAGCAGTACGATATGGATTTCGAGACACGCAACGATGTGACGGAAGCTGAATATATGGAGATGATCCGCATGAAAACCTCCCTCCTGTTGGGCTATGCGCTGAAGATAGGTGCAATATTGGGTGGTGGTGATCAGGAGGACGTGAACCATCTCTACACCTTTGGCGAGAAAATGGGACTTGCCTTCCAACTACAAGACGACCTGCTCGACGTATATGGAGACCCCACCCAATTCCAGAAGAAACTGGGTGGCGACATTGTCGAGAACAAGAAGACCTTCCTGCTCATCAATGCCTACCAGCGCGCCGACGAAGCACAGAAGGCAGAACTTGACCGTTGGGTGAATGCAGAGACGTTTGAGCCTGCGGAGAAAATCGCTACTGTCACAAATATCTATAATCTGTTGGGCATCGACCAACTGGCACAGCAGAAGATTGAGGAACTCTTCGCCGAATCGCTCAAGAGTCTTGACCAAGTGAAGGTGCCAGAAGAAAAGAAAACTCAACTTCGTCTCTTTGCCAATAAACTGATGGGCAGAAAGTATTAAGATGATAGACACCCACGCACATATCGACGGACCTGAGTTTGCCGACGACTTTGAGGCTGTCATCCAAAGGGCAAAGGACGCAGGAGTGGAGAAAATCTTCGTACCAGGCATCTGCCTGAAAGATACGCCCCACCTGCTTGAAGTCTGCCAAACTCATCCCAACTACCTCTACCCCATGATTGGGCTTCACCCTGAAAACATCATGGACGAAGACTACCACCAAGCCCTTGATCAACTGGAGCGCATGATTGACGAATCAATCATCGCCATCGGCGAAGTCGGACTTGACTTCTACTGGGATGCCACCTACAAGCAAGAGCAAATCGAAGTGTTTGAGCATCAGGTGCAGTGGGCTGAGAAATACGACCTTCCTCTTATGATTCACTCACGTAGTGCTCACCACGAACTGGCGGAAGTGATGGAACGTCATCGTGCCAGCAACCTCAGCGGTGTTTTCCACTGTTTCACTGGCACGGAAGAAGAAGCACGCGAACTGCTCACCTTCCCCAACTTCATGCTAGGCATCGGAGGGGTGCTCACCTTCAAGAAATCCACCTTGAGGGAGGTCGTCAAAAATGCAATTCCTTTATCCAGAATTGTGCTCGAAACCGATTCCCCCTATATGGCTCCTGTACCAAATAGGGGCAAAAGAAACGAAAGCGCCTACGTGAGAAGTGTGGCAGAGAAACTCTCTGAGATATACGACACTAATTTTGACGACATTGTGCTTCAAACAACTAAAAATACCCTTAAAGTTTTCAAAAAAGTGACTTTTTTCGATAAAAAATGAAAGTTTCCTTACTTTTACAATTATTGATAAGAAAAAAATCATTATTTTTGTCCCGAATTATGGGTTGTCCATCCGTTTCGACGAGAGAAACACCCTAAAAGCGAGGTTTTATCACCTTGCAACGCCACCAAAATGGAGGATAAGAAGGAGAGATGCTCGAGTGGCTGAAGAGGCACGCCTGGAAAGCGTGTATACGTCAAAAGCGTATCCGGGGTTCGAATCCCCGTCTCTCCGCCCCCCCACACATTAACTTTACCAGTAACAAACAAAACAATTAAATAAGTTATTAATCTTAAAATTTCAAGACAATGAAAAAAATTTTTGCAATCATTGCATTGATGGGTGTGTTTACATTTGGTATGACACAAACCGCTTCAGCTCAGGACGAAAGCGCAGACTCTGCTGCAACTGAGCAGGTAGATTCTGCTGCTGTTGACACTGCAGCCGCTCCAGTAATTGACGAAGCTGAGCCAGTCGATTCTGAACCAGTTGAGACTGGTATGTACAAGGAAATCAAGACTAAGTTCATCGAGGGTTCTGCAGGCTTCATGGCACTCGTTGCTGTCGCTCTGATCATCGGTCTTGCTTTCTGTATCGAGCGTATCATCTACCTCGCACTCTCAAAGGTGAACACAGTGAAGCTCATCGAGGACGTTGAGAATGCTCTCATTAACAAGAACGACCTCGAAGGTGCAAAGGCTATCGCACGCGACACTCGTGGTCCTATCGCTTCTATCTTCTATCAGGGTCTCACCCGTATGGACGATGGCGCTGACGCAGTGGAAAAGTCAGTTGTTGCTTATGGCGCAGTTCAGGCTTCAAAGCTCGAAAGCGGTTGCTCTTGGATCACCCTTTTCATCGGTATGGCTCCTTCTCTCGGATTCTTGGGAACTGTGATCGGTATGGTGAAGGCATTCGATGATATCCAGGCAGCAGGTGACATCTCTCCAACAGTCGTTGCAGGTGGTATGAAGGTGGCCCTCTTGACAACCATCTTCGGTATCGTCGTGGCCCTTATTCTTCAGATTTTCTACAACTACATCCTTGCTGAAATTGAAGGTCTTACCGCTAAGATGGAAGACTCTACCATTTCTCTCCTTGACATCGTTGCTAAGTACAACAACAAGAAGTAATTAAGATTATCGGGCAAGTACCCGAAATACATCTTAATCTCTTCAAAATTAGTCATTAACTATTTTAATTAAGGAGAAACAAAATGGATAAAGTACAAGTTATAAGCGCACAGGACAAGGTGGAGAAAATCGCCAAGATCACGCTGTGGAGCCTCATTGGCATCTCAATCATCGTGATGGCGCTCTTCCTGCTCGTAGGCTATGATACGCCTTACGAGGAAGATCCTAAACAAGTAAATCCAATGATGACAGACCTCCTGCTCATTTGGACTTACATCCTCATCTTTGCCACCATCATCATCACTATCGGTGCTGTGATTTATGGCTACGTGAATGGCTCTAACAAGTCCAAGCACGAAGACGTTGGTATGGCAAGCAAGGCAGGTCTCATCGGATGGGGTACCCTCATCGTTGGTGTGGTTGCAGGTCTTATCGTTGGTATCGCCAACAAGGACGAGGTGCTCCTCATCAATGGTAAGGACTGGAACATTCCATCTGACATCATCTTGACAGACACATCAATCATTGCCATTCTCGTTCTGACGGTTGTGACAATCATTGTGACTGCCTACAGTATGATTACCAGTAAGAAGTAAAACCCTTTAACTCAGAGCAAATAATATGGGAAAGAAAAGAAAAATGCCAGGACTGAACACCAGTTCTACAGCCGACATCTCATTCATGTTGCTCATCTTCTTCCTTGTCACTACCTCAATGGACACCGACCAGGGTCTGGCACGTACACTGCCTAAGCCACCTGAGGATGACCAGCTGAACAATGAAATCAAGGTGAAAGAACGTAACATCTTGAACATTCGTATCAACAAGGACAACTACCTCCTCATCGGCGATGACTACGCTTCGCTGGCAGACGTGAAGGAGAGAGCTAAGGAGTTTATCAAGAACCCAGACAACAAGCCAAATCTGCCTGAGCTCAAGCCCAAGAAAATCAAGGGACTTGGCAACAAGACGATGATGGTGACTGAAAACCACGTCATCTCAGTTCAGACAGACCGTGGTACTTCCTACGGAGTCTATTTCGCCGTGCAGGATGCCTTGGTATCAGCTTACAACGAACTTCGTGACGAACTGGCCAAAGAAGAATTTGGCTACAAGTATGAGTTCCTGACAGCTGACCAGCAGAAAGCCATCCGCGAAGTATATCCACAGAAGATATCTGAGGCTGAACCAAAGAAATATGGAGGACAACAATAATGAGCAGATTTAACAAAGGCGGAGGCAGAGAAATGCCTGAGATGAACACCTCATCTCTTCCTGACTTGATCTTCACCATCCTGTTCTTCTTCATGATGGTTACCACCATGCGTGAAGTGACACTCCAGGTGAGGTTTGACAAGCCAGTTGGTACTCAGCTTGAGAAATTGGCTCGTAAGTCCAGTACCTCATTCATCTACATCGGTCAGCCCACAGATCAGCTGAAAGGTCAGTATGGTACGTCACATCGTATCCAGCTGAACGACAGAATCGTCGAGGCTCCTCAGGTTTACGACTTCGTGATGGAAGAGCGTGGTGAATTGCCAGAAGCAGATAAGCCATTCTACACTGTCTCTATCAAGGCAGACCACCATACCCCAATGGGTATCATCACCGACGTGAAGCAGGTGCTGCGTAAGGCATACGCCCTCAAGATGATGTACTCGGCTAACAAACAACAGCAATAATCCAATAAACGCAATAAAAAGAGCGACCCACACCACGTGAGTCGCTCTTTTTTTGTATATTTGCAGTCAGAAATACGAACCCTTTCACAAAACACACGTCGATGAATCTCATCCAACTCATGCGCAAGATTGCGCCTTACGTTCGCCCCTACAAGTGGCTGGTGGTCGCCACCCTATTACTCACCCTTATCGGTTCACTCATCGCCCAGGTCAATGCTGTGGTGCTCGACCGCACCGTCGATGCCATCAATGCCCTCGTCGTGCCTGAAGGCTTCGAATGGAGCAAGGCAGCCCATATCTTGACCGTCATCAGCATCATCCTGCTGGGCAAGGAAGTGCTGGCTGCCATTATCCGCTACGCCCAGAACTACTATGGTGAACGCATGCGCATCTTTGTCAGCAAAGACCTCTCGCAAGCCGTTGTTGACCGCATTCTCAGCTATCGCATGGCCTTCTTTTCCCGTTCAGGCAATGAGACAGGCCGTCTGCAAACCCGCATCGACCAAGGTGTCAGTTCCCTCTCCTCCACCGTACAGAACGTCTTCATCAACCTTCTGCCCATGCTGACCAGCGCTCTTCTGGCACTCATCCTCATGTTCTCCGCCAATGTCTATGTAGGGCTCACCGCCCTCCTCATCGTGCCCATCTATATCTGGCTCGCTCTGGCACAAGCACGTCGTCTGAAAGGTTGGCGCTCCAACATGCGGCGTTTCCGCGAAACGAAAAGTGCTGGGTTAGTAAGCATCATCGAGAGCATGAACGTCATCAAGTCCTTTAATCGAGAGAACATCGAGAGCCAGAAGCAATGGGACATCCAGACACAGTTCACGGACAATCAGATGCTTGTCCGCAAAACCTCCTTCCGTTTCGACGGTATGAAAAGCCTCGTGCAGCAGGTCGGTACTGTGCTCATCATCATCCTCACTGCCTACCTCGTCCTCATCGAATATCCAGGCATGACCATCGGTAAAATCATGTACCACGTCATGCTCTTCGCCAACGTCACAGCCCCTATCACCCAGCTGCAGTTCATCTTCGATTCTCTCAACGATGCACTCATCTATGCTGAAGGCTTCTTCGACATCCTCGAGGCCAAAGAAGAGAAAGAGCCATCAGGCACCTACCGACCCGCTGAAGTGAGAGGAGATTTCGAGATTCGTGGTGTCGATTTCACCTATCCAAACGGCACCAAAGCCCTTCACCACATCAACATGACCATCAAGAGTGGCGAAATCACAGCCTTCGTCGGACTCTCAGGAGCAGGTAAGTCCACCATTGTCAACCTCTTGGACAAGTTCTACGAACCCGACTGCGGACAGATACTGCTCGATGGTGTTGACCTGCGCAACTACGACACCCAGTTCCTGCGCGACCACATCGGACTCGTCCTTCAGAAGAACCACATCTTCTCGGGCAGCATCGAAGAGAACATCCGCTACGGGAAGCCTGAAGCTACAGAAGAGGAAGTCATCGAAGCCGCCAAGAAAGCCTTCATCTACGACCAGGTGATGAAGCTGCCCAAAGGCTTGCTGAGTCAAGCTACAGCCCTCTCAGGCGGTCAGCAGCAACGCATCGCCATCGCCCGCATGTTCCTCAAGAATCCGCCCATCATCTTCCTCGACGAACCTACCGCCAGCCTCGATGCTGTCGCCACAGAGCAAATCAAAGCCTCCATCGATGCCATCAAGCGCAACCGCACCGTCATCATCATCAGTCACAGCATCAGCCAGATTATCGACTCCGATATGGTTTATGCCCTCAAGGACGGACGTGTGGAACAGTCAGGAAACCCCGACGACCTCTACCAAAAGGGAGGTGTCTATAAAGAAATTGTCGATGCCTCGGCACGTAGCCTCAACATCGACAAACTTGCTCATACCCTCAACAGGTAAAGCACTATTGAACGTATGGATGATTATTTGAAAATCAACTGTGCAAAGTTATAAAGACCGTACTTCCAAACTACGAAGTTGTGCTGTCCTTGTGGGTAGTTGATAAGTGTGCAAGGAATGCCATTCTCGTCGCAGAATGCCTTGAGCTGTGCGCTGTTGTTCATCAGGCCATCAGCACCACCGCATACCATCCACAAGAGTTTGTTCTCCTTCTTCACCTTATCCACATCAGGAATCAACTGAGCTGCACGCATGGTGTTAGGTGCAGAAGAGAATCCACCTACGTAAGCAAATACGTCCATGTGACCAAGTCCGAAGTTGAGTGACTGACCGCCACCCATTGACAAACCTGCGATAGCACGGTGATCTCTGTCAGTATATACGCTGAAGTTCTTCTCAATGTAAGGAATGAGGCTTCCGATCAGATCCTTGTCGAACTCGCCGAATGCAGGTGCTGAACCATAACCTCCTGCACGTGAGTCATCCTTTGCTGCACGTCCGTTAGGCATCACCACAATCATGTCTGCCACCTTTCCGTCAGCATAGAGGTTATCCATGATGATGTTAGGAACACCACCGTCCTTGTACCATTCGTTCTCGTCACCACCGATACCATGCAGCAAGTAGAGCACGCTGTACTTCTTTTTCTTGTCGTACTTAGGTGGCAGATAGACGTTAGCCTTACGTACGGTTCCTACTGACTCAGACTGATACTCAATGAGTTGCACAGTACCTTTGGCAATACCAGCACGCTCCTGGTCAAAACCCTGAGGAGCAGCCTTGTACTCATCGAACTTCACGTCAACCTGTGGGGCGCCAAACATTGGAATCATGGGCTCCTGTGCATTGGCTGTCATCAAAGTGAAAGACAGCAATGATGCTAAATAAACTTTCTTCATTTGTTTAACTGATTAATTGTTGAAAAAAATGCTATTTATGTAGACGAAGTTTTCCTCATTAGGTTTAATCCGATATGAAAGTTTCACACTCTCATTACTTCGCTTGGATGTCAATCTTGGGAATACGACCATCCTTCATGCGCTGAAACTCACGGAAGGCGGTAGTGCGACGGAAGCCGTTGCCTCCAGAGGGAATGCCATCGTGATAGAAGAGGTAGGACTTTCCCTTGAAGTCGATGGTGCCACCGTGAATGGTGAAGGAGCCTGGAGACTCGTCGGTGATGCGACCTTCATAGTGCCAAGGACCGTGAATGCTCTTCGCCGTCGAGTAGGCCCAATGTTCGGGCACACCGCCTGCAGCATACTCCAGAAAATAGGTGTCGCCAATCTTATAGATCCATGGAGCTTCCTCGAAGCCTGTCTTCATCACCCTCTTGTTGAGCTGGTAATCCATCTTCATGCATTTGGGACCGAACTGAGCTTCGTCGTCCAGCATCGCACGCATATCACAAATGCCGTTGTTGGCAAAACTCTTGTCGATGCTAATCATGTCCTCATTCAACTTGGCATACCAGCACCCGTTGTTGCCCCAGAAGAGCCACGCCTGCCCATCGTCATCGATGAACACCGTTGGATCAATAAAACCCCAGTCACCTGGAATGAGTGGCTTTCCAATAGGGTCTGTCCAAGGTCCTTCAGGACGGTCAGCTACAGCCACACCAATACCGTGCAGATGTTTAGTAGTGTCCTCAGCTGCCACATACCAATACCACTTCCCATTGCGTTCAATGGCCTGCGAAGCCCAGGCATTGTCACCTTGCTTAGCCCATTTGAAGTTGGCGGTGCTCAACACGATGCCATGATCCGTCCAATGTTCCATATCGGTGGTGGAAAACACCTGCCAATCGGGCATACGAAAGTAGGTAGCCGTGTCCAGATCGTGACCTGTGAACACATAGAGTCGATCGTCCGAAACCACAGGAGCAGGGTCTGGGTTGTAAAGACGGTTATTCACACGCTTTTGTGCTTGTGATGTGAGTGTCAGCAAAATTGTAATTGCTGCAAAAATTGTTCTTTTCATATTCTTTTTTATTGAGTGGACAGTTGAGAGGTATGATTGCAATATTGCGCTGTAAAGGTACGAAGTTTTTTCCATATTATGTGCATATCGAAAAATAAAATCGTAACTTTGCAAAAAAAATAGTGATATGGACGGCTATAAGCAGAAAACTTATGAGGGCAGGACGAAGAGGTATGTCCAGATGCTGGATCTTCGCGATGACCCCGAAATGATTAGAGAGTATCGCAAGTGTCACTCACAGGAGTACCACTGGAAGGAGATTCGCGACGGCATCAAAGCTGTGGGCATTCTCGAGATGGAGATCTACATTCTAGGCACACACCTCGTAATGATTGTGGATGCGCCAGAGGACTTCGACTGGCAAACGGCAATGGACAAATTGGCCACACTGCCTCGACAAGCTGAATGGGAAGCATTTGTGTCGAAGCTGCAAGGATGCCGTGCAGAAGCTCGGAGCGATGAAAAATGGCAAATGATGGAAAGAATGTTCTATCTGTATGATGAAGATAAAACATAATTGTTGTATCTTTGCACACAAAAGAGATGTCGAGACGATGAAGACTCTAAAATCTATTGCATTCTGGTTGGGGATCTTGGCGGTGGTTGCCTTTGCATTGTTGTTCTATGAGACCGACCTGCTTTGGAAGGTTCAGCAGCACAATGTTTTCCTCAATTCCGCTTTATTTTTCAAGCAGATGATGGTAGTGCCTGGTGGCATGCTTTCCTGGACAGGAGCATTCTTGACCCAATTCTTCTATTATCCTTGGGTAGGCGTCACACTCCTCTGCTGCTGTTGGCTGCTGTTGATGTGGCTGACAAAGAAAGCGTTCAACCTTCCAGACAAATGGCTTGTGCTAACGTTAGCACCTGTGGCTATCCTCCTTATCGCCAACATGGGGCTCGGCTATTGGGTCTATATCATCAAATTGAGAGGATACTTCTACGTGCCCACCCTTGGTGTCACAGTCGGCACTGCCCTATTATGGGCATTTCGGAAACTACCCGAGAAGTGGTGGATACGGGCAACCTACATCGTTGCTGTCACCTTGGCGTTTTATCCGTTGATGGGCGTATATGCACTGGTCACCACCCTGCTGATGGGATTATGGACATGGAGATTATCGACCCATCGTGCACAAAATGGCATACAAACCTGCGTTTCCCTGCTGAGTATCGTTGCCATACCCTTGATATACTATCGTTTTGTCTATTATGAGACCAATTTCATTGATATCTACCGTACGGCATTGCCCGACTTTTCTGTGAACGACGAATATCCTGACTATTATATCCCCTACTATGCATTGGGAGTTTGTTTCCTGCTGTTGACGCTCTTTTATCGTAACGAGTGGAAAGAAAAGTCTACGAAACCGATAGAGGAGGAAGTGACGATGAAACAGAAGGGAAAAGAGAAGCGAGGTACGAAAAAAGGAAAAAAGGAGAACATGAAGCCAAAGCCCAAGAAGCCCATCTTGCAATGGATGCTACAAGGGTGTGTGGCGGCCGTTGCGGCAGGATGTGTCTATCATTTCTGGTACAAGGACGACAATTTCCATCACGAACTGAGGATGCAGCGATGCGTGGAGCAAGCAGATTGGGAAGGAGTCGTGGAGGAAGGTGCGAAGCAGAACGGTGAACCCACCAGAGCCATCGTGATGATGCACAATCTGGCACTGAACAGACTGGGAAGCCAATGCGACGAGATGTACAAGTTTCCGAAAGGTTCGAACAAACCCAACACGCCCTTACCTATATATATGTACCACATCGCTGGGCGTATGATGCTCTACCAATATGGATTCTTGAACGATTGTCACTTCATCTGCATGGAAGAGGGTGTGGAAGCAGGTTGGAGCATGGAGCTGCTGCAATACATGACCCGATGCGCCATCCTCAACAAGGAGCCACAAGCAGCAAGAAAATTTCTGGACCTTCTCAGACAAACCCAATTCTATGGCGAATGGGCTGACCACATGGAGAAACTATTGCAAGATTCCACACTCTTGGCAAAAGACAAAGAAACAGGTCCCATCACCCACATGCTACACTACCAAGACCATTTGGACACAGTCGGAGGATATGTGGAGCGCTTCATCATGGGCACGCTGGCACAACATGATGCTGACGACCTCTATTTCCAGCAACAGGCTGTCCTCGCAGCCATGTGGACAAGAGAGCCAAGCCTCTTCTGGCCACGATTCCAGCATTATGTTCAACTGACCAACAGCCAGAATATTCCACGCATCTTCCAAGAGGCCGCATGGCTCTTTGCCAATTTGGAAGGCAGAGAAGGCCTGGAGCGATGGAGTCTGCAACAAGGCATCAAAGAGAGTTTCCAGGGCTTTATGCAGCTGATGGAGAACTATCGCAATCAGCCCAATGAGGGATTAGGACAACTCATTTATGAACACTACGGCACTACTTATTATTTTGAATTCTTCTTCCTAAGAGACATCACATATTATTGACATGAAAAGGATACAGCCAAGTTTAGTTTTCTATATTTATCATTTATTTTTTAGCAGCGTAATTGCGCTGCTGTTGGCTGCCTGCGGACACAATATTCCTCAGAACTTCAGCGAGTCGGATGAGTTTCCCAACATCTATCCTGACTACATTGATGTCACCATACCCATCAACATAGCGCCGCTCACCTTTGAGATGGACAGCAAAGCCGATGATATTGTAGCCCGATTCACGGCTGCTGGCGAAGAAGTCGTTTGTGGTGGAAGCAATATACAACCCGATGCCGATGACTGGGCACGACTGACCCAAAGCGCCAAGGGGAAGGCTATCAAGGTGGAGGTGTTCGTGGAGCAGGAGAATCATTGGACACGATACAAGCCCTTCAACATCCATGTTTCACCCGACTCTATTGACCCCTACCTCAGCTATCGTCTGATATCGCCCTCGTATGTCACTTACGAGGAACTGACTATCAATCAACGATGCCTTGAGAACTATGATGAAAGCGTCATCTATGACAACATGCTGTGTTCAGAAGGAGCGAAAGGACAATGCATCAACTGCCATAACTATCAGCAATACAACCCCAACAGGTTGCAATTCCATGCACGTCAGAACCAGGGAGGAACCATTGTGGCATACGACGGAACCATCAAAAAAATCAACATGGCGAACGATTCCATCCTCTCGGCAGGTGTCTATCCCACCTGGCATCCTTGGCACCCACTCATCGTGTATTCCACCAATCTGACACACCAGAGTTTCCACTCCGTCAATTCCAACAAGGTGGAGGTGTTCGACACACAAAGCAACCTCATCGCCTACGATGTGGAGAAGAACGAAGTAACAAACATCGAAAATGAAGAGACTGAACTGGATTGCTTTCCTTCCTGGGCTCCTGACGGAAAAGCCCTCTATTATTGCAGCGCTCACTTCGAATACAAAGACAGCATCGACCAGGGGCAGGAATTCATCATGCGAGCTGACGAAGTAAAATACAACCTGTACAAAAAGAGTTTTGACACCGAGACGTGGCAGTTCGGTCCCCGCGAACTCGTCTTCGCTGCTGACAGTCTTGGCAAAAGTGCCACTTTCCCCCGCATTTCACCTGATGGACGCTATCTGATGTTCACTATGGCAGAATATGGTATTTTCCATATCTGGCATCACGATGCCGACCTTTGGATAATGGACTTACAAACAGGGCAGACACGCAACATGAAGGAAATCAATTCACCCGACACAGAGAGTTACCATTCATGGTCGAGCAACGGAAGATGGGTGGTGTTCAGTAGCCGACGTTATGATGGCAATTACACCCGTCCCTTCATCGCTCACATCGACAGCAAAGGGAATGGTAGTAAACCTTTTGAGCTCCCTTGTGCCGACCCTGACTATCATCGTCAATTCTTGAAGTGCTACAACATCCCTGAGTTCATGCATGGCCCTGTCGACATCAAGCCCCAGCGGTTTGCCGATGTTCTCAAACAAGAAGGAGCACCTGTGAAGTACATCTACCGATTCAGCCGATAAAAAGAAACATAAAATATCATAAGACAATGAAACCATATCTTGACTTACTCGACCGCATCCTGAAAGAGGGAGTACAGAAGGGCGACCGCACAGGTACAGGCACCATTTCGGTGTTTGGCAACCAAATGCGATTCAACTTGCAGGAGGGTTTTCCCCTGCTGACAACCAAGAAGTTACACTTAAAATCCATCATCTACGAACTGCTGTGGTTCTTGCAGGGCAACACGAATGCAAAGTGGCTGCAGGAACGTGGGGTGCGCATCTGGAACGAATGGGCTGACGAGGACGGCAACCTGGGACACATCTATGGGTACCAATGGCGCAGTTGGCCTGATTACAACGGGGGACACATCGACCAAATCAGCGAAGTGATTGACCAAATCAAGAACAACCCTAATTCTCGCCGACTGATTGTCTCGGCTTGGAACGTGGCTGATATCGACAACATGAACCTTCCACCCTGCCACATCCTGTTCCAGTTCTATGTGGCTGACGGAAAGTTGAGCTGTCAGCTGTATCAGCGAAGTGCTGACACTTTCTTGGGTGTGCCCTTCAACATTGCTTCGTATGCCCTGCTGACCATGATGGTGGCACAGGTGTGCGACTTGCAGCCAGGCGATTTCGTCTATACCACTGGCGACACCCACCTCTATCTCGACCACATCGAGCAAGCAAAGTTGCAGCTCACCCGTGAGCCTCGCAAATTGCCGAAGATGAAGATCAACCCCAACGTGAAGAGCATCTTCGACTTCCAGTATGAGGACTTCGAACTGGTTGACTACGACCCACATCCACACATCAAAGCAACTGTTAGTGTATGACCAGCCCCTCCCCAATTTTCAATTCTCAATTTTCAATTTTCAATTCCCCCAATGATTTCCATTATAGTAGCCATCGCAGAGAACAGAGCCATCGGCTTTGAGAACAAACTGATTTATTGGTTGCCCAACGACCTGAAGCGTTTCAAGGCACTCACCACAGGTAACACCATCATCATGGGCAGACGCACATTCGAAAGCCTGCCCAAAGGTGCCCTACCCAATCGTCGTAACATCGTGCTCTCTCGCAAAGGCAATCCTGAGGACTTCCCTGGTGCCGACCTCTTCCCCTCCCTCAAAAAAGCCCTTGCCTTCTGCGAAGGTGATGTGTATATCATTGGTGGCGCATCCGTCTATCAAGAGGCACTTCCTTTGGCTGACCGCCTCTGCCTCACCTACATCTACGACACCCCCGAAAAGGCAGACACCTTCTTCCCAGAGATCAACTGGGACGAATGGACTGAGACTTTCCGTGAAGAGCATGAGGTGGATGAGAAACATGCGTACAGATATGCGTTCGTGAATCTGCAACGGAAAAAACGAGTTCTCTAATAACCCTGCCTTATTAGGAAATAACCCTGCCTTATTGGGCAATAACCCCGCCTTATTGAAAAAAAGATAAATTTTTTTGAAACGGTTTCGTTTCTGGGGTGTATGCTGTAACAGAAAGGCAAAGACGTCAAAAAGCTTTCGACAGTAAAAACAATCAGAAACCAAACTAACAAAAAGAAAAATGAAAAAGATATTCATAGGTGTGGTCATCGCTGTAGCAGGGCTGATGTGTTCATGCCAGCAGCAGCAAAGCTCAGAAACACAAGGAGCGGAATTGGAGCATTGGAATGTAGTGAAAGATTCCATCTCTGACATGAAGAGACTCCAACAATGGGAAGCCTACGTGGAGGAACATCCTCAGGACGAGATAGGTTGGCGAAACTTGTATGAGGCGTATGTGACCTATACTTATTATACAAAGAAATACGACGTATTGGAACAGGATGGAGAATTCATGAAGCGTGTGAAGGAAGCCATTCCTGACACCTACACCTATTATCTCTTGGCGATGCAGACCAGCCACGAATATAATAAAGAAAAGAAATATGCCGAAGAAGCCCTGAAGCGGTTGCCCGAAAAGTTGTATGAAGAAGACTACCACACTTGGTGCCGGTATTTCCTCTGGGAGGATAAGGATGAGAAACGTCTGAAGGACATGCTGACGCGCTACTACCAGAGTGGCTTGTTGTCGCCCGAAGTGCTCTACTTTCACTACAACGAATTGCAGGGAATGGAAGAGGGAGGCATCTATCTCGGTGAGGCAGAGGAAGACCTCATCCCCAAGAAGATGATTCAGCTGGTGCTGGGCATGCATAAGGACAAGGTGCTGGTCAACCGAAATGGCGACTGGGGCAAGATATGGAAGGCGTGCAAGGTGCCAGGGCCTGCTGAGAACTGGGCTGAGACCACCCCAATGGATGACGCAGCTGTTTATTGGGAAACACAAACCCTCAAGATGTTGGCTTGGATAGGGGATCACAGTGAGCACCCTGTCTATTTCTCCCCCTTGAACTTGTATGAAAGGCTAAGAGAGAAACTTCCCAAGGAATTGTTGAAGAATCTCTACAACGAAGGACTGCTCCTGCGCTACTCGGCGAAGCCCTACGACAACATCGCTGTGACCTGCCGAAACATAGAGGAACGCTATTCGCTCGACTACCTCTACCTGCCTTTCACACCGTCGAATGACGACGAGACATATCATTCCGATGCCACAAGATGCACCAGACAAGCCATCGTTCTGCTGCAAGGCATTCTGCCCCACTATCAGCAGTATGACCCCCAGCGATGCCATTGGCTGAGTGGCGTGTTGCTCAAGACGATTGAAAGAAGGCTCAGCAATGACTACAGCGAAGACGGTGTAAAGGAAATCCGTCAGTATTACGAAGCCACAATATCTGCAGAGCAATGAGTATCCTCCTGTTCAAATCCCATCGGCAAATGACCGATGAAGAGCTGATGCTGCGTGTGAGAAGAGACAGCGAGTCTGCATTTGAAGAACTGTACCGTCGGTATGCCCGACGGCTACAGGGCTTCTTCTTCCGTCAGCTGGGTGGCGACAACGAGGCGGCTGCCGACTTCACCCACGACGTGTTCCTGAGAGTGTATGAGGCAAGAGACAGCTATGCAGAGGGCAACAATGTGGCAACGTGGTTCTTCGCCATCGCCTACAACCTGTGCAAGAACACCTATCGCCACAACGAGCATGTAGCCAACTTCCTCGCCACACTGGACGCTGAACCTGTCAGCGAAGAGGATGTGGAGGTGAGGCTGACCCAAGAGCAACAACGGGATGCCATCCGAAAAGTACTGATGTCACTACCCCCACCCCTGCACCTGCTCTTCTCCCTCCACTACGAGGAAGGACTCACCATTCCCCAGATTGCCCAGATTGAGCATCTGTCGGAAGGGACAGTAAAAATGAGAATCCATAAAACAATGAATATCATCCGTCAAAAATTGGCAAGTATATGAACACACATTCCCAACAACCCCAGAACATGAGCAATGAGGACATCATTGCGATGGCACGTCGCATCCGTGAAGAAGAGAACAGCCAACTACAGGTGCGTCCCTGGAAGTCACGCAGCAACATGGCATGGTACATCGCCGTTCCAGCCGCCTGTCTGGTGAGCTTCTTCCTGGGTTATCTCTTGCGTCCTTCCAATGAGGCGCCACAAGGTCTGGCTTCCGTCGCGACCGACACCGTCTATGTGCAGGTGTACGACACCATCTATCAGACGACCGATGTACATAAGCCTGTGCGTCCTCGCCCCATCACTGCCTCTAACGCTTCAAAGCCGAGGAAGATTGGTGTCTCCGTACTGGAAGACAACATCCGCTACGATTTGTTGGCATCGAACCATAATGAGTACTATTAGGAAATTGAAAATTGAAAATAGGAAATTGAAAATGGGAAAAGAACTGCCTGAAGACTTCCAACGGATGATGACGGAGGTGCTGGGAAAAGAGGAGTTTGAGCAACTTGCTGAAGCGTTGTCTCAACCAGCCCCCACCAGCATCAGGGTGAACCCTGCGAAAGCCAGCCAACACTCAACGCTCAACGCCCAACGCTCACCCGTCCCTTGGTGTAACACTGGTTTTTATCTTTCTGAACGTCCATCCTTCACCTTCGACCCACTCTTTCATGCTGGATGCTACTATGTGCAGGAGGCTTCGTCAATGTTCCTGTCGCATGTACTGAAAGAGTATGTGAAGGAGCCTGTGGTGGCATTGGATTTGTGTGCTGCTCCAGGAGGAAAATCGACGTTGGCGCTGTCGGAACTGCCAGAAGGATCCTGTCTCATAGCTAACGAGGTAGTGAGGCAACGGGCTAATATCTTGGCAGAGAACATCATCAAGTGGGGCAATCCCAATTGCATCGTGACCAACAACTATGCTGAAGATTTTCAAGCCTTCAGCAGTATGTTTGATCTCATCATCTGCGATGCACCTTGCTCAGGCGAAGGGATGTTCAGAAAAGACCCTGACAGCATCAACGAATGGAGCCTCGCCAATGTCGATACATGTTGGAAACGGCAACGGGACATCGTGAAAAACATCTGGCACACGCTGAAGGAGGGCGGCATCTTCATCTATAGCACTTGCACCTACAACCCTTTGGAGGACGAGGAAAACGTGGCGTGGATAGCCAAGACATTGGGCGCAGAGGTGCTGTCGTGCCAACCCAATCCAGAATGGGGATTGACGGAGACAAATACCCATTTCTATCCTCATCGCATCAAGGGTGAAGGTTTTTTCATCAGCATCCTGCGAAAAACATCGGAAGAAGAAGAACGAAGGAAGAAGAAAGAGGGAAAGAAAGGAAAACAGAGCACCAAGATTCCCAAAGAATTGAAGGAATGGTTGATAGAAGGAGAGAACTTCACCATCATGGAGGAGGATGAAACCTTCAGTGCCTTCCCAACAAAACATCAGGAACTATATCAGCAAGCCAAGCGTTCGCTGAAAGTGATTCATGCAGGCATCGAATTGGCCAGCAGCAAGGGCAAGAACTTGCAACCCTCTCACAGTCTTGCCATGAGCAACTACCTCAACCAAGAGGTGTTCCCCACAGCAGAAGTGGATGAACAGCAAGCCATCGCCTATCTGAGAACAGAAGCTTTGCAACTACCTTGTGACACCCCCAAAGGGTATGTGCTCATCACCCATCAAGGGCATCCGCTCGGCTTTGTCAAAAACATCGGCAACCGAGCCAACAACCTTTACCCTACTGAATGGAGAATCAGGAAGAGTGAAAAATGAGAAATTTTTCACTTTTCACTTTTCACTTT
>JAGAAZ010000174.1 GCA_017614895.1 Bacteroidaceae bacterium | reverse complement strand
GGCATTCCAAGGCACGCTGGCCAAGTATGGCAAGTTCCGTGGCGTGAACAACTACATCGTCATGGCTGGAAAACGAGTTGATGACCTCGATGAACGTGTCGGCTATTACGGAGAGCAACTTGTGTTATATGCTCAGACAATAGGCTTGAACACCTGCTGGGTAGGACTTAGCTACTCAAAGGTGCCAGGAACGTATGTACTTGACGAGGGAGAGAAAATAGCTTGCTATATTGCTATCGGCTATGGAGAGACGCAAGGTGTTGGTCATAAGATCAAGACTGTCGAACAAGTCAGCAATGCCAGCGACATCACTCCTTCTTGGTTCAAGAGAGGTGTGGAAGCAGCCTTGCTTGCCCCAACTGCCGTGAACCAACAGAAGTTTTCATTTGAGTATATGGGCATGAGCAACAATCGTCATCAAGTACGAGCCAAGAAAGGTTTTTCCATGATTGGCTATACGCAGATGGATTTGGGCATCGCCAAATATCATTTTGAGATTGGCGCAGGAAAAGAAAACTTTGACTGGGTATGAAGAAAGGTATCACCATACTGTTATTGACAATGATGGCTACGTTCACCTTGTCTGCACAGGGAATCATTGATGTGCATTCCCACCTGATTACATCCGAGTTCCTGAAGGATTTGGAAGAGCATAATCTGCTTATGGATGAGGGTTTCCCTTTGCCCAAGTATGATGTGGAAGCCCATCTGAAGTGGATGGACGAAGTCGGGATAGCCACCTCCGTGCTTACCCTTGCTGCCCCACAGCCTGCAAGTAGAGAGAGCATCAGGCAAGCCAATGAGAAGGCTGCCCAAATCAAGAAAGAGCATCCAGGCCGGTTCCTGTTCTGTGCTGCCTTGCCTCTGCCCGATGTGGATGCCGCCATAGAAGAAGCTAAGTATGCCCTTGACGTACTGAAAGCCGACGGCATCAAACTGGCAACAAATGCGCGTGGACAGTATCTTGGGGTGCAGGAACTCGACACGTTGTTTTCCCTGCTGAATGAACGCCATGCCGTGGTGATACTCCATCCGCATCGTCCAGAACTTGTCAACAAGCAGGTGATGCAGCAAACGCCACTCGCCATGCAGGAATACCTGTCAGAGACCACACGTGCCGTGTCGAACATGATTTCCCGCAATGTACTGGCTCGTTATCCTAACGTGAAGGTAGTCGTGCCCCATTGTGGAGCTTATCTTCCCTTGTCTGTACCAAGAATGAAGTCGCTGACTCCTGTGATGCAAGCCAACAAACTTGTAGGTGACATCGATTGGGAGAAGAATCTTTCTTCCCTCTATTACGACCTTGCAGGTGCTCACTCGCCAGAGGTCATCCGCATGCTGCTCACCATCACTACGCCCGACCATCTACTCTACGGTTCCGACTATCCCTACATCGCCCCGCAGGCGCTCATCCAGAGCCTTCAGCGCATGCAGCAGTATCTGACCACTGAACCAGATATAGCACCTTACAAGGAGATGATTATGCATAAGAATGCAGAATGGCTGTTGGGCCAGACATCAGACAAGCCAACTTCAACCAAGCGCAACGGCACGCTGCTCGTCCGCATCGCCGAAATAGAAATCCATCCACAGTACCTCGAAGCCTATCTCAACGCTGCAACAGAGATTCAGCAGAAGAGCCTCGCCGAGGAGCCTGGTGTGCTCTGCCTCTTCCCAAATCAGATGAAAGAGGATGACACTCAATTCCGCATTCTCGAGATTTACGCTTCACAAGAGGCCTATCAGCACCACATTCAGACTGCCCACTTTCAAAAGTACAAGCAGGGCACCCTCCACATGGTGAAGTCGCTGAAACTGCAAGACCTCACTCCACTTGACCACGAGTCGATAAATAAGATTTTCAAAAGATTCAAATAGAAAGATTACATGAGACATTTTCTATTTCTTATGGCAGCTATGCTGTTGACCTGCTGCTCTTCAGACAGCGAAGTGAAGGCACAGGAACCGCAGGGATCTTCAAATGGGAAGGTGCTGGTGGCATATTTCTCGTTTACCAGCAACACCAAGGCGTATGCCGAGAAAATTGCTGAGATGACTGGTGGCGACCTCTATGAGATTGTGCCTGAGGTGGCCTACGGCAGCGAGAACAGCAACTATTACGACCAGAGTACACGCGCTTATAAGGAACAATATGATACTGGCGGTGAGCAGCGTCCTGCTATCAAAGAAACGCTGGCCAATGCCTCGCAGTACGACATCGTGTTCCTGGGCAGTCCCATCTGGTACGGCAAGTCACCACGCGTCATCCTGACCTTCCTGGATAAATATGGCTTCCAGGGTAAGACGGTGATCCCCTTTGTGACTTCTGCATCCACAGGAATCTCGAAAGTAAACGAAGAACTGCCCTCAACTTATCCCAACATCAACTGGAAAGAGGGCCGACGGCTCAACGGCGTTTCGGATGCCGACCTACGTACATGGGTCCAGAGCTTCGTTGGTTCGACTACACAGAAAATGTATCTCACCATCGGTGGCGTGACAAAGACGGCAACGCTGGTCAGCAACTCTTCTACAGAGGCTTTGGTGGCGCAACTTCAAAAAGGCGATATCACCTACGAAGCACACGATTATGGCGACTTCGAGAAAGTGGGAGCATTGGGTTATACATTTCCTCAGAACAACGAACAGATTACCACCGTTCCTGGCGACTTGATTCTCTATCAGGGCAGCAATCTCTGCATCTATTACGACGAGAACTCATGGAACTTCACCCGTATTGGTAAACTTGACAACATGTCTCAGGATGAAATCAAGACGTGGGCGAATGCAGGTGGCGATAACGTCAGCGTGACGCTCTCCATCTCTGAGCCGACTGGCATCAGGCAGGTAAAGTCAGACGTACCAAAGTCAAAAGCCTATACATTACAGGGCACTCTTGCCTCGGCAAGTACAAAAGCCATAATCATTCAAAACGGAAAAAAGATAATCAAATGAAGAAGGTATTATTAGCTGTGCTCGCAGCGGGAGTGCTGACGGCATGCACACAGAAAAACAATCAAAAAGTGGACACAATGGAGAACGACAGCACATCAACAGTGTACCTGACAAGGGAAATCAGCCCGGAGTCGTTGGTGAAAATCTACAAATCCTTAGGTGTTGAAGCCAAAGGCCACGTGGCTGTCAAAATGAGTACAGGCGAAGGCAGTAATCCCAACTACCTGAAACCCGAACTCATCAAGAACCTTATTTTCGAGGTGGACGGTACGATAGTTGAATGTAATACCGCTTATAGCAGTGGCCCCGGCGACGAGCAGGACGACCGCAACACGTCGGCCAACCACTGGAAGGTTATCGAACGGCACGGCTTTACGCCTACGTTCAAGGTTGACATTATGGACGAAGAGGGTGAGATGCGGATTCCCGTACAGGACTC
>JAGAAZ010000173.1 GCA_017614895.1 Bacteroidaceae bacterium | reverse complement strand
TGAGGGTGTTGAGGTTATACCAGAACTGGGGTTCGGAGAGCATGACAAGCTGTCCGTGATTGTTGGCATCTTCACCACGCCAGAGGTCAAGGAAACCAGAGAAGGTGCAGGCCTTGTTGGCAAAGGTGATGCCCCACACGCCTGTGAGCTGTACGCTGGCATAGGCACGGGTGGTGTCGTAGCTCTTGAAGTACTGCTTGTACATAAGCTGTACAGAGTAGGTCTTGGAGAAGTCGGCACTGTGTCCGTTCCATGCAGGGCCGATGAGGGCTGATTGTTGGAAGCTGCCGAAGCGGTTGAGACCTCCGTCGTACTCGATGTGAGCTGCGAAAGGTGATTGCTTGCCGAGGTTGAACTCGCGAGACACCTCTGTGTAGGCACCTTCAGTGAACTTACTGCTGAAGTCCACATCGACGAAGTAGAACCAGGATCCCCATTGGTCGGCCTTGAACTTCTCAACGGTCATGGTTGCGTCTTGACGACCTGCTTCCTCGTTGGGGTAGAAGTGGCGGCCGAAGTCATAATGTAACTGAATGTTCTGTGCGTTGGCACTGATGGCGGCGATGAGCAACATCACCATAAAAGTAATTTTTTTCATAATACTAATTAGTAAATTGTTCTATGTCAATATCTATTCTGTTCGGTAAAATGGCATTCAGGAGTATGCCGACGATAGCAGCCAATGCTAGTCCTGAAAAATGGATGGAACCGATGGCCACAGAGTCATTGGCGCCGTACTTTACTCCGATGGCGATGACAAGGATGAGGGCGGCAATGATGATGTTGCGCATCTGCATAAAGTCAATGCTTGCTTCCACGATGTTGCGTACGCCGACAGCGGAGATCATGCCGTATAGGATAAGTGAAACACCACCGATGGTGGCAGCAGGCATGAGTCCGATGAGGGCAGCGAATTTGGGACAGAAGCTCAGCAGGATGGCGAAAATGGCTGCCAGACGGATGACGCTGGGATCATACACTTTGGTGATGTTGAGTACACCCGTGTTTTCTCCATAGGTGGTGTTGGCAGGTGCACCGAAGATAGAGGCGAGGGTGGTGGCCACGCCGTCACCCGTCAAGGTGCGGTGCAAGCCTGGATCTGCCAGAAAGAATTTTCCCACGGTGCCAGAAATCGCGCACATATCGCCGATGTGTTCCATGATGGTGGCAAAGGCAATGGGCATGATGGCGATGATACTAGAAGTGATAAGCGTGAAATCAGGATTGTCGAACACAGCCAAGATGGTGTTCTGGCGTGCTATGGGAAAACCAATCCATGCAGCATCATGCAAGGCGCTGAAGTTGATTTTCCCCATGCAGGCAGCTACGGCAAAGGAGGACGCCACACCCAGCAGGATGGGTACGATGCGTATGATGCCCTTTCCCCACATATTGCTAACAATCACTACGATGATGGCCACCAATGCAACCAGCCAATCCTCGCTGGCGCTGCTGATAGCGGAGCCGGAGAGGCAGAGACCGATGGAGATGACCATAGGACCTGTGACAACAGGTGGAAAGTATTTGAGAACACGTTCGGAGCCAAACCACTTGATGAGTGCCGCCATGATGAAGTAGCAGAGTCCTGCGCAAGCCACACCGATGCAAGCATAGTCAAGGGATAGGTACTCGGGAAGGCCCTTCTCCATACCCAATTCCTTGATGGACAGGTAGCCACCGATGAAAGCGAAGGAACTGCCGAGGAAGGCGGGCACTTTCATCTTGGAAATGAAGTGGAAGAGTAGTGTTCCAATGCCTGCAAAGAGTAGGGTGGCGGACACATTCAGACCTGTGATGGCGGGCACGAGGATGGTGGCGCCAAACATGGCGAAGAGGTGTTGGATACCTAATACACCAAACTTAAAAGGTCCTAAGGTGCGGGCATCGTAGATGCCCTGTTGTGGTTGAAAGTCCATATAAATCTTATCTTATTGGAAGAATAATGGCATGAGAAATCTAATGATGAAGATAATGGCCAGGATAACAATCGTGGCATTGAGGTTCTCCCATTTGCGTGCCATAGAGTTGATGACCACGTAGGCGATAATGCCGAGCAGAATTCCTTCAGAGATGGAGGCCGTCATTGGCATCATGAACAGTGTGATGAAGCAGGGAATGCTTTGTGTGTAGTCCTTCAGATCCATCTGGGTGACGTTGGTGAACATCATTAGACCCACAATGATGAGAACGGGAGCTGTTGCTGCAGATGGAATGGCGAGAAATAGCGGCGCAAAGAATAAAGAGAAAACGAAGCACATGGCGATGCTGAATGCAGTCAATCCTGTTCTACCGCCTTCACCTACACCTGTTGCTGACTCCACGTATGTGGTCGTGGTGGAGGCACCGACACATGCACCGGCAGTAGTGGCAACGGCATCTGCCATCAGCGCCTTGTTGATGCCAGGGATGGTGCCGTCCTTTTGTATCAATCCGGCACTGCTCATCACACCAATCACAGAACCCAGTGTGTCAAAAAGGTCAATAAATAGGAATGTAATCACCACTAACAGCATGTCCCAAGAGAATATCTTGTCCCACTCGAATTGGAAGCATAGCGGTGATACATCGGGTGGCATGCTGATGACACCATTCAGTTCAGTCAGTCCGAACGGGATACCGATCAATGCCGTGATAAGAATACCAATCAGCAGAGCACCCTTCACTTTGTAAATCAGCAGCGCAGCAATAATGAACAGACCAATGAATGCGAGTACCACTTGGCCAGAAGTGAAATCACCCATCGCCAGAAGTGTAGCAGGGTCGCTCACGATAATTTGTGCGTTCATTAAGCCCAAAAAGACGATGAATAGACCGATACCGACAGAGATGGCCATTTTCATCTGTATCGGAATGGCGTTCACAATCATCTCACGTACTTTCGTTACGCTTAGGATGATGAAGAGGATGCCCTCAATCAGAATCGCTGTCAACGCAAACTGCCATGAGTAGCCCATCTTCAGGCAGACCGTATAGACGAAAAAGGCATTCAGCCCCATGCCTGGAGCCAGTCCGAATGGGAGTTTTGCGTAGAATGCCATGACAAGTGTACCTATCACACTAGCAATAACGGTGGCCGTGAACACTGCACTCGTGTCCATACCTTGATCTGCCAGTGGTGAGAAGATACTGGGATTGACGGCGAGGATATATGCCATCGTTAGAAAAGAAGTCAAGCCAGCCATCAGCTCAGTCTTGACACTATGCTTCGAAGGGTCGAAGCCAAAGAGCTTTTGTAGCACCATAATGATTAGATTTTCTTTTGTTATAAATTTTGAATGCGCTTTTGTGCAGGTTCATATCCCTGATCAGCAGCTTTTTTGAACCACTGTTTAGCTTTTGCACGGTCTTTTGCTGTGCCAATACCTTGTTCGTACATGATGCCTATATTGTATTGGGCCGCGATGTGTCCTTGTTCGGCAGCCAAATTGTACCAGTGGAAGGCTTGATTATAGTTCTTACCTACGCCCTGACCCTCATAATACATAATGCCGAGATTATTCTGAGCATCGGCATCACCTTGTTCTGCGGCTAATCGGAACCACTTGAAGGCCTCTTTGTAGTTGCGGTCAGTGCCAATTCCATCGCTGTAAAGAACACCGAGATTGTATTGGGCAACAGCATCACCAGCTTCTGCGCGGGTACGGAAGGTTGGGAGAGCGTTAGCAAATTTTTTTTGAGTCTTGGATGTAATCTTTTCACCATTTTTCCCCTTCTTCTTTGTATTGATCGTCAGGTCGATGTCATTGGGGGCAGGACGTTCCACGATGAGAGGAGGAAGAGTGTTATCTTGCTGAAAAGCGAGGTTATACCACTTCTGTGCCTGTACCGTGTCTGGTTCCACACCAAAGCCTTCAATATAGAAAAGCGAGAGATTGTATTGGGCTGTGGGTTCACCTTTTTCTGCTGCCATTGTGAACCACTTGATGGCCTCTGTGTAGTTTTGTGCCACATCGTACTGACCTGTAGAATAGACGATGCCCAAAAAGCACTGTGCATCCACATTCCCCTCGTTTGCAGCGCGGATGGCTGCTTGGATGTCAGGAATGGAGTCTGCATGCTCATTGGTTTGGGCATAGGAAGCAAACAATGAGATGCTAAAAAATATCAATGATACAATCTTTTTCATTATTGTGCTAAATTCATAAGTTTTTGAAGGAAAGTGAGCTGTGTATTAGCCAGATGTGCAACACCTACGGCAATGTTATCGTAACCTCCTTCGTCCAACGCTAATTGGATTAATGCCTTACAGCACTTGTCTGGATGACGGTAGTAGGTTTGTACTGTCTGCTGGATGACGGGGTCAGTAATATAACCACAAAGTCCGTCGGTGCAGAGGATGAGGGTGTTATCAGCCTGAGTGGGTAGGGATGTGATTTCTGGTTCAGAAGAACATTCCACATCGCCAAGTGCTCGGGTGATGATGTTATTGTCAGGATGTCGGAGAGCTTCTTCTGGTGTGATCTCTCCCTTGTCAATCAGTTCCTGTACGTAGGAGTGATCGTGCGTTAGAGGACGCAATCCTTCGTGGGAGTTGTAGAGGTAGCAGCGACTATCACCGCACCAAGCAATGTAAGTTATTTGGGGAAGTATCCACGCCAAGACAATCGTGGTGCCCATGCCAACGGTGTGGAAATTGGAGAGGATATGTTGGCCGATTTGCTTGTCTGCATTAGCGATGGCTTGGCGCAGCAGTTCTATACAGCGTTTTTTAGTTTGACCATCGTTAGAAAAAACAGCCTGAGTGGCTGTCTCTATAGTGAAAGTGTTAGCAATGGCACGCGCAGCAATCTCTGATGCCACTTCACCAGCATTGAATCCTCCGATGCCATCGGCTACAAGTAATAATGCCCCCAAGGAACTCAGAGACTGACTAATGGTGCTGGCATTATGTATCCAATTGGGTTGAGAAATGTCAGGACAAAAGGTAAAGGCGTCTTCGTTATTGGTGCGTTCGAGACCTGAATGTGTGATGGCTGAAAGAGTAACTTGCATGTTGATATGCTGGAAACCAATTATTAAATGTCAAGATGTGGTCTATTTGGTTTCTTGGGTAGTGTTGGTTGTGTGAGCACAGGATTTGCCTTGGTCTTGTTTTCAATTCTGATAGGACGTCGATTGGTAGTAGTAGCCTGTTGGTTTTTTGTTTTGTTATAAGTCACTTCAAAAGGATAGGAGGATGGAGGGCACCCAGTTTCAGTGACCTGAACGATAATAGTGTTTACACCTTCCTGAAGCCCAAAGACTTGACAACGGTACAGAGATTCTGACACCTTGGTCAGTTCAGTCTTATGGTTTCCTGACTGAATGCTGACAGTGTGTGGCACGTCTTTCTCACCAGCACGTCGCTCTGCCTTGATGTTGAAGGTAAAGGTTAGATTGCCATTATTGATGATTGTCTTGTCCTCGTGTACGTTGATGGTGAAGTATTTATAGTGCCATGCTTTTGTGGGGCACGGGATGACAGCAGAAACAAGTCCTTCATAGACCACCTGTACAGGGTAGGATACATCGGTGATGTCGTCAGGAAGTGCATCGGGGATGGTCAAAGTGCAGCTGTATTGAAGAGCATTGCCGTCAGGCGTGTCCTTGGCTTTCTTTGTTGTGAGGTCGAATTGGCAGCCTCCATTGGGAGGGGATTGAAGCGTGGCGTTCATCAGAGAAACTTCGGCAGGAGCGTCGAGGCGTAGAGTGGTCTGAAGAGTCTGATGGCGGAATGCAAGGCCGTTGCCATCGTTAAAAGTGAATTCGAACTGACCATTAGGAATGACGCCAATGATACCACATCGATCGCTGAGGGTAACTGCCGCACGATTATTGGCACAGAGCTCCACATCCTCAAATTGTGGTGCCAGCACTTCTGTCCCATTATAGGCGATGCCTTTCTTCCCGTCACGTTCTACGATGGTGAGGCGAGAGGTGGGATCGTTGAATGCTGCGATGAGGGGGAAAGTTTGTGTATTACCACCCTGTTTGATGGTTTGAAGAATGAATTGTTCGTTCAGACCTATCAGAATTTCACCGTTTTGCCCTTTGGCTTTTAGGGTGATAGGTTTATCCATCTCAGGATTGATGTAGTCTTTGATGCTGCCAATCAGTTTGGCGGGGCTGTTACTGCCTTCTTTCACAGGAATGGGTTTCAGACTCCAATCTGATTCATAAAAGATATAGAGCAGTCCCTTGAGTACCACGAGGCATTGTCCTTTTCCATTGACAGAGGATATGAAGTCAATGTCGCCAGCAGACACATTGCTACCTTTTAGTAGAATTTTGACAGGCTCCATGTCGCCTGTAATGAGGCACCATGTGGGTCCCTTTCGCTTGTCCAAGCTCGGATACTTCTGGCATGCTGAAAATCCGTTGAAGAAAGGACGTGCTTGTGCTGCCGCACCTACTTCTTTTCCGTCCACATCCAGATAGAGATAATCTGTCCCTTGTTTGACGAGCAGGTTCCCCTCGGAGTAACTAGCATAGTGATGTGCCATACGATAGCCTTCAAGCGGCTTGAACTTTCCGCTGGTAGTATAGTAGCCTGTGATGTTAGTCGTACTTTGTTTGGTAGTGACGGAAATGTCGTCGCCAACAGGGTGCAATACATCTGATGACTTGACAAGGCATTTTCCTTCTGTGGTCATCAACATACTGGTGTTGGCAGAATCGACAATTACCATGCTTTGTCCTCCCGTTGCTTTGATGACATCATAGATGGGAGGAACTACCCAATGGGCCACTTGAGCTTGCGTCGTGAGGAGGACTGTGAGTGTAAGAATTGTGAGTGAGATTCTTTTCATATTTTTAATGTTCAACGGTCTGTTGTCAATTATTCGAATGTGGCAAGACCTCTGTCAATCTTTTCAATGAGTGTGTTGTCACCAGCAAGGGTGGCCCACTCTTTCGAACGGAGGAGATAGCGTTTCCCCTTCTCGTAGTTGGGTTGATAGATGCTGTTGGGCATGACATAGTAGCAGGCCAGACGGTAGGTGGCATTGGCATTGAGGTCGGCATAGGCCGAATCGTTCAGCTCCATAATGCGAGTGAAGAAAGCCACGGCCTTGTTGCTGTAACGGTCTGCCTTTGGGATGTAGGTCTCATCCATCTCAATGCCGAGCATCTGCTTGCGCTTGACGGAGATGGAGTCGGAATACCAGCCGTAGGTGAATGCCATCTGGTAGAGGGCTGGTACATAGTCGCGTCCTGCCAGTTTCTCCATCTCGATGAGACCCTTGTTGAGGGAATCGAGGTTCTCGTTGTTCATATTCCGCAAGGCGGCATCGTAACGCTCGTTGATGGGTGTCTCCTGTACCGTGGATGTGATGACCACCTCGGGTTCGGTGAAGAAACGTGTGAGGCCGAAGGAAAGACCACCGATGAGTAGGATGCCGACAATGATCAGCGTGATATAGAGCGACTTCTTAGACTTGATAGGGTATTGCTTGACCTTGGCAGACTCGCTGAGTTGCTGGGCAGTGGGACGCTTGGTCTTGTCTTTGTTCAGACAGGCATAGATGAGCCTTTGCAAATCGGGAGAGACTTTGGGAAGCGTGGGCATGCCAATGGTCGCATCCTGCAACTGTGTCCAACCGCCTTCTTCACCGAACGGGACATTGCCTGTCAGAATTTCGCACAGAGTGGCTCCGACAGCCCAAATATCGCTTTCAGGCTCAGGCTCCACTTCCTCCTCAAAACGTTCGGGAGCCATATAGGCCATTGTGCCGCTGTTTCCCTCCTCGTAGTAACCATGCTGTCCGCCGCGCTTGGAACTGATGCCGAAGTCGGTGATGGCGAAATTGTTGTTGTCATCAATGAGAATGTTTCCGGGCTTGATGTCTTGATGGATGATGGGCGGCTGGAGAGCATGCAGATAGGCAAGTCCGGAGGAAACATCTAGGATGTATTTCCAGATTTCATTCTCGTCAATTTCTCGACCAATCAGACGTTCAGAGGAACCGAAGCGACAGAAGGGAAGCACCAAGTAGGGGATTCCCTTGAAAATGGAGAAATGGGTGGGGTGAATCAGGTTGGTATGGTGACAGTTGAACACAATCATGTATTCCTCCCTGAACCGTTGTTCTCCTTCAATGTCGAGTGCATTGTGCGGACGGTAAATCTTGATGGCAATGACCAGTCCGTAGGCTTCGGCCTCATCTTCGCTAAGACCGTCCAGTTCGTTGACCTGCGAGGGGTCGTTCATCGTGTTGACATCCAGTGCTGTCCACACGTCGGCAGTGGCACCATCGGTGCTGAGCGGACGGAGCAGCTTATAGTGTCCGTCGAAGAGTTCGCCACAATCTGCAAATTGTTCTATATCAAGCATCTTATCTCTTATTTTTAAGTATATTCTTGTGATTAGTCACAGTGACCTTCTTATTTCAGTCTCAGTTTCTGACCTTCTTTCAGTTTCGTGAAGAGGTCTATGTCGTTCATCTTCATCAGGCTCTCCATCTTGATGCCATACTCTTGCGAAATGCTGTAAATGGTTTCATCGGCCTTCACGTGATGGAAGTCCTTGGCACCTGTATATTTCGATTTCTTCTTGTCGATGAAGACGATGTCGCCCTCCTTGAAATCTTCCTCGCTGCTGGTCTCGTTGAATTCCAACAGTTTCTGTTTGGCAATGTCGTATTTCATGGCAATGGACGAGAGTGTCATGCCAGGATATAGAATGGTGCAGCGCACGTCGTTGATATCAACAACATAGCGGCGAATGGCCTTATCCACACTCTCTTCCTCTTCAGAGGCTTCTTCCTCATCCTGTTGACAGGAAGCATCGAAAACAGGCTTTGTAGCTGCGCCTCCTGTGGTGTTGGATGGGGTGGTGGTCACGATGACGGTCTTGCCCGCCTTGAGTTTCACACCGCCATTAACAGCATAAAGGCGGTATGCATCGATAAAGCCGATGAGTGCCGCCGCATAGTTCTTGGCCGTTGCGTATCCTGCTTTCTGCAGACCGATGGCCCAACCTCTGTAGTCATAGACGCTCTTGGAGAAAAGACTCTGGTAACGGCTGTTGCGTCTCAGAAATTCGGAGTGGTCGCGGAACGACTCAGCAGCCGAAGCATAGACACGGAACTTACTCTTATTAGGTTCATCGTCCCAGGCATAATACACGGGGCCGTTCCATCCTCCTAATGCCTTGATGCCGAAATGGTTATTGGTGTTGCGTGTCAGTCCGCTCTTGCCTGCACCCGATTCGAGAATGCCCTGCGCCAGGGTGATGGAGGCTGGCACGCCATAGGTACGTTCCTGATCAAGTGCGGCCTTGCTGTACAAGCGGATGTATTCATGAATGTCGGTCGATGATTGTGCCGATACCCCGATGCTGAGGAGATAGAGGAGGCACACCGTACAGAGGTGTCGCATCACTTTTGCTGCTGTGCTCATTCGTCCAAGTTTGTCAGTGTGACAATGATAGGCATAGCAATGCATGACTTGTTTCTGATTCGTTGTTGCATCAGTCGGTCAAACGCAATGGCACATGCCTGTTCATAATTTTTGCGGTCTTTAAACTCGATATCGATGTAAAGTCCGCGTTGCAAGTGTGTTTCGTTGCCAGTGCCTTCGATGCTGATCTTGATGAAGATGCGCTTGAACTCATCTTTGCCAAATTCGGCAAGTATCTCTTTGCGCAGATAAGCATCGATGTCCATGCGGGTGTAGAGACGGTCACCAGTGAGGGCATAATAGCGCAACAGTTCGTAGCGTTCATCGACAGTCGCCTTGTCGGCTCCACCTGTAGCTGCAACGAGCACGCTGACCTTCTGCTCGAGACTGGGTTGCTTGCGGTTCTCCATCGCATCTCCCCGCTGAGGGGCATTGCCGAGTTTACCCATTGTGGTGAGGTAGGTAACCTTAGTGGAAAGCGAAGGTGGGTATTGGTTCATGTTCTTCATGACGAACGTGCCGCTGTCGAACTTGTACTTTGCATTTTGTGTGCCGACGCTCTTTCCGAGTTTGTTGATGGCCTCGCGCAGTTGTTTCAGCACCTCGCCATCCTTGATGCCGTTGTATTCGATGAAAGCGTAGTAGTCATCAATGAAGCGATTGTAAAGGTTGCGCACATCGCGATAGAGGTCGTCGTTGCTGTAACAGGCGGCATCGAAGTCGCGCACCACAATCTCGTCGTTGGTGGTGTTGAAACCCTGCTGTTGTGAGTCTGTACTGGTCTCCAGAATGTGTAGGAAATAAGCATTCTCCTGACTCTGCAACTTGGCGATGGGCTGTGTTTGGGTCAGGGTGAGTTCACACACGTCAATGTTGGTCACAGGCATGGCATTGAGCAGAATTTGGCAAGTGTCGGGCACATCGTAATCTTCTGGAAAATCGATGCGAAGCCAAATGGTGTTGGGATCCAACTGATCCAACACGGAAGGATCCAACCACTCCTGAAACGCACGTGGATAGGCACGATGCTTGAAGTGATCTCTGTCCACGACATCGTCTGTCAGATATACCAAACTCACTCCTGTCATACCCAGAAGACTGTCTTTCCAACTTTCTACAAAGGAGAAGAATTGCCTCGATGTCTGCTGAGCATCAAACGGCTCAGCCATTTCGATATTTTCCATCTCAAGCATAGTGGCGAAGTCGAGTTCGTGGTCATCGATGCCACTACAGATATGGATGGGGGTGATGCCATTCGTTCCCTTGATGAAGAGTGACAAGCCTTTGAGACAATCCACTTCGGTGCGGGTGCGGATGCCCAACCAGATTTGATGAGTCTTGGGCATCTTAACACGAGTGGTACCTTCTTCACTCCAAAGTTTGTTGGGGGTGATGAGATACAGGCTCTTATGAGGCAGAATAGCGGTGTTGAAAATGGGAATGTAGTTAAGGGGAGTCTTGCTTTGTGGTGTCTTGTAGGCAAAGGCTGCGTCTGTGCCCACGTAACTGACGGCTTCGTCATAGCCCTTCTTGAGTGTGGGACAGAGTACGCAGACGGCTGGCATGGCCTCCACCTTTTTCCTGGGGATGAAGTCGGTGCAGAAGCGTTCAACGAGCCTTTGTCCCATGCTATCTACATAGTCATTTATTTTCTTGGTTTCTGAGACAAGGGTGACGATCATCATCTTGGCGACAGGATCGAGTTGTGAGAAGTCGATGTTGCCGACTGACAGCTGGCGCAAAGCGGCCATTGCCTCGTTGATGCCTTTTTCTAATTCTATGTCCATATATGATGGAAAGAGGATTTATGGTAATTTTGAGCTATTGAAAAAGAGGGGGAATACTATCGGTTACGCCGCACAGTAGGTTCGACTAAGAATACAACGCTTTTGCGATAGGGTTGCATAGTGCCTAGTCCGTCATCGAGTTTCCCTTCTACAATGACATTCACCTCGTATTTGGAAGCAATGCGTCGTTTACGCCGCTGTTTGGCTACAGCCGAGTCAAGTTGTATGGACACGCTCACCTGTTTGAGCATTGGCTCATAGGTGGCAAGGCTGGTGCGTATGCTTTCTTCGCACTCCTTGCGTGTTACCTCGTTTTTCAGTCCTCCTTGACCAGGCAGACCGCTCTGGTTGGTGTTGAACTCCCGATAGTGCACATTGGAAAATTCATGGTTCCAGTACTCAAAGCCAAAGTCCGGATCAGACTCGAAACTGCCTCGAGGTGTGAACACAATGAGTTCCACTAGGTTGTCAAGCATGGCAATACGGTCTTCAATGTTACGCAACATCTGTGTCCCGTCATTGATGAAGACCAATGGTGTGCTGATGAATTTCATATCTGCTTACCTAACCAACTGCGACGTGGATCTGGTTTGGGTTCCGGCTTCGGTGCTGGTGCAGGTTCAGGCTTGGGTGGTGCAGCCAGGAGACTAAACTTGTCAATCTTCTCATTGATGGCCTTGCACATGCCAATGCCCTGCTTGATGCGCAGATAGGCCTTCTGGTAGTTGTAGGGCACCTGCGCAAAGTTGTAGAAGAGGGCAGCATCCTCCAATGTCAATATTTCGTCCACCTCACAGGCGATGGCAAAACCGCTCACCACGCTTTGGACACTTCCCAACAGCATGGCTGGTGTCAGCGTGTCATGTTCGGTATTGACCCTGATGAGTTCCTTCTGCACAATCGGCCAATAAATGCTAATGGCGGTCTTGACGAGTGACTGGGCTTGCGGCTTTGTCTTCTCGCAGATGCTCTTCAAAACGTCAATCAATTGAATGCGCAAATCCTCCCAACGATGATGTCCTGAGAGATAGAGGGCGGGGGGCAGGAACCGCGCTGTGTCCTCTTCCCAATCCTCATTGTGCATGAAATGAGCGATGGGCATCGCATGATCGGAGAGTGTGGTCTGAGGCGTGATTAGCTCAAACGTGTATTCTGGCTGCATATAGCCATTTCCGCAGTCTTTCCATGTGGTAGGATTGACGTTGATGGTGAGGAATAGTTCTTCGTCTTCGTCGGAAAGTGGAATCTGTGTGTTGGAGGTGTCGGTCAGACTTCCATCTATCGTGAAATCAATGACATCACCAGCCTTTGTGATGGCTAACAGGTCGAGATAGGTCACTTTCACATATCCATTTGAGATGTTGAGTGATAATTGGAAAGGGCGTATCGATGGAAGCAGTCCACATCGTCCTGCCGATGCCAGTGTGAGCGATTGGCTGATAGCCTCGACTGTGCATTGGTCGGCAGACAATAATACTTCGTCGGTCAGACGCATGCCTTTTTTCCAGCTAATTCTTTTTGACATAATATGGTATAGATGTTAGATGTTGATGTTATAATTAAGATAATGAGTGGAATCGGTGTCTGCCAGCTGCATGGGCGCATCGTCGTGAGAGATGTCGAAACGCAGTTCTTCCTCGACAGACAGGAAGTAGTCTTGAACGAACTGTCGGAGTTCTTCTATCTCGTCAAGGAAATGGAAAAAGTTTTCACCGCATTCTTGTTCGTTCCAATACTGAATACTGTATGTTGTCACCGTGTCATCATAATCGCGTCCCACAAATCCGTCGCCCACCTCCATGTCCAGGCAATCCGCATAGCGAGGGCACTCATCATGTTGCGGACGAGTATGTGTTTCCAGACGGATGCGGAGTCCTTCTTCCAGAAACGCTTTTCTGAGTATCAGTGTGAGTAATGTCTTGTTACCACGTATCAGTCTGCATTGCGGGAAATAGGGAAGCAGTTGGCGAATGAAACGGTTGCTGCGCTGCTGAGGTGTGACGCTGTCCCCGATGATTTGCTGTACAACCATATTCTCCTTGGCATAAGCCTCGACCTTTTCCCGCACTTGTGCTCTCAGACGGAACAGCAGAATGTCGATCGGGGCGAAGAAATTGTAGGCGTTTGCAATCTCCTCAGCCTGTTTGTCCAGTTCCTGTTCGAAACGCTCTTTCTCTTCCGCCTTGGGCAGGTTGTCGAAACGGTCGATGGGGTGGAACATGTACTCAGGGAGTGCATTGTAAAGACTATTGCGGCTCAGGGTGAGGTGGATGGCATCATTGGACAGAGGCTCCATGTCCACAATATCGTTGTAGGTGTTACGCTTGTGTAAACCGCTGAACGATATTTTGCAGGCACCCTCCGGATAGTAGGCCAAGAGCAACTCGGCATTGATGTCGGCTGGCAGCAATTGCGGTAATGTAACGGTTTCTTGCATATTTATCTGTATAGACCAGCGTCGTCAGTTAGTTCCACATGATACACCCCCTTATCGGTTGACACCTCGATGACATCGAAGAGTGGAATGCCGATTTGTTGTAAGGTCAGGTTCTTGTAGGGGAATGCCTTGTCAATATTCTCGTAGAAGTGCTTATGGAACAGTGTCCGGTAACTGAGTTTGCGCAATTCCTCATCCTGTTTGATATAGGCATCCAGTTTTGATTCTGGGATCATCACCTCAAATTCCTTTTCGGGATGATCAGAGATGATCTTGTCCACAAACTTGTTGTTGCGCATGTTGATTTCCACCATGTTCACATTGAGCGCATCCTTCAACTTCTTCAGTACCTGAGCAATGGTCTGTGTGGCTGACAGTTCTATGCCCTGCGTGATCTTGTCCCACCGTTCATGGGCAGGACAACTGCTCTTCCATGAGGCAAACTTGTAGATGTTCATCGTGTTGGTCATACCTTCGTAGCGCAGCATCTTTCCCTCTAAGGTCTTGAAGGGTGTCTCCTGTCCTTCTTCCTGATGGATCACCTTCATTGCCTCCTGCACTTGCATCGCTCCCACGATGGATGCACTGATGGGAGTGGTGGCAATGCGCCCAGCCTTCCCCTGCGTGCGCACCACATCGGCACAGCCCGTACGAAGCATGATGTTGTTGAATTCCTCACGTGAAAGCCCACACTCATAACAACTCTTGCCTGGTGCATAGACCCTCACCGCACCGGTCATGTTTTCGATGCTGCCATCAATCCAGGTCTTACCCGCACGCATACAGAGACGGTTGAGCTGATAACGGGCAATGCGGCTGTCCAGACAACCAATGACCACATCCACGGAGTTGTACAGGCCGAAGCCCACCTCCGAGAAAAGATTACCCACAATGGGCGTGACCTTGATCTGCGGATTGATCTCCATGGCACGTTTGGCCACGATATCGGCCTTGAAGGCATGACTGTAGGCATCTTCCTCGCGGAACAAGACCGAGCGCGTCAGGTTGGATATTTCTATCTGGTCAAAATCCACTACGAAGATGTGACCTACGCCAAACAGCGCCAGATTCTTCACCACCTCGTTGCCCAATGCACCGGCACCAGCCACGAGCACACGGGCATCCTTCACTCTTTCTTTCTTGAACCAGGAGAGCAGAGTATAGACCCCATCCCCCCATTCGTATGCCAGTTTCACTTCAGCCATAGGAAATGATGAGCGTGTTAAAGATTACTGTTCCTCGTATTCAAAGATGGTGTCACCGATCTTGAAGGTGTCACCATTCGAGAGAATCATCGGTTTGCCTACGGTCAGTTCAGACCGCACATTGTAGATGACACCTGGGGCGAGCGGCTTCACCATAGGCAACGTCTTCACCTGATCGATGTAGAGTTGCACGTGCTCCTTGGCCACCTTGCTGCTCTTCTCCCAGTTCATCTGTACCTCGCACTCGCCAGTCATACCGATAGACACCTTCTTGCCACCGCCTGTCGCGTTCATCCATTTGTGGATAGGAATGCGCTGACCTGCCTTCACGCCGTTCTTGATAACGAGGAAGTATTTTTCAGCCAGCATACGTACTGTTACAAGTGAGGCACCCAGTCCGCCGCCGTAGATGATGAAGTCAAGCAACATGTTCATCCATCCATACTGGCCGCTAATGCTACCACTGAAGTAGAGCACGATGAAACCGATGACTGCCGAACAGAGACCACCGATGAAGGCACTCTTAAATGGGATGGAAGATTTGATGGTAAGGCTCAACGCTGTGCAGATGGAGAATAGGATATAGGCGGGCAATGAACAATACCATGGGATGTATGTGGTGCCCACTGCCGACAGCAGCAGACAGAAGATGATGCCGCCAATAGCCATTGCCACCATGCCGATGAGTCCTGTAAGCAGCGACAGACCTACAATCTTCAGATAGATCAAGGCACTCTTGTTGCGGTATTCATCGTTGAAACGGAACACCAGCGAGAGGAAGAAGCCCAACAGCAATCCCACCGTCAGGAAGGCTGACACCTTACCCGAACAGTCATCGAAGAAATTTGTGGCTTGTTCCTGGTTCAGGAAGAAGGTCTTGGCAAAGAGGTCACCGATGAAGGGGAACAGGCCGCGTCCTGTCAGTTCAAAAATGATCCAGCTGATGAGACCCGCACCAATGCCCGAGAACACCTGCATGCTTTCTCTCATGGATGAGGCACTGAACATATCCTTCAGGTCAATGTGCTCCTGAATACCGTCCTTACAGTTCTGCCCATACTCCACGCACTTGTAACCGTTCTGTTGCCAACAGTTTACGTGGATGATGTGCTTGCACTTCATCACCACCAATTGCCCTGGTTCAATGTTCTGGCGACAGTAGGTACAGATGCGACGTTGCACATTCTCTTCAGGCACATATTTCTTGTAATACTTTGATTCGAAACTTTTCGACTTGAAGAAGGGCACCAGCACCTTCATGACGAGGAAGAAGAATACGATGGTTAGCACGGCCACAAGCAGTGCCACCAACAGTTTCGTCACCAGATCGCCCGCACTCTCCTCGTGCAGCGGCCATGGTGTTTCTGCCGTACCGATGGAGTAGTCGCCCGTACCTGCTTCCATCCCCTTCCATTCGGCGGAGAAAGACACGCGTCCAGTATAGGCCTTGCCCTCCGTAGCACGGTAAGTGAACGCAAAGTCGTACATGGCATCCTTTACCACCTGCTCGAAATTACTCAACACATTCCCAAGATCTGCCGACGGGATGTAGGAACCCTTGCGGTCACCCAACACCTTGCCGTTGGCATCGCGTGGAGCCGACACACCCCGTAGGGTCAGTTCCACGTTCTCGTCCATGCCCTCGCCTGTGTAGTAGAAAGCATAGACACGTGGTACCAGTTTGCTCACGTCCGACTGATAGTCCGTCACCTCAATGAACGAGATGGCTTCATCATCTGGACGTTTGTTGCCCTCCGTGAAGACAAAGAGGATATTCTTGTCCTTGGCACGTTGGGCACGTGTCGTGATGGCTGCATTGCGGCGGTAGTTCTCGGCCGTGTTCACCTCACCCTCCATGTCCGCTCCAGTGGCGTTGAACTCGGCCAACTTGGCATAGAGCGCACCATAAAAGAATTTGTTCTCGGAATGCGCCCGAAACTTCTCCTCAAAGCTCTTTAGGTCCTGCTTCGTCACCAACTGGCTGGCAGTCACGTCATCACCAAAGAAGGACAAATAGACGCTGCTGTCGGGCGCGCTCTCCACCAACTGTCCAAAGGCCTCATAAATCTGACCTTTTCCTGCTTCTGGAATACTCAGATCCACCAGCACCGAGAAGGTGAAGTCGGACGGAATCCTTTGTCCAGAACTGACAAAGGAAATCTTTCTGCGGTCGGGCGCAATGATGGCCTTGTCTTCGTAAATGACCAGATACTTCTCCAAATCGGCTGGCGACAGTTCTTTGCAAGACTTACCCTCCGAATCCACCACCTTCATGAACAGCGTGATGCTGTCCTGTCCGATTCCATACTCGTATTTCTTGTCGCAAAACTCAATTCGCGACACGTCCTGTGCTGCAGCCTGCAACACCATAGCGCACAGCGCGCTCATCAACCATAGTTTCTTTATCATAATCGTCAATTTCGTTAACTTTGTCGCATTCCGTTCTTAATTGCTGGAATATTGGTAAGTGGCACCAGAGGAAGTTGTGGTAGTGGAAGTCATCGCAGGTGCCTGTTCTGCCAACGTCTCTGTCTTTGTGGCTGGTTCTTCTGGAGCTGAGACGGACACCTTGGGTTCCGTAGGTGGTTCTGTGAGGCACTTTTGTGCCCATGCATACCATTCCTTCAGCGAATACATCTTTGTCAGCTCATTCTTCGAGTTAATGTTCCCATCACGACGGAAGGTAAAGATACCAACATCTTCTTTGGGCGTGAGTGTATCGACGACAAGAGCGGTCAGGAAATTCGGATGAGTGGGGTGTTTTAACTGCATCTGTACACTGAGGTCGGAATTGCTGAAGAACACTGACAACCCAGGATGAGAATGTACCCAGCAGGTGAGGTCATACTGCATGTTAGTCTCTCGACGCAAACGACGTAGTTGTTCCAATACGCTCAACTTTATTTTACCGCCAAAATTCAGCTCATACTCCTTAAAGACGGCATCATCACCTGGCATCACTAACTGTTCAAGCGAGATATAATATTCTCCAGATTCTGTGTCGTGAACCCATCGACCCAGCACCATGCAACCATTCTCTTTGGCATTGTTGGGATTGGCCAAGTCGCTTGCATACATATTATATAAATCTATGATGCACGTGTTTTTGATATAGAGTCTTCTAACAGCCGATTCTTCACAAAAATCAATCGCATCCACTTTCAGGTAGGCTGGATTGTCCACCACGTCTTCCAAACTTTGCTTTTTGAGAATGGTGGCAGTCTTGCGTCGTACGACAATACCTGCCGTATTGCCGCCAGTACCTCTATTGGAGGATGCAGGCTTAGGTTGCGGAACAACGCCTTTCTGTTTCTTGCCTGCCAGAGAAATCAGCAAGATAATGCAAATCAAGAGAACAGCCACGATAATCACCCAAGTCCAATTGATTTGATCAAGGAATGATGGTTCCTCTTTGTTGTTCAACTCTCTTTCAAGCAGGTTGAGATTGGTTTCACACATGCCTGTGCGATCATTGAGCACAGCCATCAGACTGTCTCGACAGGCTTGCTCGTTCTCGATTCCCTGTTCCGCATATTGCAGCAGAAAATCGTCTATCATGGCATAGGCACTGTTCTGGTAGTATTTCAATGAACCTTTCTGTTGGTCCAAATAATTCTGAAGATCGTGCTCTTTGATATATGCTTCCTTGTCTGACCAGTTCTGTAAGCATTTTACATGCTCACTGATTTCAGCGTTCAGCGTCTGCATGTTAGCTTCGTTCAAATAGGGAATTGATTCGACATGCTGGCGGAACGCTGAGATGATCACGGCATTTTCTACTTCCTTAGCCGTTATTACGTGAAGGTTTGTAGATAGGATGCCAACTAAAAAGAATAAAAATAGTCTCTTTTTCATTGTGTCAAAATGTGTGAGAAGAGTGTGGTTAGCTATTGGGTGTATCTTTTCGCTTCGGTGCCAAACGCTTATATTTTGCGGGTATGGCATCGTTGAGGGAAGAGTGGACTTGTGGTTTTGCTCCTGTTGCCGCCTGTTGTGGTGTTGTGGTTGGCCTAACAGTTGGATCGGTCTTTGTTTGTTTGGCAGCTCTCATGCTCATCAACTTCTGTTTGGCGGCCTCTGCCTCTCGGCTCATGGCACGTGTCTGTTGTTGTACTTGTTGAGCTGTGCTCTTGGCTTCGTTGATGGTTTTAGTAGCTTCTTTCATACCAGGAATGGCTGTGGCCGCGCCTCCTAAATTGGCAAGGTCGGGAACATCACCTGATCCTGGTACTCCAGGTAACCCATCTAAACCTGATATATGTGCAGCGTTTTTCAATGGGTTTTGTGTCATGTTCATCATGTTCTCCATCATGGCCTTCTGCTGCTTCTGCATTTTGTTTTGGTTGACCATCTGCATGATTTGTTTTCCTCCCATAAAGAGAAGAACCAGCGCACCAATGCCGCCGCCAATCCACATCATGTTTTTCTTGTCTTCTTCTGACTGCAGAATCTGTGCTGCATTAATGGAGTCACTGCGAGCCTGTGCCGCTTGTGCTGCTTGCGCCTGTTGTGCTGCCTGTGCTTGCAGGTCAGCTTTGGCAGCTCCTGCCAATTCTTTCTTCTTGGCATCGTAAAGAGCAAGTACCTCCGTTATCTGCTTGCTAACGTCTTCATCATCAGTAACCTTGAAACGTAGCTCACGTAACATGGAAACTTCGTGTGTTAATTCTTCATCGAAGGGATATTCTGTGGCCTCTTCCAGCATGGACTTCACGCCGTTGATGCGAATGAGTGCTTCTTCTGCAGGAGACAATCCTTCATCTACTAAATCTTCTGAGGTGATGCCCTCTATTTGGATGTTGTCAGCATTGGCAGCATGAATGTCACCACCACTTCCTGTACCATTTCTGCCACCATTATTTTGGCTTCCACCGCTCTTTTTTGTTTGCTTACTACTTAAGGCAAGTGTACCACATTGTGTGAAAACTTTGTAATGGTGTTTCCCTTCGTAGTTGGCCAGATAAATGGGTAAATTCAGAACGGCATCTTCATTCTGTGCCACCGTGAATTGTAGTGTGGGATTGTCGTTAATGAGAAAGTACCCATCACCAGAACGGACGTAGGTGACATTGGCGGGCACCATGAAGGCCTTGGTCTCCATGCCGTCAAACTTCATGTCAGGGTAATTGCCATTGCGGTCGAAGAATACCACTGCCACTTCGTCTAATTTCTTATACTTTTTCTGATTGCTTTGGCCGAGTTTCTTCTGGGCACCAGTAAAGCGGACATTCATCTGACCGCCCGAATGGGTGACATTGTAAGTGAGGATGATGCGGTCGCCAGAATTGGAGTAGAGTGTGTCCTTCACTTCTTTGGCTGTTGCAGTCATACTGCTGAGGACGAAGGCTCCCAGGCCGATAAGTGTGGAAAAGCGCATTGTCATAAGTTGGAAATGCGATTGTAGCGTTCGATGATTTTGCTTTTGTATTCACCTCCACTCTTCCAGGCAGAGGCATGTTTACTGCAGGCAGGATCTGTGCAGCATTGGTAAAGTGCATTGACCTCTTTGATGACTTTGGCTTTAGCTGCCTTGCGATCGCTGCTACTGTAAATCTTTTTGTAGTAGTCGTCCATCTTGTGATAGATTTGCTGGAGTGACAGTGAGCAGTAGGAACAACTGTGTCCGCTTGCAGCACCACCGCCTCCTTTGTGACGTCCGCAGTCGCGTTCACGACTGCTTAGGTCGATGGCATCCAGTTTGTTCTTCAGTGCCGTATAGCGTACGTACCCTCCGTCTTCCTCTTTCCAGTTGTGCGAAGCGATGAGTTGGTCAATCTCAGCCTTCAGGTCATTGATTTTCTTCACATAAACGGCTTCTTGTTTCTCCAATGTGGTCTTGTGCTTGGGATTGGGACAGAAAGTCTGGCGACCAATTTCTTTCTCCAACGCCGTGAATTTGCCTTCCATGGTCATATATTCAGGACTTGGTTTCAGGTCGGCTTCGATGTTCAACTCAATGAGTTGTTTCTCCAACAGCATCACTTTCTTCCCTTTCTGTTTGGCAATGTAGATTGGAATGAGACATGTTGTGTTCTCACCATTGGTTACAGTCATTTCTGTTAATTGTGCCTTGTCTGAAGGTTTAACCAATTGTACCCCCTCCATTGGTGTCGTGCACGGGTCAATGAGTCGGTTCTTGGCCTTGCCGCCAAAAGTCTTATCATAAACAATAGAAACGGACTTTGACATTTTCTTGATGACCTTTTCGGGGTAGGCACGGTCGAAAACGATGAGCACTTTTGATTCGTCAAGATTCTCTAATTCGATCTTCACAATGCCTTCTTCATCTTCTGCGTTCAAACGTGCAAAGAGATTGCAGTAGCCCAATGCAATGGTCTGTTCGCTCTGATCATTACTCAGAAGCACCTTCTTCTGCTCGTCGGCCATGACAAAAAGGCTAAAGAAGCAGAACGTGAATAGGAATAGAACGGTTCTTCTCATGTTAGTGATAGGTTTTATGGGTCATTAGTTAGATGCTCACATTAAATGCTCAGTGACAACTTAGGTTTCGCAGGCTTTTCCTCTTCAGCAGGTGTCTCCACAACAGGTTTTGGCGCCTCTGGTTCAGGTGTATCCTGTGTAAACTTCACCCATCCGTTAGGTTCACCTTCTTCACGTACCCATTCAGCCACACCCTGGTCTTCTGGGTAGGGGTAGGTGTTTTGGGCATGATACATCTGATATTTCAGATAACGCTCCACGCGTAGCACTAGATCCTTGATGGATGCCAACACGCCCATTTCCTTGATGGTGAGGCAAACATGCCCTTTGAAACTACCAGAATAGCGAATGTTGGGGTGCCAGATGTCGGTGATGAACGTGAATACAGGGTTACCGTCGGCAGAGGGATAGTTATTGGGCAGAACGACGCTCATCTTGTGCAGATTGCCGAAGATGGGTTTACGTGGTGGTTCCGTGTCTTCCACACCTACGATGGACTTCACGCGATACCAGATTTCATACTCCGTGGGCAGTCCCGTTGCATTCTTACGACGTATGATATAAGAGAGAGAAGGTTTGCGGATATCAGGGCTGGATGCTCTGCGTTTGCTGCATACAGCATCCAATTCTTTCCATTCCTGAAGAAGGCGCGCATCACGGCCTGACAATTCTTTCTCGTCAAAATTTTTGATGGCAGGATTCATCTTTTCAATTATGATTTTACGATTTTGTCTCTTGTTAATTTCTTCTGTTGATGTTTGGGCGAGCAAGCTCAGAGTCCTGATTCCCAGTTTTCTTAGCCTGCAATAGGCACAGAGATGAGGTGCAGGTGATCCATGGGCTGTATGTCGTAGTCGATCAGAGCCATTTCACGCCCATTTTCATCCTCAAACTCCAAAATGGCGGGTTCCTCGTCATCTTCCATCAACTTGCCCAACAGGTACTGGATGGGGTTGCCACCATTATCCATCTTGGGCAGTTCGAACACCTGTACGATGCTGTTGATCTGGTCACGAATCGTTCTGTTGGGATCCGTCACTTTCACTTCAATCTCGTCGTAAGACGTGCCGTCTATCGTCAATAGCACGATAAACTCTTCTTGATAAAATTCTTGATCTGTCATAGTCGTTTATGTTGTTAGTTTATCATTATATATCGTTCAATAGGGCAAGATATTGATCGTAGTCTTCTTTAGGCTCATCCTTATGGCGGTAATTGTCAATAGCATTACCTTCTGTTTTGAGGGCTACGGGCTTGGCTACACCCTTACCGAAATCAGCAACAGGATGTTTATCATCAATGTGAGCAAGTTCATATTCAGCCTTGTTCACTTTTTCTTGTGCTCTCTTTTCTTCTGCCTTAGCCTTATTTGCCTCTGCCTCTGCTTTTTTCACTTTTGCGTCTTCTTGGGCTTTGTTTTCCTTGGCCGCAGCGTGCTCTTTGTCTGCTGCCTCTTTTTGGCCTTTCTTGGTCGTCACATCTTGGTCGGCAAGTTGCTTGTCCCCCTTGGCTGTTGTTACATTCATGTCTGCTTCAGCTTTGTTAAGGTGTGCATCTGCCACATCCAAATCTGCTTGCTGTTTATTTTGTTGTGCTTTCGACATATCCTGATCTGCTTTCGTTTTCTGAGCGTTTGCAGAATCCATTTTGTTGTTTGCCTTAATCTTGTTTTGTTTTGCCGTTTCCAAGTCAGCATCTGCATGGGATTTAGTGGCTTCAGCATCTGCTACCGCTTTGTCTGCGTCAGCTTTTTGTTTGCGAGTACTGTCGGGGTTATTATAGACATCG
>JAGAAZ010000172.1 GCA_017614895.1 Bacteroidaceae bacterium | reverse complement strand
TCGTTGTGCATCTTCATCTTGGGATTGAAGGCTGTCAACTCTTCACATTCTGCAGTCATACTGAGGATACAACGGATGACGACGGTGCTACGGGCATCCACCTCAGCATCCTTGCCACTGAAAATCTCAGGGAAGTTTTGGGTCATGCGACGACCAATGCCATGATGCTGTTGCTCTCCGATATCTGATAGTTCGCCCAAACGTCCACGAGTGGTAGGATAGAAACGTTCAAGTTTCTCCAAAGCCTCCTTGCCGAAAGGAGTGAGTTTACCCAGTTCGTTCGCACGACGGAACACACGCAGCACACCCGAGTATTCATTTTCGTTGATGAGCCAACGCGAACCATGACGTCCATAATGAGACATATAGAAAGGCTCGTAACCCTTGGGAGCTGGCGTCAGGGCTTGCTTAGGTGCTTGATAAGCCATGTAGTTGGAACCAGCCTTGAGGATGTCGGCGTAGATTTCTTCTTTTGCGGTTTGTGCTGTTGCCGTAAGGGCAGTAAAGAGGAATGAGATAAGGACAAGATTAAGTTTCATACTTGATGATCGTTTTTGGTTATTTTGAGAAAAGCCATACAAGCAGGCTAATCATAAGTGGCAAAGTTGGCGTTGCGTCCCAGATCGTGGTAGGCGTTCTGGAGAAGCTGTGGCGTGATTTCGAAGTCACGGTTGATGGCACGATCTTCATCCTTGAGGGAATGAGAGAACATCCAGTCGTAAGTCTGGTAGCAGTAGAAGAGGCGTGCCAGACGCCCATGATTGATACCCGGCATACGGGTGTAAATGAGGCGCGAGTCATCACCAGTCTTCTTGATTGCCTCCACCACACGGTCAGAGGCAGAGACAGGAACAGCGGTGTCTGCTGTGCCATGCACAATCCACATAGGAATACGAGAGAGTCCGCTGAGATCCTTGACGGTAGCCCCACCACACATAGCCATACCAGCAGCGATTCGGTCAGGATAGGTGGCACACATATCGAGGGTTCCATAACCACCCAGACTCATGCCGTAGCAATAAATGCGGTCGCTGTCAATATGGAAATTTGCCTCTGCCCACTCAATGAGTTTCATGATTTTCTCAGGTTTCCACGCACCACCAGGATTCTGAGGGGCAAGCACATAGCAGTCGATGGCACGTCCACGCTTGAGGGCTTCCATCGGACCATATTTCTTCACTTTGTTCAGGTCAGTGCCACAAAGACTGGCTCCATGCAGGAAAATGAGGAGGGGACGATGCACGCCGTCGCTCTCGTCCTCTTCAGGGCGATAGAACCAGAAGTTGTAACTCCCAGCCACTGTGTTGCGGTAAGCCTTGCTGGTGTCTTGTGCATGACTGACCATGCTGCACACAAAAAGGATGAGAATGAGGATATATCGAGACATAAACGATGATTTTTAATACAATTATTGTGCAAAGATACGGAAAAAATCTCTACCTTTGCATATCGTTTCCATTAAAAAAAGAAAAAAATGAGATTCAAGCAGTTACTCCTTCTTTTTTCGGTTGCTTTTCCCTTGTTGGCTCAAGCACAGTTGGTGCGTCCCAAGATTGGCAAGACAGCACAATCGGCTGATGGTCGCATCAGCATCGAACTCATTGGCAAGAAGCAGTTCTACGCTCCAGGTGAAAAGACGACGGCAGATCCCGACATCAACTCTCCCAAGTCGGTGAATGTTCATCCGAATGGCAAGAAGTTCTATGTCAACTCGTTGGAAGGTGCCACAACGGTAGTGTATGACTTTCAGACTTTCAGGAAGTTGGCAGTCATCAAGCATCAGTTCGACCACACCAAGGATGCCCACCTGTGGAGCAAGCCATCAGGACTCTATCCTTTCACCCATTACCAGAACAACCACCTGAACACATTCTACGGAAAACCTGTAGAGAGCACCTTCACACATGGTGGACGTTACTTGTGGGTGCCCTACTACCGACGTTCTTACGACATCAATGCCCAAGACCCTTCGGCTGTTGCGATCATCGACACCCAGACCGACAAGATTATCCGTCTGATGGAGACAGGTCCCCTGCCCAAGATGATTGCCACCTCGCCAGACGGCAAGTATGTGGCTATTTCTCATTGGGGCAATAACACAGTGGGCATCATCGACATCAGTAGCACTGACCCCAAACAGTGGAAGCACAAAGCCTGCCACATTGTGGATTATCAGTTGAAACTGAACTATAGCCTCACCAGTTCTGTGAACCGTGATGCAGGCAGTGGCTATGCCCTGCGTGGAACGGTGTTCACGCCCGACAATCACTACTTGCTCGTTGGTTGCATGGGTGGCGGTGGCGGCATTGCCGTGATTGACTTGCAGAAGTCGGAGTATCTGGGACGTTTGCAGGGCATGATGGCAAATGTGCGTCACTTGGTGTTGAAGAACGGTTACCTGTACCTCAGCATCAACGGCGCTGGTTATGTGCAGAAGATTGCCCTCAAGACTGTGCTCGATGCCATTCCAAAGATGCAGAACAAGAAAGGCACAGTGACAGGTTGGGTGAACTGCAAAGTCGGAGCTGGTGCCCGAACCATCGAGCTTTCTCCTTCAGGCAAATACATCTTCGCAGCATGCAACAATGCCAGTGCCCTCTATGTGGTGGATGCCAACACGATGAAAGTGGTCACCAGCATTCCTGCTGACAGTTATCCTGTAGGATTGGATGTGTCCAAGGACGGCAGGTTTGTATTCACCACTGCTCAAGGACACTCTGGCAAAGGGGGTGGCAATGCTGTGGACATCTTCAAAGTGACGTATAAATAGTTTAGAGTTTAGGGTTTAGAGTTTAGAGAGGAATCGTGTATGAACAGAATGACAATTAAAATACTCATCGCGTTAGCCCTCCCCCTTTGGGGACTGGGGAGCTATGCGCAGGTGGCAAAGATTGTGCACCCCACCATTGGGACAACCGCTTATAACAGCGACAGCACGTTCAGCATCAAACTGATTGGCAAGAAGCAGTACTATGCTCCAACGGAGACAGCCACTGCCGACAAGGACATCAATTCCCCCAAGTCGGTGAACATGCATCCCAATGCCACCAAGTACTACGTGAATTCGCTGGAAGGTGCCACCACCATCGTGTACGACTTCCAGACCAACGAGAAGATGAAGGTCATCCGTCACGATTTCACAGATGCCGACACCGTTTTGTTGGGCAAAAACTTCAAACCCTTCTACGAATTCACCCACTACTTCCCAGATGCCAAGCATCCTGCCTCT
>JAGAAZ010000171.1 GCA_017614895.1 Bacteroidaceae bacterium | reverse complement strand
TGTGAGTGTGAACATCTATGCCTATACGGCATTGGCGTTGGCGATTCTCACTTTTGGTATGGAGACCACCCTTTTCCGCTTTGCCAACAAGGAGGGTGAGAAACCTGATACGGTGTTCTCTACTGCCATCACGGTGGTGAGTGTGCTTTCTGTCCTCTTCCTGGGTTCTGTCTTTGGTTTCATCACACCTATCAGCGAATCGCTGGGCTATGCGGAACACCCCGAATACCTCCTGATGATGGCAACGGTGGTGGTGCTTGATTCCATTCAGGCGATGCCGTTCAGTTATTTGCGATTCCAGAAGCGTCCCATCAAGTTCGCTTCGCTGAAGATGTTGTTCATCCTGCTCAACATCGGCTTGAATGTCCTCTATTTCGTGGTGTTGGGCAAGACGGAGGTATTCTACGTCTTCTGTATCAACCTGTGGTGTACGGGTCTCATCTCCTTCTTCTTCATCCCCGATTTCTTCAAGGTGAAGTGGCAATTCGACTTCGCTTTGCTGAAGCGCATGCTGAGTTATTCTTGGCCTATTCTCGTCTTGGCGATTGCAGGTGTGCTCAACCAAACCGTTGATAAAATCATCTTCCCGTTGGTGTGCAGCGAGGCTGATGCCAAAGCACAATTAGGTGTGTATGGCGCCTGTGTGAAAGTGGCGATGATTATGGCGATGATTACCCAGGCGTTCCGTTATGCTTACGAACCTATCGTCTTCTCCAAAGCCAAAGACAAGGACAGCAAGGAGTACTATGCGGTGGCGATGAAGTATTTCATCATCTTCACGCTCTTTGCTTTCCTCTGTGTGATGGGATATATGGACATCCTCAAGCACATCATTGGAGAGGAATATCGTGAAGGACTCGTCACGGTTCCTATCGTGATGGCGGCAGAAATCATGATGGGCATCTATTTCAACCTTTCCTTCTGGTATAAACTCATTGACAAGACCATCTGGGGAGCTTGGTTCTCCTTGACGGGTTGTGCCGTGCTGGTCACCATCAATGTCGTCTTCATTCCCAAGTATGGCTATATGGCTTGTGCCTGGGGAGGTTTTGCGGGCTATGCCACCGCTATGACCCTCAGCTACTTCGTGGGGCAGCGACTCAACCCCATCCAGTACGACCTCAAGGGCATCTTCACTTATATTCTGTTAGCGGCTGCCCTCTTTGTGGCGATGATTTTCTTGCCCGACACTTGGCCTGTATGGCTTCGTTTGCTGATTAACTCAATTCTCATCGTGCTCTTCCTTCTCGAGATTATCCACAAGGACTTACCCCTGCACAGCCTGCCTGTGATTGGAAAGAAGTTCAAGAAATAACCTATTGATATGAAACGAATCGCATTTCTTTTGTTATCCATCCTCTGCCTCACAGCGAAGGCTGATGAGGGTATGTGGGTGATGGGCAATTTTTCAGCGAAGACAGATTCCATCCTGCGCAGTTTGGGCTTGGAACTGACTCCAGAACAGCTTTACAGTACGGAGAGACCATCGCTGAATGATGCCATTGTGCAGTTGGGTGGCTTTTGCTCGGGTGTGGTGGTCAGCCCTGATGGTTTGATGTTCACCAATCATCATTGCGGTTTTGGCTCCATTCAGGATCATTCAACCCCCAAGCACGATTATCTGAAAAACGGGTTCTTCGCCAAGTCTTTTGAAGAGGAATTGCCGAACGAGGATCTTTATGTGCTCTTCCACATCAAGACCGTTGATGTGACAGACCTCCTGTTAGGTGCCATCCCCGAGGAAGCTACTGCCTATCAGGCAGATTCCATCATCGATGCTGTATCGCAGAAACTGGTGGAGATGGTGGATTATAGCGGCAAGGGTATCGAGAGCGAAGTGAATGCTTTCTATAAGGGCAGCAAGTACTATCTGTCTGTCTATCAGCGTTATGATGATGTGCGTCTGGTGTATGCTCCTCCTCAGTGCTTAGGCAAGTACGGAGGCGAAACCGACAACTGGATGTGGCCTCGTCAGACCTGCGACTTCAGCGTCTTCCGCATCTATGCCGACAAGGACAATAATCCTGCTGAATACAGCAAGGACAACGTGCCTTATCATCCCCGCAAATTCGCTCATGTCAGCACACAGGGCTACCATGATGGTTCCTATGCGATGACCTTGGGTTATCCAGGCAGTACGGATCGTTATCTTTCCTCCTACGGCATCGAAAGCACGATGCGCACCATCAATGATGTGCGTTATCAGGTACGAGGCGTGAAGCTTGCCATTCTCGATGAGGCGATGAAGCAGAGCGATGCCCTGCGCATCATGTATGCGTCCAAGTATGCCAGCAGTTCCAACTATTGGAAGTTCTCGTTGGGGCAGAACACAGCCCTCGACAATCTGAAGGTGATTGAAGAGAAACAGCAGTTGGAGAAGGAGTTGATGGATTGGGTGGAAGAGGATACGTTGACTCGGGGTCGCTATCTGGGTGTGCTCGAAGCCTTGCAAGGTTTCTACGAGGTGAACTATGAAACCCTCTATGCTCGCAACCTGTCGATAGAGTCTTTCTATAGCGGAAGCGACATCTTCAGTTTCGTGTTGCGCAACGTGATGCGTCCTCGTGAGGATGACTTCCAGGAATATGTCGAGAAACAATACCGTGACATCGATGTCGCCACAGACAAGAAGGTGTTCCTTGCCCTCCTGCAGAACTACATCC
>JAGAAZ010000170.1 GCA_017614895.1 Bacteroidaceae bacterium | reverse complement strand
GGAATGGCCATCGAGGCACGCATCGCCTGTGGCAGACGACCTGCATGGAAATCATGTTCCGTATTGTCAATGATGTCGGTCGCCACACACGCAAAGGGAATGGGGAGCGTATCGAAATCCAACGAGTCCGTATAACCCAAGCAGAGCTTCTGGAATAGCTGTGCCAGGTTCTGCCCCTTGATGAGACCTCCGTCATTGCTGTTGCTCTTGCCCAACGTGAACCCTCGCGAGAAAGCGTAGGTGTTCTGCTTCTCACGGTCACGCAGACTCTGCTGACTCATATCCTCACGGTCGGAGAGGGTATAGTTCCAGTCGATGGTGCGCACCAACGAATCGAGGATATTGGCGTTGTACCCAATCGAATAGAGTCCACCCACGATGCTGCCCATGCTGGTGCCCGTGACGAAATCCACAGGGATGCCTGCCCGTTCAATCACTTTCAGCGCACCGATATGCGCCATACCCTTGGCACCACCACCACTCAGCACCACTGCCACCTTCTTCCTTTCCGGCTCGGCATCCTGGCACCACACCGTGCCCGCCACCATCAACGTAATCAATAAAATCAGAATTTTTTTCATACATCTCCCTTTTGTGGGGACAAAGGTACGATTAAGCGAGAGAAAAACCAAATTAATTTGAGTTTTTCCGAGCGTGAGTACCTTCGAGCGCAGCTCAACGGTAGTGCAAACCGAGCGAAATACAAAATATAATCGTATTTATTTTCACTTTTTCTTTTTGATGGACACATATAAAGGGTCATAGTAGGAGATGGTCATGTTGGACGTTGTCCACGTACTGCCAAGAGGTTTTGAATCCAGCGCTTTGGAGATAGTTTCAAAGATTTCTTTTCTCACTTCTTCTTTGTTCAGGGGGTCAGAGGAGTGGTTATGAAGATTTCTTTGGAGCAGATGCTGTGTCGGGATGAAATGGATGTCCACTTGGTCAACATACAAAGAGGCACGATTGTAGTGATAGATGGTTTCGAGTGTGACAAGGGAATCGGCAAGGGTGTAGAACACCATTCGGTCTTTCGCGCTGATGACAGATTCGTTCAGCCATGCATTGATGTTCGTGATGTTGGTGCTGATACCTCCCTTGTCTCGTTCCAACACTTGCACGTTAGGCATGCGGAGGTTATCAAAATGTTCAGTCAAGAAGCGGATGGTCTTTGCAAAACCTGTATCACCCACATATTTGGGTTCAGGCAGGTGGAGGTCGAACTCCAGCATGTCAATGCTGTCACCATGAATGTCCACAATGACAGGTCTGTCAAAGCCGACACACAAAGCAGCGTCATCGCTCTGGTTCTGTCCTCGTGCTACGTGGCGCATTTTTCCGAGTGGCTTTCCAAATTTATATTGAGGCACCACACCTGTGCCTGTGAAAAGGCCAATGTAGGTGTCTTCTGGCGTACTGACCAAAAGGTGTATCTGTCCCTTGTGGATGAACATCGCCTGATAGGTGGTGTCAATGCGCTCTCCTGGCAGCAAATGAGTGGAGGTATAGCGACCGTTGGTGATGTCGTGCAGCACCTCTGGTTGGGAGGAAGGGAGGTCTCGGCAGTCAATGATTTTCTGCTCTTTCCCTTGTCGTGGGTCAACGATGCGGAGCACCTGATAAGGCGAAAGCAGGTAATAGCCATCAGGACGTTTCAAGATGCGTGTAGAGGCCCTCATGGTACGGTACAGGTGTTCCTTGCCGTTTTTTCGCTCTATGAAACTGAGATAATCGCCCCATTCTCCTTCATCGGTGTATTTGACAATGAAGTCGTCATCTTCGTAAACCGTTCCATCCGATGGACGCTTCAAGTCGCGAAGGACACCGTTCTCAATATAACGGGGTGTGTCGTATGATTGGCTTGAGATCATTAGCAAGGAATCATGGCGCACCACCATTTCGTCATACCTTCCCAGACGGGTCGTTTCTGACTTGGATACTCGTTGCATTTTCTTTCCGTCAGGAGCAACGCAAAAGATATGGTCGCAGCCAATCATGAGGTTGGGATCACTGATGTGTTCTGTGAAATGGCAGTAATAATCCCCATGATACTTGGTGGCCTTGTCGAATGACAGTGTTGACCAAGGATGGATGAACGACTGTGCCTCGATGTCCACCTTCTTTGTCGTCAAGGTGAATTGGGCTTGTGTTTGGCTCGTCACACATACGAGCAGAAGGGCGATGAGAAGTACTCTATTCATGTTCACACTTTTTTGCTGCAAAGGTACGCCTTTCGTCCTCAAAACACCAAGAAAATGAGTTTACAAAAATTTTACATTTTCAGACGGAGCCTCAGAAAAATTTACAAAAATTTTACATGATTCCTGTAATCCCTTCTTTTCCAAATGTTTGCAAGAAAATCCCCTTTCATCTTCATCCCTCAGCGAACAACATCCCCTCACCTTCGTCATGTTTCAAATTTGAAAGTTTATGTAACACATGACACAAGAGCCATCCCATCCTTCTCTCTTCCATTTCCATCTTCCCTTCGTACACACAAAATTTTGAAAGTTGCAAAATATATTTTGAAAGTTGCAAAAAGTTTTTTGAAACTTTCAAAAAATAATTCTAAACTTTAGAAATTTTGTGGACAGCCTAGTAAGCATGAAGTGGATCCCTTACTAAACTGGGACTCTACCTCTTTATTACCACTTTCCCACAAAATATATAATCGAAAGAGCAACTTTTTTACATGAAAGCCGCATTTTTAACATTTCGGGGGCAAAGTTACACACATTTTTTTTAGGATTCTTGCAATGTTTTGGAATATTGTGTGTACATTTGTGTAGAAAACAATCAAAATGGACAAAGAAATAAAGAAACTCATTCCAGATTTGGTCAGGCAGAAACGGACGGCACAAGAACGGTTGCTGACGCTGTACGGACAGATGGTGTTCCGACTGGTGACCAGAATCGTGGAGCGAAGGGAGGATGCCGAGGAGGTCTATCAGGATGTGTTTGTCAAGGCGTTCAGCAATATTGGCACCTACGATGAGAATCAAGCTACGCTGGCCACTTGGTTGGGACGCATCGCCTACAACGAATCTTTGAATTTCGTGAGGAGGAAGACGCCGATGTTTGTCTATATAGATGATCACGAGGGGGACTTGGAGGATGTGGAGGATGAAGGGGATGGACAGTATGATGAGCAAAACATTGAACGGATGGAACAGGCGATGGAACAGTTGCCTCCTCATGAACAAAACCTGCTCTCGATGTATTATTTCGACCATCTGAGCATGAAGGAAATTGCTTACATCACGGATTCCATTCCTACGACCGTTGCCTCACAACTATGTCGAATCAGAAAGAAACTATATAAAATCATGCAAAAACGTTGACACTATGAACGAGAAAGATATGAATACCCTGCTGGAGCGCGATAACGTGTTGCGCGAAGCCGTCAACCGACGCGAACAGAAACTGCCGTCGATGCCGAGTGATTTGAATGCCCGACTGATGCAGCGCATGGAGCAGAAGGACGAGCAACCCAAACGTCGCATTTGGCTGTATGTGGTTTCGGCTGTGGCTGCAAGCGTACTGTTACTGTTGACCTTCCATTTCTGGCAGAAGATGACGGAAGAGACTCCCCAATCGGTTGTGGCAGAGCAGAATCCCCCTAAAAAGGAAATCATAGTGAAGAAGCTTGTGGAGGTGGAGCAGAAGACTGTGGCGATGGTGGAAGAGCCGAAGATGGTGCAGGAAGTGGTTCCTCGGAAACAGAGGGTTGCAAAAGTGGTGAAGAAGCAAGAAGTGGAAGAAGAGGTGGGTGTGCAGGAATTGCCTGTTGACCCTGTAGAGGAAGAGTTGATGGCGATGACTCAAGAGCCAGCGTATGAACCAGTCATCGAAGATCCTTATGCCTATGTGATGAATCAGATGCGTGACATCCGCTCGCGTGGAGAACGCTTGCAGCAGGAGGTGGCAATGGTGGCAAAATAATAACAAAAAATAAAAAGAACAATGAAAAATTTATTCACATGCATGTTGCTGGTGGCATTGTGCCTGACAGCACAGGGACAAAAACCTAATGAACGGCTCCTTCAGCTGGAAGATTATTTCCGTCAACAGGGTCGTGGAGTCAATCACACACAGTCGAACTCGCAAGGAAAAGAGAGTATCAGACATACTTTTCGTGCTATTTTCTCCGAGAACACGATGCAACCTTTTTTCAGTCAAGAAGTGAGTGAGGAAGTGAGACAGCATGTGCTCAGTAAGCAAGACAGCATCTTTTCCGCCCGCACGCAGAAGTTGGAGCGTGCCGTTGATTCCATTCGTGTCACCTTCGCCCTGTTGGGCAAGCAGGCTGCGGAAAGCTATATGTATGAGTACCACAAAGAGGCCACCGACACCATCAAGTACTCTTTGGCATTCCGTCAGGAGGATGATTCACTCCACACCACTCGTATCAAAAATAATGTGTTTTTTTCCAATGCTCGCGAAGTTGCCAGTTTCGACTATTATAAACACTACGATGCACAACGCAAGGGTGACATCATGTTTGGCAACTATGTGCATTGGTGCGATGAACCCAGCGACATTACGTACGACGAAATGAAGCCCTTTGACATCGCTGCCTTCGAAGCACTGATTCAACCTGCCCTGAAGCCCGTGAAGAAACTGAAGGGCGTGAAGATCTATCCTGTCTATTGGCGACACGACAAGGGATTTGATGACAACGTGGCTGGAACCCAAAATGGGGGAAATCTCTGTTTCAAGAACACGAGATTCAGCTCGTATGGTGATAATGATCACACGGGATTGACAACGGGCACCTACTATTTCATCCCCAAGCAGTATGAGAAAGAGACGGAAACGCTATACCATCAGCTTGACTCGTTGACATACGACTACATCAACCGCCATCCAGAACAGCCATACGAATATGATTTCACCACGCGCATTCCTGTGCTGAACCCAGGTGATCTCCTTTGGGGTCTCAGTTATGAGGGCAGTGCTGAATATAACCTCAAATGGGTACAAGATTCAGATGGCTACCACATTCTCTTCCTCACCACAAAAGGGGAACTCTGGATGCCCGAAGACTGGCGAAAGCTGAAGAGCTATGTCAACGGTAAGTTGGAGTATAGGAAATAGTAAAGCATAAAAGCGTGGTTCGTACGATAAGTGCGAGCCACGTTTCATATTGATAGTATGTGATAGCTGTTTACATCATAAGTCTTTCTAATTTCATTTTCCATTTTTCCCAATGAGGCATTTCCTGAGAAAGTAATGCGTAAAATTCTTTATTGTGATTTCGATGGATAAGATGGCACATCTCATGAGTAATTACATATTCAATACAACATCTTGGTGCACAAATGAGTCTGTGATTTAATGTGATGTGTCCGTCTTCTGTACAATATCCCCATCGCTTGTCCATCTTCTTGATAGTGATGCTTTTAGGCATTACTTGATATGCTGTGAACCGTTTAATGATGGGGGTTGCGTATTCTTGGAATTTGATATTGGCACGTTTGTGGTACCAGGCTTGTAACAGAACTCCTGCATCTTTTCGGTGTCTGCATTCTATCTCGATGATGTTATTTCGATAGTGGACATCATTGATTTCTCCCTTTGTTACTTTTAGCATATATTGACGTCCCAAATATAGATGTGACTCTCCGCTAATATATTGACGTTGCGTTGTAGGCATGCCAAATGATTCGAAATAGCGCTTTTGTTTTAGAATCCATGCAGCCCTTTTATGTACTTTCTGTTGAATCTTCTCTAATGTTGAATCTTTCGGTGCTTTCAGAAAGACTGAACCATCAGGATTCACGCATATACCAAGCGTTTTCCTTTCTACAAACTCAATATCGTATGCTATAGTTGTTGAGCCATACAGGATATGATCTCTTTTTATTTGATCCATATTTTTGCTACTTCTACACAGTTGTCAATGATAATGTCCATGTCTTCATATGAAAAGTCGAGCCCATATTTCTTTCTCAGATTGTCTATGAGTTCGTCCTCCATGTCTATCTTCATTTTCCCTATTACATCATTTTTTGAGACCCAATCCACCATAACAGCATCTTCAACCATCACAGTATTACGAATAATTTGGTCGAATGCTTTTGCTGTATCAAGTGCCATCTCTTTAACAGCTTTGTTGCCAAATAAACGTGTAAAGTTCTCCAATATAATACCATAATAAGCCTTTGCAGCATTGTTGTGCTTTAGTGATGTGGGAAGTTCACTGTCTGTATGATTGAGCACATCGTTTTTTATTTTCAATATCTGTTCCAGGTACTTGTTGTCATTGAGCCTTCCCTGTTCGTATGCCTCAATGGTTTCTCTAATTAGTTGTGAGAATTTTTTATAGAAAGCAGGGTCAGAATCCATATTCTCTTTGATGTATTTGGCAGTACGGGAAGCAATCGTGTCGGCCTTGGCAGCAGTACCTACGATGTTGTCCACTTCTTTTTGGAATTTCTCAGTATCGAAGATGTTTACCAATTGAGTGATAATCTTTGCCTCATCACTTTGAACATGACGATTGATAAGTTTTTCTATTCTTGTCTCATATTTCTTATAATCGATTGTGTCAGAATAGCGCAATTGTACGGAGGTTCGAAGTTTTGTGAACATTCTCAGATCCTCTTTGTATTGTACAATAGTACGTTCATCCGTGTTCTCGTGGAATTCTTTTGTGGAAAGAGCTAATTGAAGAATTGATGAGAAAGCCGTTAAGCGGTCATAAAACTCATGTCGTCTATCTTCCATGCGTAGAGATTGTGCATATGCCTCCAAATCTCTTTTATTAGGAATTGTTTTGAACAATTCCCACAAATCAGCATTTTTTTGTGGCAAGTCTGCAATTTTGTCACCGACAGGAATCAGTGTCTCGCGGAACACCTCGCGATCTTCTTCGTCATATTCAGAGTAGATGCTTAAAGCATCATCTAGTTCTGCTAAGACACCATAATAGTCAATGATATAACCGTAGTTTTTGTCCTCGCAGTTACGATTGACACGCGCAACCGCTTGCAATAGTGTGTGTCCGGTTAGATGGCGGTCAAGGTACATGACGGCAACTTTAGGTTCATCAAACCCTGTCAATAGTTTATCCACTACAATCATAATCTCTGGCTCTTTATTCCCTTTGTATCTGGAAATTAGATTCTCCTGATATTTAAGAGGCGTTCCATGCTCGTCCATCATCTGTTTCCAGAATGCTTTTACCTCTTCGGGCGTTTTCCCATACGCAGTTTCTTCTCCTTCGCGGTCATCTGGTGCCGTAATTAACACCTCAGCGGTGACTTTGCCAATCTCATCCAGATATTTTTTGTAAAGAATGGCAACCCGTTTCTTGGGCGTGACCAGCATGGCTTTGAAACCAGTGCCTTTCCAGTTGTCAACGTAATGGTTCGAGATATCGGTTGCTATTGAGTATATGCGTTGTTCAGTTTGATTGATGATGTCTGTACGGGAAAACTTTTTCTTGAGGTCTACGGATTGTTCTTCTGTCAAATCCTCGCAAACACGGTTGAAGAAACTGTCGATGGGACCTTCTGAAACAAACTGTGGTACGATACGCCCTTCGTAAAGTAGAGGCACGACGGCATGATCCTCAACCGCTTGCCTTACTGTATAAATTGGTTTAATGATACCACCAAAGGTGCGAGCTGTATTTTTGTCCCTTTTCATTAGGGGGGTACCAGTGAAAGCAATCTTACATGCATTAGGTAACACGCGGCTCATCTGTATGGCTAATTCTTTATATTGACTGCGGTGCGCTTCGTCAATTAGAATAAAGATGTTAGGGTCTGTCAATGGCTGTTTGATTTTTTTGATGGCTGTTGCAAACTTGTTGATGACAGTAGTAATAACAGAATCAGTGTTACTTTCCAATAACTCTACCAATCTGATGCCTGTTGTGGCATTCTCTACGTCCCTTCCACATTTACGGAAAGTTTTCGTGATTTGTGCATCCAGATCTGTGCGGTCGGTCACTAACACAATGCGTGGATTCTGTATCACAGTAGCAATCTTTTGCGCTAACATTACCATAGTCAACGATTTTCCACTTCCTTGTGTATGCCATACCACACCCCCATTACGCTTGCCAGCCTCAATTCGTTTCACACGCTCTGTTGTTTCCTTCACTGTGAAATATTGTTGATAGCGTGCCAGTTTTTTGATACCGGCATCATAGATGGTAAAGTGGTAAGTCAATTCCAACAAACGTTGAGGGCGACAAAGGTTATAAATGTATTCATCTTGCGGGGTTGGTGTACGTACTTCTTCACAATCTTTATTGACAACATCTAAGAGCTGTTTCTGATACGCCAGTTCTTCCTCCTTGTTAGTGAACATTTCATGCCACTTACACCAGAATTTTGGTGCAGCACTCGTTGTGGCATAACTACCAAAATTGTTGCCGATTGCTAATAGCAAAGCACTATATACGTATAATCCCCTAATACCGTCATCTTGCTGGTTGCGTAAATGTTGGGAAATCGCCTGTTCCTCTGCTCCCTGAATGTCTGGTCTTTTACATTCGATAACTACCAAAGGAATACCATTCACGAACAATACGATATCTGGGCGGTAGGTGTCTGAGGAGCCAGTACGGGTAACGGCAAACTCTTCTGTCACATGATAGACATTGTTCTCTGGGTATTCCCAATCAATATACCGCATCGTGTAACTTTTCTTGTCACCATCAATGCTCTGTTCAAAAGCCTTGCCCAATGTCAGCATATTATAGACAGCCTCATTACCACTGAGATAGCCACCCTCCATAGGCACATTCCTCATGGCGATTACACCATTCTCGATGTTCTGTTCTGAAAAACGTGCTTCTTTACGCGAACCTATTTTAATGGAGTTCAGTTCTCGAAGCTGTCGCCTCAACACTTCCTCCAATAACACGTTGGAAGTTTTGCCACCTCGCATAGCCAAAGCCTCATCTGGCGAGATATATTGATATCCCAATTTCTGTAACAACTCTATAGCCGGCCTCTGGCTAATATCGTTTTCCTTAAATGATATTCTATTCATATTTGACCACCTGTTTGACCACCTGTTTGACCACCTATTTGACCACCTATTTGACCACCTATTTGACCACTTATTTGACCACCTATTTGACCACCTATGATTATAATTTCTTTAAAATAACGAAATAACTACCACGTGTGCGACCTTTCCTTTCAATATTACCATTATTTATCAGAATCTCAATATGCTTTTGTATTGCAGACTGATTGATGCCAATTGTATCAGACAATTCACGTCGAGTAATATGAGTGTTACTCTCAATTAAATCATATATCTGTTTTCGGATACCAACAGCAGTTGTTGCAGTAAGTTTTCGTTCACGGATGTGTCCATCCTCATCAATAGTCAATTCTTTACATACAAAATCTTTATGACATGGAACAGAAACATAGAAATAGGTCCTATCCTCATCAGATTCATAAGATGCATCTCCAGAACCATTCTTCTCCAATTCTTTTTTGACGGTTGGAATACCTGTACCACGACCTTCTGTTAAATCCAACTCTTTTAGAAAATCCCCCAATCTCCTGTTTCTATATCTTCTCGCATGAATTCGTTTACCAGCACGTAGGTCTTCAAGTTTGATACTTCTATCAGCCCCATTATAACTAACAACCTCTATTTGTTCTGGCATAATAGAAATTTCCACAGGCTCACGTTCTTGATACGAACGATGATATAAGGCATTTACAATGATCTCTTCTAATGCCTGATAGGGGTAGTTATATGTCCTATCAGCCTCGGCTTTGGTTGAGACCTTAGTAACTTTTTGGCGAATAACCATTGTTTTTATATAGTCAAGTGTCCTTTTAATAATCTGATGTACAGGTCCCTTTATGGGATCTATCTCTATGAAATTATCAGGATCAGCATCTTTACCTTTGGGATAGATGACAATATCTACTTGAGTATTTGGAAAGAATTTCTCAGGTTGAAAAGAGAATAACATCAAGGCTATATTCTTCACTCTGACATTTTCATTAGGCCCTTCAACTAAGTCCATTTGCCTAAGTATTTGGAGTGGGGTGCTGGTCTCAAGTTGGCTAACCAATTTACTTCCTGTTTGTGTTAGAAAATCTCTTATTAACAACAAGGAAACATCGCTAATTGTGGCAGATATATTCCCTCTGTCGTCGAAAGGTACACGATTTGCCATATTCATCAGCTCTATTTCATAATTCCCCTTGGCAACGATAGAACTGGAGTTATAACGGATATAGTAGTTGTAATCCTTGTGCTTGGCAGTCACTTGATCAGGCACTTTGTACGGCCTACGGTCACCAGCTGTAGCCCAGATTACAAATACTTTTTTACCATCTACATCTTCTATGGCAGTTCTTGGTTGATAATAGGGCTGTATTAGGTTGTTAAAACCAATCATAGACTTCTGGATAGCATCTAATTCGTCAATATTCACGCCACAAACGGGGCGTTTGGCTCTGCCGTTTTCTTCTTCGGCACCCACAACGATATATCCGCCACTGGTGTCTTCGAAGTCATTGGCAAAAGCACAAATTGTTCGATAAATGGCATCAGGATTCCATCCTTTCTTAAACTCTATTCTGTCGCACTCAACGACTCTTCCGTCAATCAGCGACTCAATGTTTACGGGTAGTGTCATATTATCTAGGTCTATATAAAGTTTCTTTTATTTATTTGCCTGTTTGATGTGAACATTAAGTAAGCGTTTGAATTCAATGTCAGACTTTATTTTGTCAAGAATCCTTTTAACTACAGCATGAATATCTTTGCCTTCACGATAATCCGCTTTACACACAAAATTCACCCTGTTTTCTTTGATTAGTTTATAAGCTGTGGCTTTTTTCTTGTTGTCTCCATATACAGCAATGGAATGCCCGCCATGTTCCTTTACCATCTTCATGCAAGGGATGTCTGTTTCTCCATCTCCAAAATAAATCATGTTTTCAAAAGGGATAGGACGTTCTTCTTCTGGAACATATTCATTGATTTTTTGATTGTCGCTCACCTCTTTGATGCCTTTGTTGATTTTGAAAAGGAATTGTGTTTTGGCCGTATAATCTACAGCAACAGCAGGCCAATATGCAACCCCGTCCACATCGTATAGAAAAGAACAAGCATATATGTTCTCGAATTCTTTAGCAATAGGTGTCCCCTCAATCATCTCTTTGAGCCCGGAAGAGTTTATGTAATGTTTTATGTCCAAGCCGATCTCCGCTCCATATTTATTGATGAATGAAAACCATTCCGTGACGCCCTCAAACAATTCCACGTCTGCGCCGAATTTCTTGAAAGATTCCTTTTTTAGAGAAATATCATTGACTTTTGCTGCTTGCATCATGAGGTACATGTAACAAAGAATCCCATTCGCATCGTTGTTCTGGGACAATTCTCTGTTTTTTCTCCAAAACTCATCATTGTCCTTTCCGATAGCTTGAATAAATCCGAATTCTTGCATGTTCCCAGGAGACAATGTTCCATCAAAGTCGTATATTAATGCTACTGTTGGTTTCTTTTTTGACATAATTAACCCTCCTATTGTTTTATTTGTTGTATTCGTTTTTTACCTATTAATAATTGCTGCATTAAGCCTCGCTTCTGAGATTGAAGGCTTGTTAGCTTCTCTTTTGCGAGTTCTATTTCTTTGTCTGCATCATTTAAGATGTTTGCAATTCCATTTTGTTCTTCTATGTTTGGATATGGTACTTTTAGTGATATAAAGTCTTCGGGATTAACGTTCAATAATCCATCACCTCGTGCTCCAGATGTGATGATTCGTTTTAGTTGTGGATCAAGTCCATGATTGATAAAGAAATGTTTGTAGAACTCACAACAAGTACTGTCAACCACTCTAAAGCATATATAAACAAAAGGAACAACAGCAGATTCTTCAGTTAGACGGTATATACACCCCATCTCATATAGATTCGAGTTCCCCTTGTTATATGCAAAATCACCTTTCTTTAGGAGCGTATATTTTTCAAGGCTATTACCTGCTACGACTCTATCAAATTTATCTTTTTGTGAAACAAGTCCTTTTTTTGCAGAAATGGTCATAGGAAGATGCCACTTTCCGTCATTTTTGTCATGAATCAATTGGAAATGGTCTTTTATTCGATGAAAGTCCCACTCACCTGTAAAACCTGGCAGGCGTTTTTTGCCTGTGAGGAGTTGCTGCATCAATGCACGTTTGCGCAATGTGAGTCTCTCTATCAATTTAGATTGCTTCTCTATGGCAGTATCCCAAAGTTGAAGGACATGGCTTATTTGGCTTTGTTCTTCTATAGATGGATAGACAACTTGCAATCTTTTCAGCATCCCTGCCGTTATTAGGGGTTGCCCAAAGCCAAATATCATCTTATTTAGATTAGCGGCTATTAATTGTTGATATATAAAATATGTAGAAGAGCGTTCTTCGTTCTCAACAATAATAGTGTTGTCTGAGACATCGTATTTTCCACATGCCATGCTTACAAGTCCTGCATGAGCACCGACACGCGCAACAAGGATCTTCTTTCCCTCATATTGGTAATTGTTTGTCATTCCAATAATACCAGTAGAACCATAGACTGGATATTTCCCTGATTCTGTCCTACCTTTATTCCTTCCAGAAAAAATATCATGACACAAATCCCCCAACCTCTTCACTTCCCATTCCTTAGGAATGATGCCAAGTGGAGAGTCTTTATAGCCTTGTGGTATATGTTTGTCTTTGCTGGTCATCTATTGTAATATTGCTGTAGGAATGATTGAACTATTTGCTGTTGCTTGTTTTGATATTCCAGCCATTCGTTCAAGAATCGTTGAAAATTCTCTGCACGTTCATTTAAGTCAATGGCATTACAGATTTGGTCTGCAATGTGCGGAGGGCAATTATTCCTAATAATAGATTTCTGAATTTCATTGGCAATCTTGTTGCCAACAATATTGAATAAGTCTTGTTCTGTAATCATGATGTTAATATCCTAATTGCTTTAAATACTCTTTCATTTTAGTTTGTACTTCTGCAAGTTCTGTTTCTAACAGCTCTATCTCCTTTTGAACGGCAGGGATGTCTATCTCAGCTTCTTCCTCGTAAGTATCTACATAACGGGGGATATTGAGGTTGAAGTCATTCTCACGGATATCATCAGGAGTAGCCACAAAGGCGTATTTGTCTTCGGCTACACCTGGGGTCAACTCACCATCCACGAACTTACGATAAGTTGTAACGATATGGTCTATATCCTGCGGACGCAGTTTGTTCTGGTTCTTACCATTCTCATACTCACGACTGGCATCAATGAACAACACGTTTTCTGAGTTGCGACCTTTCCGGAAGATGGCAATAGCAGCAGGGATGCCAGTACCATAGAACAGGTTGGCAGGCAGGCCAATAACCGCTTCCAGAGTATGCTCGTTTTCTAAGATGTACTGACGTATCTTGCCCTCGCTGCCTCCACGGAAGAGGACACCATGAGGAATGATGACACCAACCTTACCGGTGTTATCATCTGCCACCTCCAACATGTGACTGATAAAAGCCCAGTCGCCCTTACTCTTGGGAGGGATACCTCGCCAGAAACGATTATAGGGATCGTTGGCAGCTTCCTCTGCTCCCCATTTGTCGAGGGAGAAGGGTGGGTTGGCTACCACAGTGTCAAATTTCATGAGTTTGTCATTGATCTTCAACTTGGGGTTGCGCAACGTGTCGCCCCAACGGATAACAGCATTGTCGAAACTGTGCAAGAACATGTTCATCATGGCAAGTGCCCATGTGCTGCCATTCACCTCTTGCCCATAAAGTGAGAAGTTGTTGTTGCCCACTTCTTTACCCGCTTTGATGAGCAAAGAACCTGAGCCACAGGTGATGTCACAGATGCGGGCTCCTGGCTTACTCTTCGTCAGTTTGGCCAAAAGGGTCGAAACCTCTGCTGGCGTGAAGAAATCTCCCGCCTTTTTGCCTGCCTCCCCTGCAAAAGTGGAAACAAGATACATATAGGCATCGCCAATAATGTCGTTGTTCTCTAAATGTGACTCATCCAAGTCCAATCCGCGGAAGTCTTGTAACAGGTTTCTCAAACGGGCATTCTTTTCTTTAGATTCTCCTAGGTTGGCACTATTGAAACTAATGTTGCGGAAAATACTGCTACCATCCTCGCTGCTCATCTTCTCACGGTTGGCATCCTCAAGGTCCGCCAGCGCCTCGTCAATCAATTCGCCGATGTTGGTTGCGTTCCTGTTGTCATAGAGAAAGTCAAAAGAACTCCTTTGAGGAACCACAAAACGCTCATACCGCATGGCACGTTCAGCACGTTCCCTGTTGCCTTCATACTTGACAAGATAGTCATTCTGCTTAGACTTATATACATCACTCACATACTTCAGGAATAGCATCGTAAGGATGTAGTCCTTGTATTGGCCGGGATCAATCACGCCTCGGAAGGTGTCGCATGCTTTCCATACCGTACGGTTGATGTCTTCTTGGCTAATCTTTTGGGTCTCCATATTTGTTATTTGTTTAATTCGTTAATAAGTATTTGATTGGTGATTTGGACTCGTTTCTCGGCGATTGCCTTTAAGAGAAATTCTTCTCTTTTCTGAAGTTCGGACAGTGCCACAATTCGCTGTTGCGTCTCTTTGTCGGGAATGATGATTTCTAAGTTTTCCAATGTTGGTTTGTGTATCAGCGGCGTGCCAGAGCCTACTTGGACCGTTTTTATGGCAGCTACAACTTTTGGGTGATTCAAATACCAACAGAGATATTGTGGACTGACGACATCGGAATGCAGTCTTATATAATATAATGTGGTAGAAGGAATGGCTGGGATGTCATGGTCAAACACCTTGCACAAATGGTTCGCTCCTTTCCCTGCAAACAACAAGTCGCCTCTCTGAAGCATGTATTTCTCCAGTTTTGGCATATATTCCACCTTTGTAGCGGTTAAATCAGGGGCTGGCATCATAAGGTCTTTCACCTGCAGGTATGCCACCCCTCTTTTGACGGGCAGATTCCTGATATATACCCCCGATTGGATATCGGCTATCCGTTTAAGGGATATTTTTTTCTTAGTATTTCTTGTACTTTTTGTATTCATGCTGCAAATATACATCTTTCTTTTTGAAAAGACAAAACATTTTATTAAAAATTTTTAGTATTTGATGTACTTTTGCTATTTTCGTGTTAAAACTTGTGTTTGTCTTATGTTCATTTCTTTGTTCTGTGATGATTTATTTCTTTGCTTCACCCATTTCCATCTCCATCTTTCACCGTGCTCGTTTTTATTTTGAAAAAGATGTGGGTGAAACAGAAAGAGTAGCTCATGCGATTATGGTACGAGCTACTCTTTCTAGTTGGAATAGATAAATAGTGCAGGCTTACAGCATCTTGAGGGCGAGTTTGATGACCTTTTCGACGGGGGCTTCAGGCTCGTCCTTGAGTATGGCCTTGACGGTCTTGGCAACAGGAGCTGGTGGGAAACCGAGCATCTTGAGGGCTTCGCAGGCTTCGTTATAGACCTCGCTGTTGAGGGCAGGCGTGGTGTCGTTGCTCCCAGATGTGGGGGAAGCGGCAATGCCGAGGGAAACGACTTTATCACGCAGTTCGACGATGATGCGCTGGGCAGTCTTGGCTCCCAATCCCTTGATGGTCTTGAGCATCCGTTCGTTGCCGTCCATGATGAGACCTGCCAGTTCGGCTGTGGTGAAACTGCTGAGCATAGTGCGAGCTGTGTTGCCACCTACGCCACTGACGCTGATGAGCATGAGGAAGAGTTCACGTTCCTGTTTGGTGGCAAAGCCAAAGAGTGTCCATGCGTCTTCACGGATGGACTCATAGACAAAGAGCCGTGCCTCACTCTTCCCTTGCAGGGCGGTGTAGGTGTTGAGGGAAATGTTGAGGAGGTAGCCAACGCCATGTGCTTCGATGGTGGCTTGGGCGGGGGTGAGTTCGTCGAGAATGCCTCGGATGTATTCGATCATGTTTGGTTTAGAGTTTAGAGATTAGAGTTTAGAGAGGTTGGGTTACGTCTTTGAGCCAAGCTTGGTGCTCCTCGTCGAGAAGCGGGGCAAGGCGGTCATAAACGGTTTGTTGGTAGGAGTTGAACCAGGTGCGTTCCTCCTCAGTGAGCATCTCCACCAAGATGGGAGAGGTGAGGATGGGGCAGAGGGTCAGGTGCTCGAAGGTGTAGTAGGGACCGAAGGTGATGCCCTCTGTGGCAGGAACCACAAGGAGGGTGTCCTCGTGTCGCACTCCATGACTGCCCTCGATATAAATGCCAGGTTCGTCGGTGATGGTCATGCCTGGCAACAGGGGAGTGGGGCGCCATTGCATACGGAACTGGTGGAGGTCGATGGCTTCGTGAACAGACATGAACTGTCCGACCCCGTGACCTGTCCCATGCAGGTAGTTGATGCCATATTTCCACATCGCTTCACGGGCAAGGACATCGAGTTGGGTGCCACAAGTGCCCTTGGGGAAGACGGCAGAACCCAAGCGAATCCAACCTTTCAGCACGAGGGTGTAGTCACGACGCATCTCCCAAGTGAGAGGTCCCAATGGGATGGTGCGGGTGATGTCGGTGGTGCCATCAAGATACTGGCCGCCAGAGTCGATGAGCAGCAGTCCTTCGGGTTTGACGGGGATGTCGGTCTCAGGGGTGGGGTCATAATGAACAATCGCCCCATGATGGGCATAACCCATGATGCTCTCGAAACTGATGCCTTTGAAGAGAGGCTGTTCTGCTCGGAACTCCTCCAGTTTCTTGGAAAGGGACAGTTCGGTTTGGTTGCCCTTGGGGACATTCTCGAGTGTCCACTTAATCCACTTCACCATCGCCACTCCGTCCTTCTCCATCGCACGGCGGAACCCCTTGATTTCGGTCTCGTTCTTGAAGATGAGCATCTGCTCCACCACACTCTCCTTGCGGATGGGGTGCTGAATGGCGGAATAGACAGCAAAGTTGGTCTTTTCGGGTTGCACATAGACGGGCAGGTCGAGGGCTTGGAGGTTGGTGATGATATCATCGTACTCGCGAATGCTCACTCCTTCGCCTTTCAGCTCATCAGCCACTTCAGGTGTGACCTTCTCCTTATTTATATATAATAGGGTCTCGGAAGGGGTGATAAGCACATAGCCCAGGATGAAAGGCGTGTATGCCACATCATCGCCTCGCAGGTTGAGTGTCCAAGCCACTTCTTCGAGGCTGGAAAGGAGGATGGCATGTGACCCAATCTTCTCGCGGATGCGTTGAATCTTGGAGGCTGCACTTTCGCCTGCATACTCCAGTCCTTGGATGAAGGCTTTGCTCTGAGGGATGGCTGGACGATCAGTCCAAATCTCGGCGTAGGGGTCGAGGTCGGTACGAAGGGTGAGTCCGTAGGCTTTCAGTTCGTTCTCCAGACTTTCCACCTCAGAGGTGGTGTTGACCCACGCATCAACACCCACCACGCTTCCCTGAGGCAATACGCCCCCTAACCATTCAGAAATGGTCGGCGTGCCCTCAATCTTCTCCTTCATCAGGATGATGCCTGTGTCTGCCAGCTGTTCAGTGGCTTGGATGAAATAGCGGGAGTCGGTCCATAGGGCAGCTTGGTCGAGTGTGACGACTGCTGTGCCAGCCGAACCAGTGAAGTCGCTGAGCCATCGACGTGACTTCCATCGCTCAGGCACATACTCACCAGCGTGTGGGTCGGTGCTGGGGGTGATAAAGGCGCTGATGCCTTCTCGTTGCATGAGGCAACGAAGTGCTTTTATTTTCTCTGTAGCTTTCAAATTGTTCTTATTTCTGTATGAAACTGCTGTTTTGGTGCTATAATTTTTCCACAAAGTTAGTCGTTTTTGAGTAATTTTGAAACTTTTTCTTAAAAAAAGATATTTTTTTGTTAGATTTTTTGTGAATTTTGTAGAAAAAGTCTAACTTTGCACCCGAAATCATAAAACGCAGACACGGAACGCCTCTTTTCAGGCACGTTTCTCGGGCAGAATGAAGCAAAAGTAATTCAACTTATAAACCAACAACATTTTAAAACCATTACACATGGACGCAAAAAAAGTATTGGAAGACCTTAAGCGTCGCTTTCCAAATGAACCTGAGTATCATCAGGCAGTAGAAGAAGTTCTCGGCACTATCGAGGAAGAGTACAACAAGCACCCAGAGTTCGACAAGGTGAACTTGATCGAGCGTCTCTGCATTCCAGATCGCGTATATCAGTTCCGCGTTACTTGGATGGACGACAAGGGTCAGATTCAGACCAACATGGGTTACCGCATCCAGCACAACAATGCCATTGGCCCTTACAAGGGTGGTATCCGTTTCCACAGCTCTGTGAACCTCGGTATCCTGAAGTTCCTCGCATTCGAGCAGACTTTCAAGAACTCACTCACTACACTCCCAATGGGTGGAGGTAAGGGTGGTTCAGACTTCTCTCCACGTGGTAAGAGCAACGCTGAGGTGATGCGTTTCTGCCAGGCTTTCATGCTTGAGTTGGGTCGCCACATCGGTCCAGACATCGACGTTCCAGCAGGTGACATCGGCGTAGGTGGCCGTGAGGTAGGTTACATGTTCGGTATGTACAAGAAGCTCACTCGCGAGTACAGTGGTGTGCTCACTGGTAAGGGTCTTGAGTTCGGTGGTTCACTCATCCGTCCTGAGGCTACAGGTTATGGTACAGTTTACTTCCTCCGCGCTATGTTGAAGACTAAGGGCGACGAGGTGAAGGGTAAGAAGGTGCTCATCTCTGGTGCAGGTAACGTGGCTCAGTATGCTGCTGAGAAGGTGCTCCAGCTTGGTGGTATCCCAATGACTATGTCTGACTCTAACGGTTACATCTACGATCCAGACGGTATCACTCGTGAGAAGCTCGACTACATCATGGAGTTGAAGAACGTATATCGTGGCCGTATCAAGGAATATGTTGATAAGTACCCAACTGCTAAGTATGTTGGTGATGGTGCAAAGCCTTGGTTCGAGAAGGGCGCTCAGATCGCTCTCCCATGCGCTACTCAGAACGAGTTGAACGAAGAGGCTGCTAAGGCACTCGTTGCAAACGGCGTGATCGCTGTGGCTGAAGGTGCTAACATGCCTTCTACTCCAGGTGCAATCCGCGTATTCCAGGAGGCTAAGATCCTTTACTCTCCAGGTAAGGCTTCTAACGCAGGTGGTGTATCTGTATCAGGTCTTGAGATGTCTCAGAACTCAGAGCGTCTGTCTTGGACTTCTGAGGAAGTTGACGCTAAGCTCCTCTGGATCATGGAGAACATCCACGAGAACTGCGTGAAGTACGGTACAGAGGCTGACGGCTATGTAAACTACGTGAAGGGCGCTAACGTTGCCGGCTTCATGAAGGTTGCAAAGGCTATGATGGCTCAGGGAATTGTATAAGCATTTTCGAATATAATATAAGAAAAACGCATCATGTATTTGCATGGTGCGTTTTTTTGTCGTATCTTTGCACGCAGATAAAACTATAACGCTATGGGCATTACGTATAACCAAGAAGAAAAGAAATTCGTGTTTGATTTTCAGCACGATGGGAAAGAGGATATTATTTCTCTGACTGGTAGCGGCTATCAGGTGGAAGCATTCGGCAAGTGTTTCTACTATGGTTATGAGTTCACGGAACAAGTGGAAACTTCTGTGCGTAGTGCTTTTATCAAGTACCTCAAGTTCACGGACTCTCTGCAAGAGCATCCCGATTTGACGAATTTCATCAAGAAGGCAGTGGATGACCTTGACAAACAAATCAGTCTCTACAACTACGACCTTGTGGTGATGCCCGAATCATCCAGCAAAGTCAATCAGTATATGCTGAGATACATCTATCGATTTGCCCAACCATCACTTCACAAGATGGAACTCGTCAAGGCTTTGCCCGCCAGCATCTCGTTCGACATGGATGCATACGAAAAGCAATATCTTGACGATGTGCTGGAGAATGGTCGTCCCCGTTACACTCAAGCCCAAAAAGACGAAGTGAAGCAATCCATAGAGAAGATGCTTGACCTCATCCATCAGAAAGACTATTTCACTATTGCCAAGGATGTGAAGAAGAGTCGCTTCCGTCCCTACATGATGCACTTCCTCAAATTTGCCGACAAAGCAGATGAAGAACTTTGTGCCTCAATCCGGAAACAGAATGTGCTCATCATAGACGACGTGACAACCAGTGGTTCCACCCTCAACGAGATTCTCAGAACCCTCCGAATCCTCAACGAAGACAACGACATCACCATCTTCAGTCTTATCGGACGTAAGGATTTGATGGCAGAAGCATTCTAAAGAAAGAAAACTAAGATTAGTCGATAGATATCGGCTCACATAAGAATAAGAATCGGCTCAAACGTGGAAGTGTTTGAGCCGATTTGTTTCAATATTTGAACCGACTGGATGTTATAAAGTTAAAAATTCTTGATAATTCTTTATTCTCCCAAGTTATCACTACCTTTGGGACATCATTTAAAAATAGAATATATATGAAGCGAGTTATCATGATTGCATTGCTTGCCATCGTTGCAATGGCTGGGCAAGCTCAGAAGACAGTGGTGTGGGAACAGCCCGTCATCGGCTACACCAAGTTCAATTACTTCAAAATCCAGAAAGTGGAGTTGGCAAAGGACAGGACATCGCTTTACATGTCCATCACCTATCCGTCAGAGGCTTGGTTCCGCTTCTCGCCCGATTCCTACATCGAGGCAGACGGCAAGCGCTATGCCATCACGGGAAGCGACAGCATAGAACTGGGTAAAGAGGCTTACACTTCGCCCCAAACCATGAAGAAGGAGTTTGTGCTCCACTTCCAGCCGTTGCCACAGAAGACCAAGGTGTTCGACATGATGGAAAGCACGCAGAAGAACGACTTCACCTTCTTCTACATTCATCCTGACGACTACAAGATGCCTGAGACTCCTGTACCTGCCGACTTCCGTGCCGACTATCCCGAAGACGATGTGTGGCCGGAGAACGTGTTCAGCGAAGAACCCACAGTCGTCCATTTCAAGGCGCTGAATTATAAGAAGGGAATGGATGCAAGGATTGGCGCATTGTATTTCGACATCACCAACCCCAATGTGTACAACGAATCCCATTTCAATCTCGATGATGAGGGCTGTGCCGACTTCACCTGCAAAGTGTATTATCCCACCCATATACAGTTCGACATGTCTTCCGCAGAGGGTGTTTCTTGTGTCACTCCTCGGGTTGCCCCAGGCACAGAAGTAACTGTCTTGTTTGACATGTTGCGCAATGACAAATATCCCAATTCGAAGGTGATAGGATACAAGGGCTATATGGCCAAATTCGACAAGCAGATGGAGGCGTTCACCCGGAAGTACATCTCCGACGACGACAATCACACCTTGCCTAACTACCCCGACGAATCCATCAAGCAGTTTACGACCGTCGATCAGCTCATTGCCCTCCACGACTCCCTGATACCCGCTTTCGACCAAGCCCTTGCAGGCATCAAGGACTTCTCCGACGTGGTGAAATACCACTATCTGGATTGGGAACTGCGGCTCTTCAGTGTGTATTCCGACCTATGTCCTTCGCTCCTCAACACGAAGGAGTTCCGCGATTACATCTTCCGCACCCGTCCCAAATGCTTCTTCAGCAACAGTCTCCCTGTTAATTTTGACCTTAGAGACGTGATGCGACTCTTTGCAGGCTCCGACGTGAAGGGTGCAGGTCCCGACCTGCTTCGATTCATCAATGCGATGTCGGAACTGAACAGCGGCGTTTACAATCCTAAACCGCTGCTTGACGACCCCAACCTGTCTCGACTCTATGACCAGAAGCGACAGGAACTCACAGCCAAAATCAGTCAGCAGAAAGAAGGCTTGGCAGCGAATGTCCACTATCTCGAACTGGCAGATGTGGCACCCGAAAACACGCTTCAGTTCCTGCTCGACCGCTACAAGGGCAAGGTCGTCATGATAGACCTGTGGGCAACATGGTGCGGACCCTGTCAGCTGGGACATCAGAAAATGGCGCCCGTGAAGGAAGAACTGAAAGACAAGCCCATTGTCTATCTCAACATCACCTCAGCCACCTCTCCCTTCGAGGATTGGAAACGCCAGGTCAACGACATCCCTGGCGAGCACTATTATGTGTCCAACGAGCAATTTGACGCCCTCCACGCCCTCTTCAAATCACTTGGAGGAGTGCCCGCCTACGCCATCTACAACCCCAAGGGCGAACTCGTCCTGCAGCAACTCGGCTTCTCAGGTGTTGAACCCCTCAAGGAAGCACTCCTGAAAGCATTGGAGTAAATACTTTGACATCGCCGCATAGCCACAGCATGGCAGATATTCGGAAGCGTCCTACATCAGGGTGCTTCCTTTCTTTTGTCTCACTACTATCAATGTTTTCTTTCCCCACTACCAATTTTTCCTTTCTCTATGGCAACTTTTTCCTTTCATCACTAATAATTCTTTCTCTCACCTTATTCAATTCTTTATTCCAAGACGTAGAATATATATTCTAAGACTTGGAATTATTATTCTGTGACTTGGAATATATATTCAAAGTCTTGGAATATAAAATTCTATAGGAAGAATTTGGAAATTTGCTAGGGAGATTGTAACTTTGCAGCGGCATCAATAAAAAAAGTATATAGGACTATGGCAAAGTATATCAAAAAGGAAATGGCGGATATGCGTCAGAATGGCGCGAAGCAGGTGTGTTATAGACTGAAGTCGAGCGGGACGGAGGAGCTGGGAGATCTGGCTCGGCGATGTGCTCGGGGCACGACGTTTGCGGAGGCAGAGATTAAGGGTGTGGTGATGGCGCTCGTCGAGGAGATGGTGGAAAGCATGGCGAATGGGCACAGTGTGCACATCGATGGGTTGGGGACGCTGATGGCAAGGATAGGTCTGTGGGAGGATGCGGAGCCGGAGGTGCTGGACGGTGAGGGTCGGAAGCGGAATGCGCAGAGTCTGCATGTGACGGGCGTGAGTTTCAGGGCGGATAAGGATTTGGTGAGGCAGCTGGACAGCCGGTGCAAGCTGGAAAAGGGGGCGGTGTCGCGGATTCGGAAGTCGAAATATACGGAGGAGCAGCGGCTGGAGAAGGCGAGGCGGTTTTTGCAAGAGCATACGGTGATGCGGCTGAGTGACTATTACCGGTTGGTAGGGCTGTCGCGGACGACGGCATCGCTGGAGCTGAGGAAGTGGGCGATGAATCCGAGTTCGGGGATTGCGTCCGAGGGTAGTTATTCGGCGAAGGTGTATATTTTGAGGCCTGGGGCGTGACATTGTGGGGGTGTGGGACACTTTTTCTGGATAACGTTTGCTCAGTGACAGAAAAACCGCTACCTTTGCATGACGAACATGGGCAATCCATTTAGAAATCAATCAAAAACATCCTATAATATGAAGAAAAATCTTGAGACCATCTGCATTCATGGTGGATGGAAACCAACGAAGGGCGAGCCTCAGCAGCTGCCCATCTATCAGAGTACGACTTTCAAGTATGACACGAGCGAGCAGATGGCTCGTCTGTTCGACCTGAAGGATAGCGGTTATTTCTACACGCGTCTGGCAAACCCAACCAACGATATGGTGGCGAAGAAGATTGCTGCCCTCGAGGGTGGTGTGGGTGCGATGCTGACTTCGAGCGGACAGGCTGCGAACTTCTATGCAGTGTTCAATATCTGTCAGGCTGGCGACCACTTCATCACGTCGAACAGCATCTATGGCGGCACGTACAACCTCTTTGGCGTGACGATGAAGAAGCTCGGCATCGAGTGCACGTTCATCGACCCCGACTGGGATGACGAGCGCATTGAGAAGGAGTTCCGTCCCAACACCAAGTGCTTTTTTGGCGAGACCATCAGCAACCCTGGTGGCAACGTGTTCGACATCGAGCGTTTTGCCAAGATGGCGCACAAGCATGGGGTGCCACTCATCGTGGATAACACTTTCGCTACGCCTATCAACTGCCGTCCGTTCGAGTGGGGATGCGACATCGTGACGCACTCCACCACGAAGTATATGGATGGTCATGCGACACAGGTCGGTGGTTGTGTGGTGGATAGCGGCAACTTTGATTGGGATGCCTACGCTGACAAGTTCCCTGGCTTGACCACGCCCGATGAGAGTTATCACGGCCTGACTTACACGAAGGCATTTGGCAAGATGGCTTATATGACCAAGCTCGTGGCTCAGCTGATGCGTGACCTCGGTTCCATCCCAGCACCTCAGAATGCGTTCCTGCTCAATCTCGGATTGGAGACGCTCCACCTCCGTATGCGTCAGCACTGTGCCAATGCGCAGAAGGTGGCTGAATGGCTCGAAAAGAATCCGAAGGTGGGTTGGGTCAACTACTGCGGTCTGCCTAACAACAAATATTATGCGTTGGGTCAGAAGTACATGCCCAACGGTTCTTGTGGCGTGATTGCCTTCGGCTTGAAGGGCAGTCGTGAGGAAGCCATCAAGTTCATGGACAACCTCGACTTCATCTCTATCGTGACGCATGTGGCAGATGCCCGCACTTGTGTGCTGCATCCAGCCAGCCACACCCATCGTCAGCTCTCCGATGAGCAACTGCGTGAGGCAGGTGTGGCACCCGACCTCGTGCGTCTGTCAGTCGGCATCGAGAATGCGGAAGACATCATTGCCGACCTCGAACAGGCAATGGCGAAGATGTAAATATCAGAATACGTTATCCTCGCACGCCAGCACCTTGATGCTGTCGAGTGAGAGCAGAATACCATTGGGGGCTTTATCCAAAGCCTCCTTTTCTTTTGTTTGCAGATAAATGGGGTAGTCCTTGCCAAAGGGCAGGATACGAAGTTCCACCTTCTTGCCCACGAGGTCGGAGAGGCGGACGAGCATGGGCTTGCCGTTCCAGAAATTGTCTTCCACCAATTGACCATCTGCATAGATGCGAGCAGCATCGCCTTGATAGCGGATTTGTAGATAGAGGTTGAGGTTCTCATTCAGCTCGTTGAGATTGCTGATGGTCCACACTGCCGCTTTCTCCCAATCGCTTTCTGTGGGTTGTGCCGCCACTTTCTGACTGCCCATCTTCACCTCACGAAGACCTCCATGCTCTTTGGTGAGCACATAATTGACCTTAGTAGGAAGGGTGTTCCAAGTCTCTTCCATGATGATGTCCCCATCTTGGTAGAGGATGCCATCGGAGTAGTAAAGCTTGTCGTCAATCTTGTAGGCTGTGTAGGCTTTCTCGCGAGAGAGCACACAGAAAGTCATACCTGATGCTTTGAAAGGCTTGTTGAGTTTAGGAGTGAAGACTTTACCATCAATACAAAGTTGAGGCTTCTTTCCTTCGATGGCGATGAAATAGATAGTTCCGTCAGCTTGGCAGAAAGGCTCGACGGTAGCCCAATCGATGGTAGTTGACAGTTGAGAATTGACAGTTGACAGTTGGAGGTTGCGTGGTGTGATGTAGGAGATTCCCTCTTCGTTTTGGATGCGCACATAATCATTATGGAAGATAAAGGAGCCACGACGGGCTTCGTGCTCGGAAAGAGAATCCACATCCATTTGGCTCAGTTCCTCTCCCCAATCCGCCAAGAACTGATGCAGCAGTCGGCTCTCGTGCCAAGCAGTCCAGTTGGGTTGTCCCATCTCGCCAAGTGGTGCTTGGAAGTCGTAGGTGATGTGGGGCATATCGTTGTAGTTGGTCACGCTGGTGGCTTGCGTCTCTGCCATCGTGTGCTTGGGGTTGTAGGGATTTGTGCCCCCATGATACATATAATATCCAGGGAGGTTGGAACCCGACCCCAGTTTGCAGATTGCCAACGGCTTCACCTCCTTGCCGCTCATATTGATGCGACGATGATAGGAAGGCATCATGCCACCTCCCAATTCGCAAGTGAGGTAAGGGTAGGAGAGGTCTTGGGTGTTCATCTGCGTGTCTTGGTTCTTGCCCAATGCCTCAGTGGCGATAACAGCTGACAGTCGTGTGTCCTTCATGATGAAAGCATCCTTGTAGGCACCAGGCATATCGGTCAGCTCCCTGTCCCAGAAACCATCCGCATAGTCGCCATAAAGGGGCAGCAATTTGCCAAACTCCTCATTGCCGTTCAGTTTCGGCCAACCTGTTCGGGTATAGAAAGGCGTATCAAAACCAGCCTCCACAGCCATCTCCTTCAGCGCCATATAGTATGCCCAAGGACCTCGACACTCATTTTCAATCTGCACACCTACGATGGGACCGCCATCCTTCCAAAGCAGACCCTTCACTTGAGCAAAGATATGCTGGTAAAGGTTCTTCGTGGCTTCCATGAAACCCGTTGCCTGCGAACGCAACTTATATTGCTGAGGGTCACGCTGGGCTTTGTCTGTCAACCACACGGGGAATCCTCCTTGATAGACCTCCCCATGACAGAAGGGTCCGATGCGCAGCACGACAGGCATCTGCTCCTCTTGGCAAATCTCGATGAACTTCCGCAGGTTCTTGTTGCCGTTCCAATCCCATCGCCCTTCTTCCTCCTCATGATGAATCCAGAAGACATAGGTCGCCACGATCGTGATGCCGCCAGCTCGCATCTTCTGAATCTCACGTCGCCAGTCCTGTTCGGGCACTCGGGCATAGTGAATCTCGCCCATCACAGGCAACACATGCTTACCTCCGATGATGAAACCACGGGCATCCACCTCGAACTTCACGCCATCAGGGTTGACGTTCGTTCCAAAACGAAAAGTCTCTTGTGCCACAACGGTTGCAGCACAAGAGACTAATAGGATGAAAAATAAATGTCTGATGTTCATTAAATCATTTTGTCCAGTTCAGCCAGGTTCTGAGCTACTTCCTCGTCAGTGACTGTGTAGTTCTGCAGGTCGCCCTTGATGTAGGCCTCGTAGCTTGGCATATCGATCAAACCGTGACCAGAGAGGTTGAAGAGGATCACCTTCTCCTCACCTGTCTCCTTGCACTTGTTCGCCTCACGGATGGTGGCAGCGATAGCGTGACAGCTCTCGGGAGCAGGGATGATACCTTCTGTGCGAGCGAAGAGCATACCAGCGTCGAAAGTCTCCAGCTGTGGAATATCTACACCATGCATGTAGCCGTCCTTGATGAGCTGAGAGATGATCATACCAGCACCATGATAACGAAGACCACCAGCGTGGATGTTGCTGGGCTTAAAGTTGTGACCGAGGGTGTACATGGGCAAGAGTGGAGTGTAACCTGCCTCGTCACCAAAGTCATAACGGAACTGACCACGAGTCAACTTTGGACAGCTGTCTGGCTCAGCAGCGATGAACTCCGTCTTCTTGCCGTCCTTGAGGTTGTGACGCATGAATGGGAAAGCGATACCACCAAAGTTGGAACCACCACCGAAGCAAGCAATCACCATATCAGGATATTCACCAGCCATCGCCATCTGCTTCTCAGCCTCCAAACCGATGATGGTCTGGTGCAGACCTACGTGGTTCAGCACAGAACCGAGGGTGTATTTGCAGTTAGGGGTAGTGGTGGCGAGTTCTACAGCCTCAGAGATGGCAGTACCCAGAGAACCTGAATGCGTTGGGTCTTTGGTCAGGATGTCCTTACCAGCACGGGTGGACATAGAAGGAGAACCTTCCACGACCGCACCAAAGGTACGCATGATGCTGCTGCGATAAGGCTTCTGCTGCATGGTGATCTTCACCTGATAAACAGCTGCCTCCAATCCGTAGAGCTAAGCTGCGTAGGAGAGGGCTGCACCCCACTGACCAGCACCCGTTTCTGTGGTCACGTTCGTGGTTCCCTCCATCTTGGCATAGTAGCACTGGGGCAGGGCAGAGTTGATCTTGTGAGAACCGAGTGGGTTGACACTCTCGTTCTTGAAGTAGATGTGGGCTGGAGTGCCGAGTGCCTCCTCCAAACCGTATGCACGTACCAATGGCGTGCTGCGATAATACTTATACTTGTCCAACACTTCCTCAGGGATGTCGATCCAAGCGTGTTCAGTATCCAGCTCCTGCACACAGCATTCACGTGGGAAGATGTGTGCCAAGTCATCTACACCCAGAGGCTGCTTGGTAGCTGGGTGAATAGGAGGCATGGGTTTGTTCACCATGTCTGCCTGAATGTTATACCACTGTGTTGGAATCTCGTTCTCCGAGAGAATGAAGCGTTTTTGTTTTGTGCTCATTGTTGTTAGGTTTTAGTTTTTAATTAGAATGAAATTTGCCACAAAGGTACAAAAAAGTTTAGAGTTTAGAGTTAAGAGTTTAGAGTTTTTTGCCGTTTTCACTTAGTTTCCGTAACTTTGCACCCAAAATTGAACACTTATGATGAACGGACTTTATACGATACTGCTCCTGATTGGCAGCAATATCTTCATGACGCTGGCTTGGTACGGCCACCTGAAGTTGCAACAGATGAACATTTCCAACAGCTGGCCCTTGTGGCTGGTGATTGTCTTCTCATGGGGCATCGCCTTCTTCGAGTACTCCCTGCAGGTGCCTGCCAACAAACTGGGTTTCGTGGGTAATGGCGGTCCATACTCCCTCGTCCAACTGAAGGTGATTCAGGAGGTTGTCTCCCTCACTGTCTTCACCATCATCGCCTCCTTCATGTTCCAGGGCGAACACCTCCACTGGAACCACGCAGCCGCCTTCCTCTGTCTCGTCGCCGCTGTGTATTTCGTGTTCTGGAAATAATTTCACACAAAAAAGAAAGGGCTGCGATTGCGGCCCTTTCCTATGAATAGAGGTGTGTGATTATTTGCGAGTTACGTATGAACCGTCGCGTGTGTCAACCTCGATGAGGTCGCCCTCGTTGATGAAGAGAGGAACGCGGATTTCCACGCCAGTTTCGAGTGTGGCTGGCTTGGTGGCGTTAGTGGCAGTGTTGCCTGCGAAGCCTGGCTCTGTGTAAGTCACCTGGAGAACCACCTTGACAGGTGCTTCAGCTGTGAGGATGGTGCCTGTTGATTCGTCGATGGATGCCATCACCATTGTGTCGCCTTCCTTGAGGAAGTCACCACCTGTGATGAGGTCCTTGGAGATGTTCACCTGCTCGTAAGTGTCTGTGTTCATGAACACCATTTCCTCGCCCTCCTTGTAGAGGTACTGGAACTGCTGGTGTGAAACCTGCACGTCGTCGAGCTTAGCGGATACGATCCATGTGCGTTCGAGCACACGGCCATCCTCCACGTTGCGGAGCTTGGTACGCATCACTGTATTTCCCTTGCCTGGCTTTACGTGCAAGAAATCAATTACTACATAAATCTTGCCATCGTCAAGACGGAGGCATACGCCTTTCTTAATGTCACCTGCTAAAATAGCCATAGATTGTTCTTGTTTTTATTGTACTTATTAAATCGGGTGCAAAGGTACGGATTTTCAACGAAAAGTGAAGAGTGAAAAGTGAAAAATCGTATGGAAATCATTAAAATGACAAAAAAAGTTGGTGTTTTTTGTTTTTTTCTTTTGCCAATTTCTGGAAATTCACTAATTTTGCAGTCGCTTTCCGCAGATGTTGCGGCATCGAGTGGTAAGAATGGGTGAAAAGTAATAATAAATAATACGATAAGACAATGAAAAGAACATTCCAACCTCACAACAGAAAGAGGATTAACAAGCACGGCTTCCGCCTGCGTATGCAGACTGCAAATGGCCGTCGCGTTCTTGCCGCTCGTCGCAAGAAGGGCCGCAAGTCACTCACCGTATCAAGCGAACATCACGGCAAATAAGTAAAAGCAGAAGGAAACTTCTGCTTTTTTTTGTTTTTTTCTCTCACTTTTCACTTTTTTGTCGTAACTTTGGCTGCGCCGAAGGTACTCACGTTCGGAAAAACTCAAATAAATTTGGTTATTCTCTCACTTAATCGTACCTTTGTCCCCAAATTATAATATTGTACGCGCGAAATGGCTTTGAAGAATTTTTTTACAGGTAAATCTGGTGTGAAGTTTTGGGTGAACATCGTCATCATGGTGCTCGTCATTGTGGCGATTCCTATTGTGGCATTGTATATGCTGGATTCGTTTACGCATCATGGCGAGAAAATTGAGGTGCCCAATGTGGTGGGCAAGTCGGTGTTTGATGCTGAGTCGATGTTGAAGGATCGTGGTTTGACTGCGATGGTCGTTGACTCGGTGTATAACAAGAATGCGCCACGTGGTTCTGTGTTGGAGCAGTCGCCAAAGCCTGGTTATGAGGTGAAGGGCGGCCGCATGATTTATCTGACGGTCAACTTGAAAGGTGAGCCGATGGCTCAGTTGCCAGATGTGGTGGGTCATGGTTCGTTGCGTGAGGCTGTGGCGCTGTTGCAGTCGTTGGGCTTCAAACTGACAGCCCATAAGCCTGTGTTGGGCAGACCTAAGGATTTGGTCATTGGTGTGAAGCAGGGTATGCGTGATGTGCATGCAGGGGAGACGATTCCTCGTGACCGTGCTTTGACCTTGGTGATAGGTGGTGGTGAAATCGATTCGACGATGTATGAGGATGAAGATGACTTTGATTATGAGGGGCTGGGCATCGATGGGGATGACGCAGACGGAGAGGATTTCGACATTGAGCTGTAAGGAATGGATGTTGATGCGCTGAACATTGTCGTAGAGGACGAGGAGCTGGAGGATGACGAGACCTCGCAACTGTACGAGCACCATCGTATTGTAGCTGACAAGGGGCAGAAGCTGCTTCGTGTCGATAAGTTCTTGCTCACGCAGTTGTCGGGCACGAGCCGTAACCGTGTGCAGAAGGCGGCAGACGCTGGTTTCATCATGGCGAATGGAAAGCCTGTGAAACGCTCGTACAAGGTGAAGCCTGAGGATGTGATTCAGGTGATGCTCGACCGTCCGCACTATGAGAACAAGATTACTCCCGAGGACATTCCGCTGAATATCGTCTATGAGGATGGTGACTTGATGGTCATCAACAAACCTGCAGGTATGGTGGTGCATCCAGGCTTTGGCAACTGGAACGGTACGATGCTGAATGCGATTGCCTGGCACTTGAAGGATATGCCACAGTATGACATCAACGATCCTGATATTGGTTTGGTGCATCGTATCGACAAGGACACAAGCGGACTCTTGGTGGTGGCGAAGACGGCAACAGCGAAGACAAGCTTGGGTTTGCAGTTCTTCAACAAAACCACGAAACGTGAGTATAATGCGTTGGTGTGGGGCAACTTTACGGAAGAGAAGGGACGTATCGAGGGAAATATCGGACGTGATCCCAAAGACAGGATGCGGATGGCTGTGTTCCCACCCGATTCAGAGATAGGCAAGAGTGCTGTGACCCACTATGAGGTGCTGGAGCGTTTCGGCTATACGACGTGGGTGAAGTGTGTGTTGGAGACGGGCAGGACACATCAGATTCGTGCCCACATGAAGCATATCGGTCATCCGCTGTTCTGTGATGAGCGTTATGGAGGTGACCAGATACTGAAGGGAGCGAACACAGCGAAGTACAGGCAGTTCATCGACAACTGCTTCAAACTCTGTCCTCGTCAGGTGCTGCATGCCAAGACCTTGGGCTTTGTGCATCCAAGGACAGGAAAGGAGATGATGTTTGACTCAGAACTGCCCGAGGACATTAAGGCGCTGTTGGAGAAATGGAGAAAGGTGGAGAGTTAAAGGGTTCTCAACTTTTGGAAGTAAAATGGGAAGTAAAAATGGAAGTTAATTCGCTACGCTCATGGAAGTAAAAAGGGACGATACCTTGCAAATAGCATAACATACGTCCTGCACGAAGTGCTTAACTCCCCTATTTAACTCCCTATTTAACTTCATTTTATAACTTCCGAAACTTAAATTAAAAGTAAAGCAAGAAATAAGATAAAGATGAAAAAGGTAATTGCAATCGTGGCTGGGGGTGACAGCTCTGAGCACGATGTGTCGCTGAGAAGTGCGGCAGGAATTGATTCATGGATTGACAAGGATTTGTATGATGTGTACATCGTAGAGGTGAGCCGTCAGGGATGGGAGGCACATCTTCCTAATGGCAAGAAGTCGGCTGTGTATCGTCATAACTTCTCGTTCAAGGACGAGTGGGGTAGGGATATCCGTCCCGACTACGCATATATCACCATTCATGGCACGCCTGGGGAGGATGGTACGTTGCAGGGTTATTTTGACTTGCTTCAGATTCCTTACTCGACGAGTGGTGTGCTGATTGAGTCGATGACTTTCAATAAGTTTGCCTTGAACCAGTTCTTGAAGGGCTTTGGCGTGAAAGTGGCAGAGGATGTGCTGGTGCGTCAGGGTCAGGAAGTGGATGCGCAGCAGATTGTGGACAAGGTGGGACTTCCTTGTTTCATCAAGCCCAATGCGGGTGGTTCCAGTTTTGGTGTGACCCACTGCAAGACTTTGGAGGACGTGATTCCTGCCATCGAGAAGGCGATGGAGGAAAGTCCTGAGGTGTTGATTGAGAGTGAGTTGAAGGGTGTGGAAATCAGTAATGGTGTGTATAAGACAAAGGCAACAGGTATGCACGTGCTGCCCATTACAGAGGTGGTGCCCAAGACGGACTTCTTCGACTACGATGCCAAGTACAACGGGCTCGTTGAGGAGATTACGCCAGCTCGTCTGTCAGACGACACGACCAAGCGTGTGCAGGCACTTTCAGCTGCCATTTATGACATTTTGGGTGCATCTGGTTTGATCCGCATTGACTACATCATCAGCAAGAACGAAGCAGGAGATGATGTCATCAACATGCTGGAAATCAATACGACACCAGGTATGACGCCTACCAGCTTTATCCCTCAGCAGGTACGTGCTGAAGGCAATGAAATGAAGGATATGCTGAACGCAATAATCGCAGATAAGTTATGCAGTTAAGTGATTTTGATGATATTCGTCCGTATGCTGAAGGCGAGATGAAACCCGCTTTCGAGAGCATGTTGGCAGATCGCCAATTTGACAAGATTCTTCAGGGTCTGATTCCTCTGCCCAAGGGTATGAGGAACGGATTGCTGAGAATGATGTTCAAGGGCATCAAGACGCCCCTCGATTTCCAGAAGCGTTTCATGAAACCGTTGGTGTATTATGTGCTGCACAAGGCGAGCACGGGTTATAGCTTCTTCTTCCCCAAGTCGCTTGACAGGAACGGAAACTACACCTTCATGTCCAACCATCGTGACATTGTGCTGGACTCCGCCTTTCTCGATACATTCCTCTTGAAGGACGGCTTTTCCACGACAGTGGAGATTGCCATTGGCAACAACCTGCTCATCTACCCTTGGATCAAGACCTTGGTGAAGATGAACAAGTCCTTTGTGGTGAATCGTGGCTTGACCCCCAAGGAGATGCTCAAATCGTCCATCCACATGAGCCAGTACATGCACTTCGCCATCAACGAGAAGAACGAAAACATCTGGATTGCCCAGCGTGAGGGACGTGCCAAGGATTCTGATGACCGTACCCAGGAGTCTGTGCTCAAGATGTTGAACATGGGTGGTCCTACGGCTGGCAGAACGACAGCTGACATCATCGAAAATCTGCGCCACATGAACATCGTACCATTGGCGATCTCTTATGAGTATGACCCATGCGATTACTTGAAGGCTAAGGAGTTCCAATGCAAACGTGACATTCCTGGCTGGAAGAAAGCCAAGCAGGATGACCTTGACAACATGAAGACGGGCATCTGGGGCAAGAAGGGACATGTGCACTATCAGGCAGCAGACTGCATCAACAACTGGCTCGATACCCTCGACCCTGAGACCATCGAGAAGACGGACATCTTCCGTTTGGTGGCTGAGCACATCGACCACGAGATACATAAGAACTATCGCATCTATGACATCAATCGTGATGCTTTGGCAGGTAAGGAGAATGCCTACATTGAGGAACGTATCAAGATGGTGGATGTGGAAAATCCAGATGTGCCTTTCCTCCGCGAGAAGCTCACAGCCATGTATGCCAACCCCCTCCGCAATTATGAGAAAGCTGTTGACTGACATCCTGTGTGTGGCGTTCGTGGTGTGCTTGGTGGCATGTTCCGAGGAAGACGATGATGCAGGGGGATACATTCCTCCTTATATTACCGACTTTCTGGTGGCATCGACCGATGCTGACGGAAAGGTGGTCAGTGTCCGTTTGGATGATGGCACCACCTACAATGTCGCATCCCAAAAGGTGGATCTGGAACGGAAAGACACCCTGCTTCGTTGCATGGCGACCTACACACAAGAAAAAGGTAAGGACTTCAAGCTGTGCAGCATCCAATCTGTTTATTCCAATAAACCGCGTAAAGCCACTTCCCTTTATGTCCTCATTGATGGCAAGCTTTATCAGAATGTGTCTCTGCTGCCCCGTGAACCGATGAAAGTCATCAGTATGTGGAAGAGTGGGGGCTATCTCAACCTGCATCTGGGCTTGATGACAACCGACCAGGGGGTTCATCAGTATGTTTTTTGTGAAGATAGCGTGGGACATTATTCTCTGCTGCATTTACGTCCAGCTTACGATGGCACAGCTTACACAGAGCACGTCTATCTCTCCATGCCGATACCAGAGGGACTGGATCACTTTACCTTCACCGTTCGTACGTATGACGGCGATTATACACGGGAATTTTAGAGGTATGAGGTAAGAGGTAAGAGGTAAGAGGTAAGAGGTATGAGGTAAGAAGTAAGAGGTAAGAAGTAAGAATACACAATAATCAATAGAATATGACAAGAGCAATTATAACAGTAGTGGGCAAGGATACTGTGGGTATCATCGCCAAGGTCTGCACTTATCTGGCAGACAACCAAATTAACATCCTTGACATTTCACAGACCATCGTGCAGGAGTTCTTCAACATGATGATGATTGTCGATTTGACCAAGTCTGTCAAAGCTTTCGACCAGCTGAGTGACGAACTCGTGAAGATTGGTAACGAGAAAGGTGTTCAGGTGAAGTGTCAGTTGGAAGACATCTTCGATAAAATGCACAGAATTTAAGGGGATATGATTAACTTACAGGAGGTCCTTGAGACCAATAAGATGATTGAGCAGGAGAACCTTGATGTCCGCACGATCACGATGGGTATCAACCTGCTTGACTGTGCTGGTACAGATTTGAAGGTTACTTGCGAGAAGATATATAAGAAGATCACGACTTTGGCACGTGACCTTGTCCAAACGGGTGAGGATATTGCCAAAGAGTTTGGTATTCCCATTGTCAACAAGCGTATCAGCGTCACACCCATCTCTCTGGTGGGTAGTGCCTGTTGTCGTACCCCTGGCGACTATGTGCAGATTGCCAAGACCCTCGATCGTGCAGCGAAAGAGGTGGGTGTGAACTTCCTCGGAGGCTATTCAGCCATCGTGTCGAAGGGTATGACCAAGAGCGATGAACTCCTCATTTGCAGTATCCCCAAGGCTTTGGCTGCTACTGAACGCATCTGCTCCAGCATCAATGTGGGTTCCACCAAGACGGGCATCAATATGGATGCTGTGCGTCTGATGGGTGATATCATCAAGCAGACGGCTGAAGAGACAAAAGAGAAGGATTCTCTCGGATGTGCCAAATTGGTGGTGCTCTGCAATGCGCCAGACGACAACCCCTTCATGGCTGGTGCCTTTCATGGTGTGAGTGAAGCGGATGCCATCATCAATGTGGGTGTCAGTGGTCCTGGTGTGGTGAAGTATGCTTTGGAACAAATACCTGATGCGAACTTTGAACTGTTGTGCGAAACCATCAAGCGTATTGCTTTCAAGATTACGCGTGTAGGTCAGCTCGTGGCACAAGAGGCAAGCAGTCGTTTGGGGGTTCCTTTTGGCATCATCGACCTCAGTTTGGCACCTACCCCAGCCATTGGCGATTCTGTGGCTGACATCCTTAAGTGTATCGGAGTGGAACATCCTGGTGCACCTGGTACGACAGCCGCCCTTGCTCTGCTCAACGACCAAGTGAAGAAGGGTGGGGTAATGGCATCTTCCTATGTAGGTGGACTCTCAGGTGCCTTTATTCCAGTCAGCGAAGATCAGGGCATGATTGATGCTGTTGAGGCTGGTGCCCTCACTATCGAGAAACTGGAAGCGATGACTTGTGTTTGCTCTGTAGGACTTGACATGATTGCGATTCCAGGCGATACACCAGCTACGACGATTGCAGGCATTATTGCTGATGAAAGTGCCATCGGTATGGTCAATCAGAAGACCACAGCCGTGCGTATCATTCCTGTTGTAGGCAAGACCGTTGGCGATACAGTCGAATTTGGTGGACTTCTTGGTTATGCCCCCATCATGCCTGTCAACACCTTCTCCTCTCAACGCTTCGTGGATAGAGGAGGACGCATCCCTGCGCCCATCCATAGTTTCAAGAATTAAACAACATCCAGACATTAACTAAAACCATTATGATATGAACAAAAATCTAAAGACACTCATCGCATTCGCCCTCACTCTTTCAGGGCAGATGGGCTTTGCACAAACACTTCCTGACAAACCGACAATGGGCTGGAGCTCGTGGAACACTTTCGCCCTCAACATTAGTGAAGAAGTCATCAAGGGACAAGCCACTGCCATGCGTACGCAGAAGCTTTTCAAGGCGGGCTACGACCACATCAACATTGACGATGGCTATTTCGGAGGCCGTGACCCAGAGACAGGTCAGTTGCTGATTCATCCTACCCGTTTCCCCAATGGACTCAAGCCTGTGGTGGATTATATTCACATGCTTGGCATGAAGGCGGGTATTTACTCCGATGGTGGTAAGAACACCTGTGGTAACTATTGGGGTGGTGACAAGATTGCTGAGGGAGTGGGCTTGTACCAACATGACCAGCAAGATTGCGACTTCTTCTTCAAGGAATTGGGCTTTGACTTCATCAAGGTCGATTTCTGTGGTGGTGTTTCCTACCATAACAGCGAAAAACTTGACCTCGATGCTGAGACACGTTACAAGGAGATTGCCAAAGCGATTGAGAATACAGGTCGTACGGATGTACGCATGAATGTCTGCAGATGGGATTATCCAGGAACCTGGGTGCATGACATCGCTGCCTCATGGCGCACGACTGGCGACATCAACGCTTCGTGGGAATCTGTGAAAGGCATTCTTGCACAGAACCTGTACCTTTCTGCTTACTGCTATGGCGGACACTACAACGATATGGATATGCTCGAGGTAGGCAAGGGACTCGCCAAAGAGGAAGAACGTACCCACTTCGGTATGTGGTGCATCATGTCCAGCCCTCTGCTTATAGGTTGCGACATGAAGAAAGTTTCTGGTGCATCTCTTCTCCTCCTCAGAAATACAGATATTATTGCCCTCAATCAGGATGACCTCTGCATCCAGGCATACGTGGTGCAGCATGTGGGCGACACGTACGTGCTCGTCAAGGATCTCGAACAGCTTTATGGCAAGACCCGTGCTGTGGCGCTCTACAACCCCTCCAACAAATCAGTTGATATGAGCATCAAGTTCACGGATCTCGACCTCGATGGCACTGTCAAAGTGCGTGACTGCTTCGAACAGACTGATCTTGGCGAGATGACCGACCAACTCTCTGTGACAGTTCCTGCACACGGCACACGCATCTACCGTCTCGAAGCAGAGACCCGTCTGGAACGCAATCTCTACGAGGCTGAAACGGCTTATCTCAGCAAGTATCAGGAAATCTTCAACAATAGAGAATTCAAGTCTGCTGTCTATGAAAGCAACGATGCTTGCTCTGGCAGAGAATACGTGGGGTGGTTAGGTGGCGACACCAAGAACGACCTCCAGTGGCGTAATGTGTATAGCGACAATGGTGGTGACTACCAGATGGTTCTCTCCTACATGTCGGGCGACAATCGCAACCTCACTGTGAGTGTCAATGGCAAAGATGTCCAGACCCTCTCCTGCAACTCTGGTAGCTACGAAAAAGTGGCAACCAAGACCCTCAAGGTCACTCTTCAGCAGGGCGAGAACGTCATCCGTCTCTACAATAAATCATCAGCAGACATGCCCTCCATTGACTGTATGACCCTCCAACCTGTTGGTGCTACAGAACGTGTGGTGGTGGGTATTCAAGCTCCTCCAGCCCTGTCACCAGCCCAACTCACCGATGGTAAATACTATACCTTCGATGGCAAGCTGGTGCGTCATCCTCGTCAGGGTGGACTCTACATCTATAACGGCAAGAAAGTTCTTTTCCGTACTTTCTGATTCATCCGTTTCCCCCTACTGATACGGAAACATACTGATGCCAAGAATATAAAAAAGGACGCACCCAACGGTGCGTCCCTTTTTTATTCGTAATATTTTTGTCGTTTCAACCAAAGCTTGAATAAGGAATCATTGAATGTGATGTCCTGCCCATCCACATCAATCAGGTCTTTCTTCAGCAACGCTTTTCTGATTGATTGAACATTGGCTGACGACTCCAGACGATATTTCTTGATGACATCCTTCCGACTGAACCCATTAGAGACTCCATTGGCAAGCGCCCTGAGGAAGTTCATCTGCAGTTCCGAAAGCTGTTCCACTTCGCGTTGGAAGAACACCTTGTTCTGCTCCAAGAGGTCGTCTATAGCGGCAGCGATGTCTTTGTTGGTCACCACTTTGTCGGTCTTGTACCATACAACCCATGCGAGGTGTTGGACATAGGATGACAGGTTTTCAGTTGTTTCGCAGATTTTAGCTGCTTGCTCAAGAGAGATGCTTTTGCCTGTTTCCTGAAATTTGGAACAGATGAATGGCACCCACTCTTCTGTAGGAATCTTCTTAAGGAACATCATATCGCCAAATTTATAGAAAGGTTTGTTCTTGTCGTTGAAAATGTTCTCCATGAGATGTTTCTTGCTTCCGAACATGCAATAGGTGACATTCTGCTGATGTTGCCATACTGAACGCAACTTCTTCTGGAACTTTTCAGAGTCTGTAAAATTTGCCATTTGCTGAAATTCATCTAAGCATATTACCAAATGGACGTTTTTTTTCTGAGCAATCTTCTCTGGCAATTGGAGGATGTCTGTTTCAGTATCATCTTTAGGATTCCATTCAAATGACAGCGAAAAGTCATTCATCGGGTCTGATCCGAATGAGAACTTTGGCGAAATATTGGAGAGAAATGTCTTAGCCGTTTCTACCCATTCATCGAGTTTTGAGGATGTCTGCTTGATAACAGCAGAAGCAAAGGCATGATAAAATTCATATTCTGATTTGCATTGGAAAATATCGATAAAGACTGGTTTGATGTCTGGCCTGTCAATCTCAGAAATAACTTTCTTCACAAGGGAAGTCTTTCCCCATCGGCGAGGGGAAATGAGAATGGTATTGATTCCGTGAGTGAGATTTGCATGAAGACGTTTTGCATCTTCTGCCCGATCTGTGAAAAATGGTCCTTCAGCAGCCTTGCCAAATACAAATGGATTTTCTGTTATCATATCTTCAAGTTATTATGATTTGAGTGCAAAGATATGAAATAAAGTTGTTACTAACAAGTTTGTTACTAACAAAGTTGTTACTTTTTTGTTGTTTTGACTCGAGTGAAGGTTTCTGAGAGTTCGAAAAGGGAGGGTTATTGACTGATAAGGCAGGGTTATTGGGAAATAAGCGTGGGTTATTGGGAGATAAGGCTGGGTTATTAAAAAAGGGGACGCACCGTTTTAGGATGCGTCCCTTTTTGTATAATAATAAATGTGTGATACATTATTATTCATCTGCTGGTTCTGGATCGAAACCTGGATCACCGCTTGTTTCAAGCATGATGCAACGACCGAGTTCCACATCTTCAATCTCCATCTCTGGAGTTACATAGAATTTCTTGTCCATCTTAATCTAAACCTTTTTGTTGTGTTTTATAAATTAATACTTTAGAGATTCATTCGTGCCCCGAATCAACGGGGACACGAATGAAATGTTAGTCTGTTAGAACTTTACTTCTGGATGAACACCTTCTTACCGTTGAAGATGTAAGTGCCAGAGGTAGTTGGCTCAGCGTCGAGCTTCACACCTGTGATGGTGTACCAGCCTTCACCGTAAGCAACCTCTGCTGCGCCTTCAGCCTCAACTGCCTCGATGACTGTAGTTGTACCGTCTGCCTCTTCGAAAGTGATGCGGAGAGGAGCTGAAGCATTGCTAACACCTTCTGCAACCTTGATGTAACCACCAAGTGGACGTACATAAGCACCCTTGGTTGCTGGAGAGATATCACCCTTAGAAAGGTTGATGAGGTTATAAGATGTTGCATCGTCAGTGAAGAATGCCTTGTAGGTACCGATGAACTGGTTCTCGTTACCATCTTCAACGACAGCAGCCAGATTACCATCTTCATCAAGAGGATACTCAATCACAATTGGCTTATCTTCTCTAGCGGTGATAGTTGTAGATTTGAATACGAAGTCTAAGTCAGTTTTAGCAACGAATGGCTCGTTAGCTGGAACTGAATCCACATTGAGAGTGAATCTGATTTCAGATGCCTTAGTTGCTTCATTCTTCTTATTCAGCACATCCACTGCTGCATAATCGTTAAAGAGCTTCTGGATATCACGTGGACTTGCCTTGAATGGCAATACCATAGAGTACCACTGATTACCCTTCACTTTATACTGATCAGTTACAGGAGCTTCAGTACCTTGCAGTGAGCATGTAACAGTTACACTGTTCACCTTTGAACCTGCATAGTCACGGATGAGCTGGTCGTTCTTGTCACCAATTGTCTGAATCTGCTCAAGCGTATAGGTGGCAGCAGCCTTTTCAGCAGTAGCAGCCCATGGCTTATTGAATGCAGCGATATCGAGAGTGATGTTTGGTTCAGCAGTTACATATATCTTACCGCTCTTCACTGTAACCTTCTCATAGTTAGCAACCCATGGCCATTTGTCAGCTGTAATCACTTCACCTGCTTTTGTTCCAAGAGCAACGTTATTAAACTCAACCTTGAGTTCACCACCATTCTTCACATATCCTGTTGCAGGCTTCACTGCCTTAATCTTGAGACCAAGTTCAGCAAGGTCTTCGATATCTGCAGGACCAGTAACCTTCACGTATGGCTCTTCGAATGTTGTTGTAGGATCTGCAGGATAGTTAACACCCTGATTGCTGACAATGATTACCAACTCTCCAGCAGCAACGGTTGTGAATGTACCTTTGTAAGTAACAGGATATCCATCAATCGTCGTAGGCAATGGATTTTGACCAACAGGAAGAACTGTTACATCCTGTAGACCGAGTTTGTCTTCAAGTGCTGTAGCGTCATACTTAACGTCGTTTTCGCCAGGAATATTCTCAGAGTTATAATCCTCTCCACCAAGTGTCGCTGAGATTTCAGTAGTAACCACACCACTGCCATAAGCAGTTGTCCAATCTACACTAACAGCAATTGTCTTGTCGGTTGGTTTGAGGGTGTATGTACCCTTGCCAAACTGGATGTCATAGTTAGGATTACCGCTTGTGATAGCAGCTTGATTGTTAACTACAATATCAAACGTCTTATTGGTAGTCAAAGCTGGGTTTGGAACATAAGTTGAAGCCTGAGTTGACAAGCCTTGATATTGACCAATTGTGTTGGCTGCATTTGGTGCGCCTTCTACAAGGTTGAATCCAGCGATGAGCTTATCCGCATCTGCTGCAGTGATATGTCCAGCATATACTTTAGCTGTGAGTGTCGCAATATCTTCTCCGTATACAGACTCTGCATTGTCAGGTATGATAGTAACCTTTCTTGGAGTTACGAAGAGGAAACCTTCACCATCATGAATGAAATTATCACGATAACGATTAGGTCTTCTTCCTATTTGTGTTTGTTCTGGAAGAATCTCAAGATCATAATCATAAATAACATCTTCATCGTCTTCGATGATAGGCTGAATTCTGTGACCGCTTGAAACTGGTTGAATAGCATTTTGATCTGCAGGAGCTGTAACTAATTCATTTCCTGTGATACGACCAGATTCAACAATTTCATTATAGAGTTCGCTTTCTTGTGGAATCTCGAAATATTGAGTGTTAAAGCCTGTGCCAGTCCTTCTGTAAAGATAGAATCCCTTTCCGTCTTCAGCAAATGGGATGCTTGTATCGTTGCTCTTGAACTCTCTCTCAACACGGATTGAAGAAACGAAATACACATCATCCTGAGTGATCTCGAATGCGCCACCCTCAACATGCATGATGTAGTTGTGAGCAGGATCTCCATTATTAGTTTCTGAACCGTTCAGAGTAGCATCAGAAATGGTGATGTCAAACACACCTGCGAATTCGCCAGTTGCTCTGGAGATATCCCATGTAGCAATGTTAGACAAGAATTCCTGACTCAATACTGTTGCAGCTTCGTTACCCATCAAAACCTTTGTTGCTGCTGCAGCTGCTGCTACAGGAACACCCTCTACTGTAAGAGCTGGATCTGGTGTTGTACCAAGAACTTTGTATTGATTCGCTACAGGCTGCAGAGTGAACTCGAATGGAACAATCTTAAATGTACCATCTACCTTGTCCCAGTAGTTGCCAGTGTAAACGCCGTCACCGTTCTTTGTTGCTTCAACAGTATATGTAGCAGCATTTGTCACCCACTTGTTTGTAGTTTCGTCACCATAAGTGGTAGTGTAATCAGCATTTTCCAATGTCACTTCCTCAGGCTTGCTGTTTGTATATTTAACAGTTACCGCTGGAGTCTGAATAGCGTTAATGAAGACCTGATCTGCAACAGCTACAACATCAGTTGCTGTAATCTGGCGCTGTCTGATCTTGAAGTCCTGTGGAGAAATCTTGCTTGGGTTAGGCTCTACACCTTCGAGAGTTTCAGTGAAGATGCCTTCTGCCTTTGGAGTGGCTATAGCGATAGCACGATTTGGATTTCCATCTGCATCAATAATTAATTCTTCAGTCATCCAAGCGTATTCAGGTTCAGCTATTGTTCCACTGTTCGTACCGTATGCATCTGCGTTAATGTTATTCTTGAAAGTAATATCGAATTGTTCTGTTACATTTGCAGGATCACCAGTTTCGAAGCGTCTGTACACGGTTACAACAGGTTTCTTTTCTGTCTTGTCATACACAAGTTCAGCGTCAGCAACCTCCAAGTAGAATTCATCATCGTTCACCAACTTCTTGGTCACTTCGAGGATACCAATTGCAGAAGATGTTCCAATCTGATAGTTTTGTGTTACTACGCCATTAGCTTTAATAACTGCTTCACGACTGTCGATATAATACTCATACTTTCCACCTACTACATCATCAGCAGGAACAGAATTCTTTCTCACCAGTTTCAAACCTTCGATTGTGAGGTTTGCTGCATCCTGGCTCATCGTGTTATCATAAATAAGACTGTAAACAGGATCTGGTTCTGGATCACCAATCTGCTTGTATGTGATACTAGAACCCAAAGTCAGAGTATAAGAAGTGATGTTGAAATCTTTCCTTTCACCAATCTCATCTTCTCCTACAAATACAGCAATCTTGTAAGTGCCGTAATCCTTCACCGCTGTAACTTCCTCATTGTCTTGGTAAGCCTTCACGGTAAAGTCAACTCCAGTTCCTGCTGGAGTCAGACTAATAAAGGTCTTAATCGTTGCAAGATTGTCCTGAGCGTTATATGGCAATGAGTTGCGGCTCAAAGCCCAATCCAAATCAACAACTTCACCTTCTGGATCAGTAATAGGAGACAGCAGCACAGAAACCGTGCTCGTTTGGGCATCATAATCTTCACCAAAGACTTCTTCATAATCAGATGTCGCAGCAGATTCCAGCGAGAAGAGCGCATATTGCTTTTGGCCATTACCCACTTGAGTGCCCCATGTCCAGTACTTTTCACCGTTATAGAAAGTAGCGTATTGAGCGGTCGTTAAACTAGCAAATGAAACTGCAAGATTGTTAGGATTCGATCCCTTTGTGGCTTTCCAATTGTATTGAACATTTTCACCATCGACAATTGCGTCCGCCCAGGCATTGAGCTGATCTGTTGTAGCATCCACGAAAGAGCCATCAGCATTACGCGCGAACCTACCCGTAGTGTTCACATCGCCATTAGTAGCATCAATTGCATCGCCGGGATACAAAACACAGCCATTTTCTGTGCCCAGTCCTTCTTTATTATACCATACATCGCACCATGGATACTGTGCATAGTAGAGATTGTATGCACCATTGGCCGACATGGATGCCGCAAATGTGGTTTCATCGAAGACACGAATCGCCAAATTGTTAGGCATAGGTTCAGCTGCATAGAATGGCACATAAAGAGCTTTTTTTGCAGTACCATCTGTGATAAACACTAATTTGTAGTAGGTACCAGCCTCACTGATTGCTGTCACCTTGGTTTTGCTGGCATTAAAAATGCCAACTTCGGTTTTGGTGGTAGTGAGGTCGTCTGCGCCCTTCTTCACCGCAGTGATTTCTGGGGCGGAAGCGCCTACTGCCACAACCTTGGTGTTAAGGGTGACGGTGTATTCGCCAACCGTAACATCAGCAGCCCATGTAGTCAAGCATGAGAACAGGGCGATTAAAGCAAATAGTACTTTCTTTTTCATAATACTAAAAGTTTTAATTTGATTGTTAATAAATAATGTTGATTATAAATAGTTTGTTTGAGTTTCTCTTCTAGGTATTTTCAGATGAAGATATTTCTCCTTTGTTGGCGCGGTGGGGCATGCAGCTACACGCAGCCCCCAAACAGGTGTTCCTCATCCGTTCCCTCGCGTGCGTACATATATATTATATAAAGCGGCCGCTATGTTCCCGAATTCGGCTGGACATGGGTATAGATTACCACAAAATCCGATGCAAAGATATGGGTTTTACCTATTCCTTACAAATTTTTAACATGTTTTTTTCAAATTATATGTAAAATAGTGGCTTTTTGGCGAAAAAAACTGAAAATGCAGCGAATTTTAGGCATAAAAAAGGGGAATGTGTGCAGTGGATAGTTGGCAGTTGGCGGTTGACAGTTGAGATTTTCACGCAGAAAAGGCAGAAAACACAGATATTTTTCGTAACTTTGCAGCGGAATTAGAAATGATGCGTATGACGTTATTACAAGCTATACCTCAAATGCCTGAGCTGAATTTCCAGGAATGGATGCAGAATGTGGGTGTGTTTGAGGAGATGATGAAGGGGTTCCTGATTGGCGTGCTGGCTTCGGCTCCGATGGGTCCCGTGGGTATCCTGACTGTGCAGCGAACTTTGAACAAGGGTCGCTGGGAGGGTTTTGCTACGGGTGTGGGTGCGAGCATCAGCGACATCCTTTATGCAATCATCACGGGTTACTTCATGTATCTGGTGGTGGACATCATCGAGGATCCTATCATCGCGCTTTGGATTAAGGTGATTGGTTCTGCGCTACTGTTTGCGTTTGGTGTGTATACGTTCAGGAGCATTCCGAAGCAGAAGGTGGTGGACAGGGTGTCGCCTGTGGAGACGAAGAACAAGCTGACGGGGTTTGTGATCTCGGGGTTCATCATCACGGTGTCGAATCCGCTGATCATCTTGCTGTTTGTGGCGCTGTATGGTCAGTTCACATTTATCTTGGCTGGTAACTGGGTGTCTCAGATTGTGGGTTACCTGTTTATCGTGGTGGGTGCGCTGTGCTGGTGGTTTGCGCTGACTTGGATTGTGGATAAGGTGAGGGCGAGGTTCAGCCATCAGGTGATCTGGAGGATCAACAGGGTGATCGGAATTATTGTGATGGTGGTGAGTGGGATTATGATTGTGTATGCGTTGACGGGACATACGTTCCATTATATTCCGTTTGGAGGAGGGGCGCTACGCTAAATGAGAAATGATAAATGAGAAATGATAAAGAGGTGGAGCTGTTTGAGTGATTTAAGTTTCGGGAAGTTAAATAAGGAGTTAAATGGGGAGTTAAATGGGGAGTTAAGCACTTCGTGCTGGACGTATGTTATGCTGATGTATCAGGTGTCGTCCATTTTTACTTCCACGAGCATAGCGAGTTTACTTCCCATTTTACTTCCGAAAATTGAAGGTCTATAATAATAAATAATGTATATAGCGGAACAGTTGAAAAGGAGGAGCGTGGCGGAGTACCTGTTGTATATGTGGCAGGTGGAGGACACGTTGCGTGCATACGGCTTGGATGTGGAACGGATGGCTGCGGAGTATGTGCCGCAGTTTGGGTTGGATGCGGAGAAGAGCGAGGCACTGAAGGGTTGGTATGAGAGTTTGGTGGAGATGATGCGTGAGGAGGGGGTGACTGAGAGGGGACATTTGCAGGTGAATAAGAATATCATCATTCTGCTGAGTGATTTGCATAGGCAGCTGCTGAAGTCGAGTAAGCACCCATTCTACTCGGCTTTCTACTACAAAGCGTTGCCATTCATCGTGGAAATAAGAGCAAAAAGCACAGAGAGTCAGGAGAAGGGAGAGATAGAGAACTGCTTCGATGCGCTGTATGGGGTGATGCTGCTGAGGGCGCAGAAGAAGGAGGTGTCGGTGGAGACGAGTGTGGCGATGGAGAATATTGCGAAGTTTGTGAGGATGTTGAGTGAATATTATCAAAAAGACAAAGAAGGAGAATTGTTATTATGAGAATTTTGGTGACTGGATGTAATGGGCAGCTGGGTAATGAGATGCAGTTGCTGGCGAGGGAGAATGGGCAGCATTCGTATTTCTTTACGGATGTGGTGATTCCTGAGGGATCGGTGGCTCAGAAGTTGGATATCACGAACGAAGTGGAGGTGGAGAAGTTTGTGGAGGAGCATGAGATTGACTGCGTGGTGAACTGCGCGGCTTATACGGCTGTGGATAAGGCGGAGAGCAATGAGGAGTTGTGTGATTTGCTGAATCATGTGGCGCCTGGGTATCTGGCGAAGGCTGTGGGGAAGAGAGGGGGAAGCATGGTGCAGATCAGTACGGATTATGTGTTTGACGGAACGAGTTACAGGCCTGTGACGGAGGAGCAGCAGACGTGTCCGAATTCGGTGTATGGACGGACGAAGTTGGCTGGTGAGGAGAGTGTGATGAAGGCTTGTGATAAGTATCTGATTATCAGGACTGCTTGGTTATACTCGACATTTGGGAATAACTTTGTGAAGACGATGATACGTTTGGGAAAGGAGAAGAAGGAGTTGGGTGTGATTTTTGACCAAGTGGGGACGCCAACTTATGCGAGGGATTTGGCTGCTGTGATTTTTGTGGCGATCAATCAAGGGATTGTGCCTGGGATTTATCATTTCAGTAATGAGGGGGTGATTTCTTGGTATGACTTTACGAAGGCGATCCATCGGATTGCTGGGATTGAGGGGTGTAAGGTGAAGCCGCTGCATACGGAGGAGTACCCTACCCCTGCGGCAAGACCTCATTATTCGGTGTTGGATAAGACGAAGATCAAAAGGACGTATGGAGTGGAAGTGCCTTATTGGGAGGAGAGTTTGAGGGAGTGTGTGGAGAGGTTGCGATGATATCGCAACATACGGGACAAGGAAAGAGAGAGTTGCGATGGAAGCGCAACAGACGGGACAGGAAAGGAAGAAAATTAGTTGGAAATGAACGAGATAGAAAGAAGAAGGACGTTTGCGATTATATCGCACCCGGATGCGGGTAAGACGACGTTGACGGAGAAACTGCTGCTGTTTGGCGGTCAGATTCAGGTGGCTGGTGCCGTGAAGAGTAATAAGATCAAGAAGACGGCGACGAGCGACTGGATGGAGATCGAGAAACAGAGGGGTATCTCTGTGAGTACGTCGGTGATGGAGTTTGACTATAAGGACTATAAGGTGAATATCCTGGATACGCCTGGTCACCAGGACTTTGCGGAGGATACCTTCAGGACGTTGACGGCTGTGGATTCAGCGATCATCGTGATTGATGGTGCGAAGGGTGTGGAGGCTCAGACGAGGAAGCTGATGACGGTTTGTCGAATGAGGAAGACGCCTGTGATTGTGTTTATCAATAAGATGGACCGTGAGGGTAAGGATCCGTTTGACTTGTTGGACGAGGTGGAGAGCGAGTTGCAGATCAAGGTGAGACCGCTTTCGTGGCCGATCAATCAGGGGGCAAGGTTCAAGGGGGTGTATAATATCTATGAGGAGAACCTGAACCTCTTTACGCCGAACAAGCAGATGGTGACGGAGAAGGTGAACGTGGATATCCACTCGGAGGAGCTGGATGAGCGTGTGGGGAAGGATGATGCGGAGAAACTGCGTGAAGACCTGGAAATGATTGACGGCGTGTATGATACGTTCGATGTGAACACGTATCTGGAGGCAGAAGTGGCTCCTGTGTTCTTTGGATCAGCGCTGAACAACTTTGGTGTGCAGGAATTGCTGGATTGCTTCGTGGAGATTGCGCCCAATCCACGTCCGACAACGGCTGAGGAGCGTATGGTGCAGCCCGAAGAGCCGAAGTTCACGGGTTTCATCTTTAAGATTACAGCGAATATCGACCCTAACCACCGTTCGTGTACGGCCTTTTGCAAGGTGTGCTCGGGTAAGTTTGTGAGGAATGCGCCTTACCTGCATGTGAGGAACGGAAAGACGGTGAGATTTTCGAGTCCAACGCAGTTTATGGCTCAGAGGAAGAGCACGATTGACGAGGCTTATCCTGGGGATATCGTGGGTTTGCCAGATAATGGCATCTTTAAGATTGGCGATACGTTGACGGAGGGGGAGTTGCTGCATTTCAAGGGATTACCCAGTTTCTCACCTGAGATGTTCAAGTATATTGAGAATGCCGACCCGATGAAGACGAAGCAGTTGGAGAAGGGCATCAATCAGTTGATGGACGAGGGTGTGGCACAGCTGTTTGTGAACCAGTTCAATAATCGGAAGATCATCGGAACGGTAGGACAACTGCAGTTTGAGGTGATTCAGTATCGATTGGAGAATGAGTATAATGCGAAGTGCAAGTGGGAACCTGTGAGTCTGTATAAGGCTTGTTGGATTGAGAGTGAGGATGAAGCGGAGTTGGAGGCGTTCAAGAAGAGGAAGTACCAGTATATGGCGAAGGATAAGGAAGGAAGAGATGTGTTCTTGGCGGACTCGGGGTATGTGTTGCAGATGGCGCAGGAGGATTTTAAGAAGATTAGGTTCCATTTTACGAGTGAGTTTTAAGGGGCTGCGATGATATCGCAGCATACGGGACAAGGGCGGCGATGGTAGCGCAGCAGACAGGACAAGCATACAGGACAAAAAAAGATAGGATATGTTACAGGACGAAGTAAAGAAGGCAGTGGAGGTGATGAGGGCTGGGGGCGTGATCCTCTACCCTACGGATACGGTGTGGGGCATCGGTTGTGATGCGACGAATGAGGAGGCCGTGAAAAAGGTGTTCGCCATCAAGAGGAGGGAGGACAGCAAGGCACTCATCTGTCTGGTTGACAGCGATGTAAGGCTGCAACGGTATGTAAGGAATGTGGCTGATGTCACTTGGGATATGATTGAGTTGAGCGAGAAGCCGTTGACGGTCATCTTTGACAACGTGACGGGTTTGGCACCCAGTGTGATTGCTGAGGACGGAAGTGCTGGCTTGCGCATTACGAAGGAGGAGTTCAGCAAGGAGCTGTGTTTCAGATTCCAGAAGCCGATTGTGAGTACGAGTGCGAATATTAGTGGGGAGCCGACGCCACAGACATTTGAGGAAATCAGTGAGGAGATTAAGGAGGCGGTGGATTATGTGGTGAAGTATAGTAGGCAGAGTAGAGAGAAACATAAGCCCAGTAGTATTATTAAGATGAAGGCGAATGGGCAGTTTGTGATTATAAGGGAATAGAGGTGTGAGGTGTGAGGAGAGAGGGTTGCGATGATATCGCAACATACAGGGACAAAGGAAAGTACATGAATATTATAGGGATAAGAAGGAAGGAGATTCGGTTGAATCAGGCCATTACGGAGTGGCTGAAGGGTGACCATACAGAACGACAGATCGTGCTGATGATCAGCCTGATGGTTGGTGTGTGTACTGGTTTGACTGCCTTCGTGTTGAAATCCCTGATTGAGGAGATCAAGCATCTGCTGACATCGGGCTTTGCGGCTGAGGACACCAACCTGCTCTATTTGGTGTTTCCTGCGGTGGGTATTCTGCTCTCGTTGCTCTTTGTCAACTACCTGGTGCGAGGAGACATCAGTCATGGGGTGACGAAGATTCTGTATGCGATGTCGAGAGGACGTAGCCGCATCAAGTCGCATAACCGCTGGTCGAGCATCATCGCCAGCGCCATCACGATTGGTTTTGGTGGTTCGGTGGGAGCTGAGGCACCGATTGTGTTGACGGGTGCCGCCTGGGGTTCAGACTTCGGCAAGCGATTCCACTTGCAGCCCAAGACCTTGATGCTGTTGGTGGGATGTGGTGCAGCAGGAGCTGTGTCGGGTGTGTTCAAGGCCCCGATTGCAGGACTGGTGTTTGTGCTTGAAGTGCTGATGCTGGACCTGAGTTTCTCGTCCTTGTTGCCGTTGATGATCACCAGCATCACCTCCGTGTGTGTATCCTACGCCTTTTACGGCACAGCACCTTTGTTCGACTTTAGCCTCAATAAGGCTTTCACCATCGACATCATCCCTGGGTGCATCCTCTTGGGTATTGCCTGCGGATTGGTCAGCCTCTACTTCACCAGGACGATGAACTGGTTGGAGGGAATCTTTGGAAAAATCACGAAGAAACGCTATAAGTTCCTGTTGGGCGCCATCGTGTTGGGTGTGCTGATTTACTTCTTCCCTGCTATGTATGGTGAGGGTTATGATGTGATCAACCAGTTGATTAACAGTGCGTCGGCGAAGGAAATCATGCACAATACGCTTTTCTATGAGAACGACAGCAACTTGCTGATTTACTTAGGTTTGGTGCTGTTGTTAAAGGTGTTTGCAACGACTGCGACCAATGGTGGTGGTGGCTGTGGTGGTGTATTCGCTCCCAGCCTCTTCTTAGGTTGCATTGCGGGCTTCATGTTCGCCAATCTTTGGGATATGGGGTTGGGACTTTCTATGGGTGAATCCTGCTATCTGTCTCCTAAGAACTGCGGACTTTATGGTATGGCGGGATTGATGTCGGGTGTGATGCATGCCCCCCTCACGGGCATCTTCCTCATTGCTGAACTGACAGGCGGTTATAACCTGTTCGTGCCTTTGATGATTGTGTCGGCGGTGTCGTATCTGACCATCAACATCTTCGAGCCCCACAGCATCTATGCGATGCGACTGGCACGTAGAGGTCAACTTCTCACCCACGATAAGGACAATGCCGTCCTCACGGTGCTGAAACTCCAGTCGCTGATTGAGCGTGACTATAAGATGGTGACCGCTGATATGCCTTTCAGCAGATTTATCGTAACCATCTCTAAATCACACCGTAACATATTCCCTGTGGTGGATGCGGCAGGAAAACTCTTGGGTGTCGTGTCACTCGACTCCGTGAGACTTTATATGTTCAGACCAGAACTCTATCGGCAATATACCGTCGGACGGTTTATGAAAGATCCGCCAGCACTGCTGACGGTCAACGATACGCCCAAGGTGGCAGCCAAGAAATTCGATGAAACGGGAGCTTGGAACCTCCCTGTGGTGGATGAGAATCAGATTTACCAGGGCTTTATCTCACGCTCTGGACTTTTCACGAGTTATAGAGAGACATTGATTAAGTTTAGTCAAGAATAATGAATAAGGAAGCGTTGAGAATCGTGTATATGGGCACTCCCGACTTTGCGGTCGAGAGTTTGCGTGCTTTGGTGGAAGGTGGCTACAATGTAGTGGCTGTGGTGACGATGCCAGACAAACCTGTGGGGCGTCATGGGAGTGTGCTTCAGCCCAGTCCTGTGAAGCAATATGCGGTGGAGCATGGGTTGAAGGTGATGCAGCCAGAGAAACTCAAAGACCCTGCGTTTGTGGAGGAGCTGAGATCGTTGAAGGCTGATCTTCAGATTGTTGTAGCATTCCGTATGTTGCCAGAAGTGGTGTGGAGTATGCCACCTCTGGGTACTTTCAATGCCCACGCCAGTCTCCTGCCTAAGTATCGTGGTGCAGCACCTATCAATTGGGCTGTCATCAATGGTGAGACCGAGACAGGCATCACGACTTTCTTCCTGAAACACGAGATTGATACGGGTGACATCATCCAGCAGGTGCGGATTCCGATTGAGGAGACGGACAATGTGGAGGTGGTGCATGATAAGTTGATGGCGTTGAGTGGGAAATTGGTGACAGAAACGGTGGATAACATCATCGCAGGAACAGTTACGTCGGTTCCACAAGACCAATTCAAGGACGTGCCACTTACGCCAGCACCCAAAATCTTCCGCGAAACCTGCCGCATTGACTGGAACCAACCTACCAAGCGCATCTACGACTTTATCCGTGGGCTTAGTCCTTATCCTGCTGCCTGGACCACGTTGGAGGGGAAGTCGGTGAAGATTTATGAGGTGGAGAAAGAGGCAGCGAAGGTCCCCGACAAGCCTGGTTTCATCAGCACAGACGGCAAGAGCAACCTGAAAGTTGCCACTGCTGACGGATGGCTCCATATCAAGACGTTGCAACTCGAAGGAAAGAAGAAAATGCCTGTTGCAGACCTGCTGCGAGGACTAAAAATCAAAGAAAATGCATTTTTTTTGTAAAAAATTTGCAAATTAAAAATAAAAGCCTTTACTTTGCAGCGCAAAAAAACAAAAAAATCTAAATATTAACATTCAAAAACTTATTGCCTATAGAAGAGACATTACGCTAAACCAAAGACTATAGCATAATGAAACAACTCCGTGAACTCGCCGACGAGCAGTTGGTTAGTTTGTATCAAGAAGGCAATAATAGTGCATTCGACACCTTGCTGAAGCGCTATCAGCAGAAGGTGTTTTCTTATCTTCTCTATTCAGTCAAGAATCAGGAACTCGCTGAAGACCTCTTCCAAGATGTCTTCATGAAGATGGTTGTACGCATCAAGAGCGGACAATATGCCGAAAACGGCAAGTTCTCCTCTTGGATGATGCGCATTGTTCACAACCACCTCATTGACTACTATCGCACCACGCCTGCCGCTTTGGTCATTTCCAATGACGAATCGGAAGTGGATCTGTTCAACAATGCCGACATTGCTGTGAACGAGAACCGCGAGAAGGAGATGATTGACCAGCAGACCCTCAGAGAGGTCAAGGAGCTCATCGCTTTGTTGCCCGATCCGCAGCGTGAAGTGCTGCTGATGCGTGTGAAAGACGAGCTTTCCTTCAAGGAAATTGCAGAAAAGACCCATTGCAGCATCAACACCGCCCTGGGGCGTATGCGTTATGCCATCCTCAATCTTCGTCACATGGCATACGAGCGAGGCATCAGTTTGGCATCTTAACCATAAAAAGGGGGGAAGTAAAAAGGGAAGAAAACTCGCTATGCTCGTGGAAGTAAAAATGGACGATACCTGAATACATCAGCATAACATACGTCCAGCACGTAGTGCTTAACTCCCTATTTAACTTCAATTTTAACTCCCTATTTAATTTCATTTTGTAACTCCCGAAACTTTAATCAATAAAAAAACCTGCGAGACAAAGTCTTGCAGGTTCAATTCTCTTGGGATTCGCATCCCGAAAGTTGTGCTCTAGAACTACGTCTGAATTATTCAGCAATAGTAGTATCAGCAGCAACAGTGTCAGCTACCAAAGTGTCAGCTACGATAGTATCCTCAACAACAGTAGTGTCAACAGCTACAGTATCAGTAGCAGGAGCCTTCTGGTCGCAAGATACGAAAGACACAGATGCCATGAGAGCAATTGCAGCAACAGCTGCGAAAACCAACTTCTTCATAATTTCTTTTACTTTTTAATTTGTTAAACAATTAATTTGCTTTCAAAACCGCTGCAAAGTTACGCACTTTTTAATATACGTTGTTCTCGGAAACCTCTATTTTTTACAATTTTATTAAAAAAAATATTTTAGAGAGACAAAAAAGAGCACTTTTAAGGAAAAAATGTGCATTGTGTACGTACACAGAATATATTTTATCAAAAAAGAATGGTTGTTTGAAAAAAAAAGAGTATCTTTGCACATGATAGAGGAGACCACCAGTTTGGTCAGGGCGAGACGAAGTATTTAACCCCATTAATTAGAGAGAAATTATGAGAAACTTGCTTTTTTTGACGTTGTCGGCTGTGCTGATGCTGACAGCAGCTTGTTCGCAGAAGTCGGAAAATGCTTACACCATCACGGGTACGGCAGAAGGCACGCAGGATGGTGACACCATCTTTATCTGCGAGATGCAAGGTTATTTCAACATGGTTCCGACAGACACTGCTATCATCAAAGATGGCAAGTTTGAATTCACGGGCGAATGCGAGGGTGCTGCCCTGCGCTGGCTGATGCCTATCCATGCAGGTGAGCCCACTACAATGGCACAGTTTATCTTAGAGAAGGGTGACATCAAGGCTGAACTGATCAAGGGAGAAGGCGAGAGCAAGATTGAGGGTGGCCCTAATGGAAAACTGTATAACGAATTTGAGGAGGAATGTGGCAAGATTGGTCAGCAGATGGACGAACCTTGGCAGATCACGTCTGATTCCACCAAGAGTGAGGTGGAAAGACAAGCTGCACAAGTGAAGTTGGATTCTCTGCAGAAAGTGATGGTGGCTTATCAGAAGAAGTTCATCATCGATCATGTTCCTTCGGCATGTAGCGACATGTTGTTTGCGTTCTGTTCTTTCAACTTCTCAGAAGAAGACAATGAGGAGATCCTCAAACTCTTTGGTGAGAAGCAGCCAAATTTCCCTGTATATAAGGCAGTTATGGCAGAGAAGAAGGCGCAGGAATCGACAGCTATCGGTCACGAATACACCGATTTGAAGATGGATGACCCCAAGGGTAAGTCCATCAAACTCAGTGACTATATAGGCAAGAGCAAATATGTGTTGATTGATTTCTGGGCAAGCTGGTGCGGTCCATGCCGTGCAGAGATGCCAACCGTGGTGGAGGCATACACCAAGTTCCACGACAAAGGCTTTGAAGTGGTCGGTGTGTCGCTCGACAATGAAAAGGATGCTTGGGTGAAAGCCATTGCAGACCTCAAGATGCCTTGGCCTCAGATGAGTGATCTGAAGGGTTGGGAAAGTGAAGCTTGTGCTGTCTATCATGTACAGGCCATCCCAGCCAATGTCCTCGTTGACGAACAGGGCAACATCATTGCCAAAGATTTGAGAGGTGAAGACCTGCTGAACAAGATGGGAGAATTGCTTCCATAATCATTCATCCCACATGAGGTCGGACATGACCTCATTGGAAATGAAGAGTCCACGACGGGTGAGACGGAGTGTGTCGCCCGTAAGAGATAGGAGACCTGCCTTCAGGTGCCGTTGGGCATTCTGGAGGCAGTATTTTTTTGCGGCAGAACCGAATTGCTGTTCCAAAGCAGCAAGGTTGAGTCCCTCGGAGGTGCGGAGGGCTGTGAAGACACATTCGTCATAGCGTTCATGATCGGTCAGGTGTTCCACCTCCAAGGAGCGTACATCTGACATATATTGCTCCAAGGAATCGGGATGATGGAATCGGTTGTGCCCATCGTAGGAATGTGACCCTGCACCCACTCCCAAATAAGGAATCCCGTGCCAATAGCTGGAATTATGGCGTGACTGCATTCCAGGCAAGGCAAAATTGCTGAGTTCGTAATGCTCATAGCCAGCAGCTTCTAAAGCCTCCATCAGATATTCGTACATCTGCAAGGACACCTCATCATCCACTTCTTCAATCTCTCCAGCAGTGAGCATCCGTTCCAACAAAGTACCCTCCTCGTACATCAATGAATAGGCAGAAAGGTGCTGAACCTGCAAAGAAAGCGCAGTCTGAACATCTTGTTTCCATTGGTCGAGCGTCTGACCTGGGAAACCAAACATCAGGTCTATGCTGATATTGGTGAAACCAGCCGCCTGGGCATCACGAACTGCTTGCATGGCCTGTACTGCGGTGTGACGGCGACGGAGAAAACGGAGTCGTGCGTCGTCGAAGGACTGCACCCCCATACTGAGACGGTTCACACCCATCTGGCGCAGACGTTGCAAGAACGCGGGAGTAAGGTCATCGGGATTGCCCTCGAGAGTCACTTCTGCCCCTTCGCGTACATTATATATATAACGAATGGCATCCAACATTCGTTCCAATTCTTCGGATGGCAATTGCGAAGGAGTTCCCCCACCGAAATAGATGGTGTCAATGGATTGATCTGCCCAAAAAGAACGGCGTTGACGCAGTTCTTCCACCACTGCATCCACATAGTCATGCCGTTTTGGGAGCGAAGTGGTGGAAAAGAAGCCGCAGTAGATGCAACGCGACTTACAAAAGGGAATATGTAGGTAAATTCCTGCCATGTGAGGACAAATTTACTCATTATTTCCTTAATAATAATGAAAAATGCTAAATAACATAAGTTTTTTTCGCTCCATCCCAATAAAAAGCAGTAATTTTATGCCGTTTTTCGAAAAATGACAAAAAATCAATTATAAATCTAACCTAAAACAATGAAAGTTTACCAAACTAACGAAATCAAGAACATTGCCTTGCTTGGCAATGACGGTGCCGGTAAGACCACTCTTACCGAAGCACTTTTGTATGAAGCAGGAATCATTAGCCGTCGTGGTCGCATCACACAAAAGAATACCGTGAGTGACTACTTCCCAGTGGAACAGGAATACGGCTACAGTGTCTTCTCCACCGTTTTCCATGTGGAGTGGAACAACAAGAAGTTGAACATCATCGACTGTCCAGGTGCCGACGACTTCGTGGGTGCTGCCATGACAGCCCTGAATGTGACGGACACCGCTCTGTTGCTCATCAACGGTCAGTATGGTCCTGAGGTAGGTACGCAGAACCACTTCCGCTACACGGAAAAGTTGGGCAAGCCCGTCATCTTCCTCGTGAACCAGCTTGACTCCGAGAAGTGCGACTATCATCAGGTGCTGGACAACCTCATCGGCATTTATGGTCAGAAGGTGATTCCAATTCAGTACCCACTGAACGAAGGTCCTGACTTCAACAGCCTCATTGACGTGCTGCTGGTGAAGAAGTATTCGTGGAAGCCTGAAGGTGGTGCTCCTATCATTGAGGATATTCCTGCAGAGGAAATGGAAAAGGCAATGGAAATGCACCGTGCCCTCGTGGAGGCAGCTGCCGAGAACGACGAAGGACTGATGGAGAAATTCTTTGAGACTGAAGCACTTACAGAAGACGAACTCCGCTTGGGTATCCGCAGAGGATTGGCAACACGTTCGATGTTCCCTGTATTCTGCGTGTGCGCTGTCAAGGATATGGGTGTACGCCGTCTGATGGAATTCCTCGGCAACGTGGTGCCATTTGTGGACGAGATGCCACAAGTACACAACACCCGTGGTGAGGAAGTGATGCCAGATCCAAACGCTCCTACTTCACTGTATTTCTTCAAGACTGCCAACGAGCCACACATCGGTGGTGTGCAGTACTTCAAGGTGATGTCAGGTAAGGTACACGAAGGTGATGACCTGACTAATACAGACCGTGGTTCGAAGGAGCGTATGGCTCAGTTGTTCTGCTGTGCTGGTGCCAACCGCATCAAGGTAGAAGAACTGGTGGCTGGTGACATCGGTTGTACCGTGAAACTGAAGGATGTACGTACGGGCAACACGTTGGCAGGCAAGGACTGCGAGCACCGTTTCAACTTCGTGAAGTATCCTGATCCTAAGTATATCCGTGCCGTGAAGGCTGAGAACGAGGGTGACACTGAAAAGATGGTGGCTGCCATCCAGAAGATGTCACAGGAAGACCCAACTTGGATTCTCGAACAGTCGAAAGAACTGAGACAGACACTCGTGAAGGGCCAGGGTGAGTTCCACCTCCGCACTTTGAAGTGGCGCATGGAGAACAACGAAAAGATTGGCATCAAGTTTGAGGAGCCAAAGATTCCATATCGTGAGACCATCACGAAGGCTGCACGTGCCGACTACCGTCACAAGAAGCAGTCTGGTGGTGCCGGTCAGTTCGGTGAGGTGCACCTCATTGTGGAGCCTTACTACGACGGTATGCCAGACCCAACAAGCTATAAGTTTGGGAACCAAGAGTTTAAGATTAACGCTAAGAGCAAGGAAGAAGTTGACCTCGAATGGGGTGGCAAGCTCGTGTTCATCAACTCAGTGGTGGGTGGTGCCATCGACACACGTTTCATGCCAGCCATCTTGAAGGGTATCATGAGCCGTATGGAGCAAGGTCCTCTGACTGGTTCGTATGCCCGCGATGTGCGTGTCATCGTGTATGATGGTAAGATGCACCCAGTAGATTCAAACGAACTTTCCTTCATGTTGGCAGGTCGTCACGCTTTCTCTGACGCCTTCAAGGAGGCTGGTCCAAAGCTGCTGGAGCCTATCTACGATGTAGAGGTGTTCGTTCCAGGCGACAAGATGGGTGACGTGATGTCTGACCTCCAGGGTCGTCGCGGTATGATTATCGGCAGTGAGAGCGAAAGCGGTTATGAGAAACTGATTGCGAAGGTGCCATTGAAGAGCCTTTCCAGTTACTCCACCACCCTCAGCTCCATCACTGGTGGACGTGCCAGCTTCATCATGAAGTTCGCTTCTTACGAGCTCGTTCCAACCGACATCCAGCAGAAGCTGATGAAGGAATTCGAAGAACAGAACAAGGACGAGGATTAATATCACAGGGTTGGAATGTTCTGACCCATGTTATACAAATAAAAGGGAATCTGCCGATGCAGATTCCCTTTTTCTTTGCCTTAATTTAAGTTTCTGGAGTTAGAAAATGAAGTTAAATAGGGAGTTAAATAAGGAGTTAAGCACTTCGTGCTGGACGTATGTTATGCTGATGTATTCAGGTATCGTCCACTGTATCGTCCACTGTAACTTCCACTTTAACTTCCTTTTTAACTTCCTTTTTTACTTCCACTTCCGATAGCTCAGTAATTAACAAAAACACAAGTAATATTACCTGTATTTGCTAATATTCGTCAAGAAATTAACTTTATCGCAATTTTTCGAGCATATTTGTCGTTATAAATTTAAGAATTGTACTAAATTTGTAGCAAAGAAATAAAAGATGAAGAAATCGACCATCATAGTTCTCGCGATAGTCATGGGCATCTCGTTCGCCAGTCTGTTGATTATGCAGATGCGGTACATCGAAGAGGTGACCTCATTGCGCTATGAGTATTTCGAGGAGTCGGTGAACCGCAGCCTCTATGAAACTGCGCACCAGCTGGAGCTGTCGGAGACGAAGCGATATTTGGAGGAAGGTTCAGATGCTGTGAATGGCATTGCCTTAGCTTACGACTCAGTTTATGCCAACACGGACTCGTCGGTGGTGCAACATACACATCAGGTGATTGCCAAGGACGGCAGTGTGTTTACCTCACGCGAAACCACGGTGAGCACGAACTTGTCGGACAAGTACTTCACCAAAAAGCAATCGAATAACAATGAGCGCCTGCGTTCACTGAAGGAAATCATGGATATGCGCTATGCCACAGAGAAAAAGTTGGTGGAGGAAGTCATCTACACCATCCTCTACACTGCCAGCGACCGTCCCTTGAATGAACGTATCGATTTCATCGAATTGGATCAGATTCTGAAGACACAACTGAGCAACAATGGAATCAATATCCCCTATCACTTTGTGGTCAGCACCAGCAACGGACGAACGGTCTATCAATGTCCTGACTACGACCCGACTGGCAACGAACGGGTGTTTACAGAGATATTGTTCAAGAATGATCCCATGCAGCGTGGCGGTGTATTGAAAGTGCATTTCCCCGATTTAGGCAAGTACATCTGGCGATCGATGTGGTTCATGATTCCTTCGCTCATCTTCACCATCATCCTGCTTATCACGTTCATTGTCACACTGATACTGATTTTCAGGCAAAAGAAACTGACAGAGTTGAAGAACGATTTCATCAACAACATGACGCATGAATTCAAGACGCCTATTTCGTCTATCTCATTGGCAGCACAAATGTTGGGTGACGACTCTGTGACCAAGACGCCAGCCCTGATGCAACGGCTCACCTCGACCATCATCGACGAGACGAAACGCCTCAGATTCCAAGTGGAAAAGGTGCTGCAACTCTCCATGTATGAGAATCAGCGGGCAAATCTGCACATGAAGGAGGTTGATATCAACGAATTGATTGCCGGCGTGACCCACACCTTTGCCCTGAAAGTGGAAAGAAACGGCGGTAAGATCATCACCAATTTGAATGCCACTGACCCTAATATCTGTGTGGACGACATGCATTTCACCAACGTCATCTTCAACTTGATGGACAATGCCGTGAAGTATCGCCGAAAGGATGCCGACCTCGAACTGAACGTGGAGACTTGGAACGAGCCAGGACTGCTCTGCATCTCCATCAAGGACAACGGTATCGGCATCAAGAAAGAAGACCTGAAACGCATCTTCGAGAAGTTCTATCGTGTGCATACAGGCAATCTGCATGACGTGAAGGGCTTCGGACTCGGACTCGCCTACGTGCACAAGATTGTGAAAGACCATAAGGGCACCATCGTAGCGGAAAGTGAGCCTGGCATTGGCACGAAATTCATCATCAAGCTCAAGACAGAATAACCACCAGCCCACGCGCTGGGCGATTTTCATCTCAAATAAAAATTCAACAACTTAAAAACATAACGATTATGATTACAGACGAAAGATTGGAAGAAGTGAACATTCTTCTTTGCGAAGACGACGAAAGCCTCGGTATGTTGCTCCGCGAATACCTGGAGGCAAAGGGTTACAGCACCACACTCTGCCAAGACGGTGAAGAGGGTTTTGACACGTTCCTGCAAGGGAATTTCAACCTCTGCATCCTCGACGTGATGATGCCTCGCATGGACGGCTTCACATTGGCAAGCAAAATCAAGGAGCTGAACTACGACATGCCATTTATGTTCCTCACTGCCAAGAACATGAAGGACGACGTGCGAGAAGGTTTTGAGCTGGGTGCTGACGACTACATCACCAAGCCCTTCTCTATGGAGGAGGTTGTGTTCCGCATCGAGGCCATCCTGCGCCGTGTACGTGGCAAGAAAAACAAGGATGTGACTGTACGTCAGATCGGTAAATTCACGTTCGACACGCAGAAGCAAATTCTGAGCATCGGCGACAAACAGGAAAAACTCACTACGAAGGAGGCAGAACTGCTCACGTTGCTCAGCAACCGCCAGAACGAACTTCTGCAACGTGACTATGCCCTCAAGACCATCTGGATTGACGACAACTACTTCAATGCCCGTTCGATGGATGTGTATATCACGAAACTGCGCAAGCACTTGAAGGTTGACCCCAACGTGGAGATCATCAACGTGCATGGTAAGGGCTACAAATTGGTCATCTCCGACGAAAACAAAAAGGAGGAGTAAGCCATCGTCCACAAATAGAAAAGGCTGAAAGATGCCATCCCAGTAAGCAGCGGAATACCGCTGCTTTTTTTTGTGTCCATACCTATCCCTCACGCCCTTAATTTGTTACTTTTGTTACTCATTTTGTTACTCGGATGCTATGTTCGAGGCATTTTTGTACGTCTTTCTGAATCAGGAAGATAGATGGTAAAATCACAGGTTTGGGGAGATGGGTAGAGGATGCCATGAGATTGGTGGAGTGAATTTTTGTTACCCGTTTGTTACTCGGAGAGGGCATCCCCCTTCTGAAACGCCCTGTTTATCGCACTTT
>JAGAAZ010000169.1 GCA_017614895.1 Bacteroidaceae bacterium | reverse complement strand
TATAGACGAGGTTCAGAAGGTTCCTGCACTACTTGACGAGGTGCATTGGTTGATGGAGAATCGTGGCTTGCGGTTTATACTTAGTGGCTCGAGTGCTCGTAAACTTCGCCGTAGTGGCGCAAATCTATTGGGTGGGAGAGCATTAAGATTTACGTTGTTCCCATTAGTAAGTGCAGAAATACCAGACTTTGACCTTCATCGCGCATTAAACAATGGTCTGCTGCCTCGCCATTATTTGGTAGCTGATCCCTCGAAGCGTATCCAATCATATATTGGTGATTATTTGCAGCAGGAAATTGTTGAAGAGGCTATTGTTCGTCAGTTAGATGCATTTACGCGTTTTTTACAGGTGGCAGCGTTGAGTAATACTGAGATTGTTAATTATACCAATATAGCACAGGACTGCGGCGTTTCTGCCAAGACGGTGAAAGAATATTTCTCCATACTCGAAGAGACCATGCTTGGATTCTATTTACCAGCATATACTAAGGTGATTAAGCGGAAATTGATACAATCACCCAAATTCTATTATTTTGATGTGGCAATTCCCAATCATCTTTTGCATCGCAAGACACTACAAACTGGTACTGATATTTATGGCCATGCTTTAGAACATTTTGTAGTACAGGAGTTGAGAGCATTCGTTTCATATACTTTTGGCGCAGATAAGATAATGAACTATTGGCGTACACTTGACAACAAATATGAAGTTGATGTTTTGATTTGCGATGCTCTGACTAATAAGGTTGATGTGGCAATTGAGGTGAAATCGGCTGATCATGTTGTTTCGAGTGACACAAAAGGCTTGAAAGCCTTCAGCGAGGAGCATCCTGAAACAAAGCTGATTTTGTTGTCAATGGAGGAAAGACCAAGAATGCTTAATGGAATTGAGGTGTGGCCAATAACACAATTCCTTCAGAGATTGTGGGGTGGAAAAGTTTTGGGGTAGATATTGCTAACTTTGCATCCGTTTTTATATTCACTCTTTAAAAAAATTGTATAACTATAGATGAGAAAGAACTTAAATTGAAAGTTGAAATTTGAAAGGTTAAAGAAAGGGGAGGCTTCGATTGGATGCCTCTTCTTTTATGTCAATTCAATATGTGAAAAATTTGTTATTCAGAAATAAATTGTGTATCTTTGCACACTCATAAGTGAATGTATGAAGCGACTTCATTCCATTATGTTGGCTGGTACGGGCAGTGACGTGGGTAAGAGCATTCTTGCCACAGCCTTGTGCCGTATCTTTTTGCAGGATGGATACCACCCAGCTCCGTTCAAGGCACAGAATATGGCTTTGAACTCGTACGCTACGCCTGAAGGTCTGGAGATAGGGCGTGCACAAGCGGTGCAGGCGGAAGCTGCTGGCATCCCTTGTCACACGGATATGAACCCGCTTCTGCTGAAGCCTCAAAGCGACCACACCAGTCAGGTGGTGTTGAATGGAGTGCCCATTGGCAATAGAGATGCGTATGATTTTTGGAGAAGAGACCCTCTCTGTCCTTCGGACATCTCCCCCGTGGAGGGGAAGAGCCATCCGGAGGGTCTCCCTCCCCATTACGGGGGAGGGTTGGGGAGAGGGTCTATCGACTTTCGTCAGGAGGTTTGCGCTGCCTTTGACCGTCTTAATGCTCGATACAATCCTATCGTGCTGGAGGGGGCTGGTAGCATCTCTGAAATCAATCTGCGTGACCATGATTTAGTGAATATGCCGATGGCTCGTCATGCAGATGCTGATGTGATGCTGGTGGGTGACATCGATAGGGGAGGCGTGTTTGCATCGGTATATGGCAGCATCGCTTTGCAGACACCAGAGGACAGGAAGCGTATCAAGGGCATTATCATCAATAAGTTCAGAGGTGACCTGCGTCTCTTTGATGAAGGACGAAAGATGTTGGAAGACCTTTGTGGTGTGCCAGTTTTGGGTGTTGTTCCTTACTACAAGGATATTTACATTGAGGAGGAGGACAGCGTGGACTTGGCCCTCAAGTCCAAGACGGCTGAACAGGGGCGTGTGAATGTGGCTGTGGTGCTTCTTCGTCATCTTTCCAACTTCACGGATTTCAATGTGCTGGAACGAGATCCCCGTGTGCATCTTTTCTATACGAACAATACGGAAGACCTCTTGAAGAGTGACATCATCATTTTGCCTGGTTCGAAATCAACCCTCAGTGACCTTTATGAACTGCGTCGCAACGGTGTGGCACAGGTGATTGTGCGTGCGCATCGAGAGGGTGCGACTATCATGGGCATTTGTGGCGGTTATCAGATGATGGGTGTGGAGGTGTGCGACCCTGAGCATATTGAGGGGAGCATGGAACGTCTGCCAGGATTGGGTCTTCTGCCTGTTACGACCACCATCACAGCAGAGAAGACGACTCGGCAGGTGTCTTTCAACGGGGGTATGCAGGGTTATGAGATTCATTGTGGAGAAACCCATCCTTGTGCTGATGCAGTGGCAAGCCCTTTGGTTACGTTGGAGGATGGTACGCCCGATGGTTACAAGGTGTCTGACAAGTGTATGGGAACGTATATTCATGGGATTCTTGATAATGCTGCTTTCATTGATACGCTGTTGTCGCCCTTTGTAGAGAAACTGAAAGAGCGAAGCCAATCGTTCGATTATCGTTCATTTAAGGAGCAGCAATATGACCTGTTGGCTGATCATGTACGAAAGCATCTGGATATGGATTTACTCTACCAAATTCTACAAGGCGATGATTGACGGGCACGGTGATGACATATATAGTTACGAGGGTATTCGGATGAATTTCAGTTCCAACATCTATGCCCATGTTGACCTGACGGAGTTGGAGGCGCATCTGTGTCGTCATGTAGGCTTGATTCGTTCCTATCCTGAACCGTCAGCCCATTCGTTGGAGGTGATGATTGCACATGAGTATGGGGTCGATGCAGATGAGGTGCTGGTGACGAGTGGGGCTACTGATGCCATCTATCTGATTGCACAAGCCTTTCGGGACAAAAAGACCTTCTATGTTTATCATCCCACCTTCTCCGAATACGAGGCAGCGTGTCGCATGTATGGCTATGAGGAGCGTCCAGATGCGGCACTCTGTTGGCTTTGCAATCCCAACAATCCAACGGGTAGGGTGGTGCAGGAGGATATCGTCATCGAAGCATCTGCGGCACATGAATTGCTGGTGGTGGATCAGTCGTATGAGGATTACACGTTGTGCCGAATGCCGGGACCTGCTGATATGCTGTGCCCCAATAACATAATCCAGATTCATTCGATGACCAAGCAGTATGGTGTGCCAGGACTTCGGATAGGATATATCACGGCTTCAGCTGGTATCATCCGTCATCTTCGTCAGCATTATCGCCCTTGGGCAGTGAATGCTCTGGCGGTGGAGGCAGGCAAGTGGTTGCTTGCCCATCGTGTTAGGCTCATTCCAGACCTTGCTGCTTATCTCCAAGAGACTCACCGTTTTCAGGCTTCTCTTTCTGCTATCGAAGGCATCACCGTCTTCAACACCCAAACCAATTTCTTCCTCTGCACGATTCATCCCCATACAGCTGCCGAACTCAAGGAATATCTTGTGAGAGAACATGGCATCCTGATTCGTGATGCTTCCAACTTCCGAGGGCTTACTCCTCACCATTTCCGTATTGCCACCCAGTCACCTGAAGAGAATGATGCGTTGGTGGCAGCCATCCAACAATTCATCAAGCAACAAGTATGATTGTACTGCTCTACATATTGCCGCTGCTTATTGGTTGGGGACTTGACCTGTTGCTGGGTGACCCGCAATGGATGCCCCATCCTGTGGTGGGGTTTGGCAAAATGATTGCCTATGGCGAGAAGCGCTTGAATAAGGGGGCACATCGTAAGTTGAAAGGTGCTTTGCTAACCCTCTTCTTGGTGGCGCTCGTCTTTGTTGCCACGTGGGCACTCCTTCATTTCACTTCCTGCATACCTGCTGATAGCTTGGATTTTTTACTTTTCGCTCTTCACTTTTCCCTTAAAATTCTTATCATCTTTTGGTGTCTTGCTGGTACGACCTTGATACGTGAAGTGCGCCAGACCTTTATGGCTGTTGACCGTTCCCTTGAGGAAGGACGCAAGCAGGTGGCTCGTATCGTGGGACGTGACACAAGCGAACTTTCTGCCCAAGAAATTCGAACCGCTGCTCTTGAGACGCTTGCGGAAAACCTGAGTGATGGTGTCATTGCTCCTCTCTTCTGGTTCGCCATTGGTGGTGTGCCAGGTATGTTAACATATAAGCTGGTGAATACCCTCGATTCCATGATTGGTTACAAAACCGACCGCTATAAAGACTTTGGCTGTTTTGCTGCCAGATTGGATGATGTGGCAAATTATATCCCAGCCCGTATTACCGCTTTCTTGATGGTGTTGGCATCAGGTCGGCTTTCCCTGCTGAAATTTGTTGCCAAGTATGGCTCTCAACACGCTTCTCCCAATAGTGGTTACCCGGAAGCGGCTCTTGCAGGCATCCTGAATTGCCGTTTTGGAGGTCCCCATACTTATTTTGGTCAACTCTTCGACAAGCCCTTTATTGGTGAGAATGACCGATTGCTCACTACTGAAGATATGCAGGTGGCTGTTCGCATCAATCGTATAGTTGAGTGTGTCGCCATTCTCCTCATTGTTTTTGTTTATTCCATCATTCCCATGATTCTTATCGCGATATGAAAAAGATTATTCTTATCACAGGTGGTCAACGCTCAGGCAAGAGCCAATATGCCGTACGTCTTGCCCTTTCCCTTTCTCCTCATCCCGTCTATGTGGCAACGGCTCATGTGTGGGATGAAGAGTTTCGCCAACGTGTCATCCATCATCAGGCACGTCGAGGTGCTGAGTGGGACAATATCGAAGAAGAGAAGGAACTTAGTCGTCATGATTTGACAGGACGTGTGGCTGTGATTGACTGCATCACCCTCTGGTGCACCAACTTCTTCTTTGAATTGCAGGATGTGGATAAGTCGCTGGATGCGCTCAAAGTGGAGTTTGACCGTTTCACGGATCAGGATGCTACCTTCATCTTTGTGACCAACGAGATTGGCTCTGGTGGTGTGAGCGACAATGCTGTGCAACGTCAGTTCACCGACTTGCAAGGTTGGATGAACCAGTATGTAGCCCAACATGCAGATGAGGTCATCCTCATGGTGAGTGGAATACCAGTAAAGATTAAGGGTTAAAGGTTAATGGTTAATGATTGAGATGAGAAACTTTAAGATAGAAAAACCTGATGAGGCGCTTCGCTCCATTATTCAGGATAAGATAGACAACCTCAACAAACCCAAAGGTTCGTTAGGTCGTCTTGAAACTCTTGCGATGCAGATATGTCTGGCGCAACAGACTCTCACTCCTTCTTTGTCACATCCCTGCCATCTTCTGTTGGGTGGGGATCACGGTATAGAACGTGAGGGGGTTAGTGTTTCTCCCCGTGAGGTGACTTGGCAACAAATGATCAACTTCACAAAGGGTGGGGGAGGCGTGAACATGTTTTGTCGTCAGCATGGTTTCCATTTGCGTATTGTCGATGTGGGTGTTGATCATGACCTCTCTCAAGTGTCTGATATTCTTAATCGAAAGATAGGCTTGGGCACCCGTAACTTTCTCTATGAAGCAGCGATGACGCCTGACGAATACGACCGTACCCTTCGCGTAGGTGTTGACTTGGTGGATGCTTGTTATGCAGAAGGGTGCCAAGTGCTTTGTATAGGTGAGATGGGGATTGCCAACACCTCTCCGTCTTCCATCTGGATGAGTCTCTTCTGTCAGATACCTTTGGACGAATGTATTGGGGCAGGGGCAGGATTGAATACTGCTGGTATCAGTCATAAACGTGACATCCTCCATCAAGCTCTCAATCACTTCAACGAGATCTATCCTCAGCCTTCCCCACAAGACATTATCCGCTATTTTGGCGGTTTCGAGATGGTGGCTGCCATTGGGGCGACGCTTCGTGCGGCTGAACTGAAGATACTTATCCTCGTGGATGGCTTCATTATGACGGCCTGTGCCTTAGCCGCCTGTCAACTCTATCCTGATGCGCAAGCCTATATGATCTTTGGACATTGTGGTGACGAGAGTGGGCATCGTCGTATGCTGGATGCTCTCCATGCTGAACCGCTTTTGACCTTAGGAATGCGATTAGGCGAAGGTACAGGTGCCCTTTGTGCGTTCCCCATCGTTGATTCTGCTGTCCGAATGTTGAACGAAATGAATAACTTTGACCATGCAAACATCACCAAATATTTTTGACCAGCTTTACGCCTCTTTCATCTTCTTCACCAGAATCCCTTTCTGGCGATTGCATCAGCCGCCCAAGGAAGCTTACGCCACCGTCGTTGAACACTGGCCCCTCACAGGTTGGTTGACAAGCGGCATTATGGCTGCCACCCTTTTTGGTGCGTGCCACATCTTGCCAATTCCTCTTGCAGTCATCTTGGCTGTGATGGTGCGCCTCTTGGTGACAGGTGCCCTTCACGAGGACGGACTTGCTGACTTTTTTGATGGTTTTGGCGGAGGTACTGACCGACAGCGTATCCTCACCATCATGAAGGATTCCCATATTGGCACCTATGGCGTCATCGCCCTCATCTTCTATTTCCTCTTGTTGGTGGGTGTCCTTATCTCGTTGCCTCCTATGACAGCTGTGTTTGCTATTTTGGCAGCGGATCCTTTGGCAAAGATGTTCTCGTCTCAGATTGTTAATCTCATGCCTTATGCCCGTCGTGAAGAGGATGCAAAAAACAAGACTGTTTATCGTCCCATCAGTATGGGTGCGACAATCAGTCTTGCCTTGCAGGGTTTGCTTCCGTCCCTGCCTCTTATACTTTTGACCAACACGATATGGTGGCTTGCAGTTCTTGCGCCCATCCTTACCGTTGCCTTTTTATTCCTCTTTATTAGGCGAAAGCTGCGAGGCTACACAGGTGATTGCTGTGGTGCTGTTTGCCTCCTTGCAGAACTTTCCTTCTATTTGGCCGTTCTGTTGTTCAATGTCGGTTGAGAAATACTAATATTCCTCCTCGTCCCACAGAAAATCTTCTTTCGATGGGTAGTCGGGCCAAATCTCTTCGATAGATTCGTAGATGTCACCTTCGTCCTCAATTTCTTCGAGGTTTTCTATCACTTCGAGTGGGGCGCCAGAACGAGTGGCATAGTCAATCAGTTCTTCCTTAGTTGCTGGCCAAGGAGCGTCCTCCAATTTAGATGCTAATTCAAGTGTCCAATACATGATATTTGTCGTTTGGTTTTTTAGTTTGATTGTTTTGGGCTGCAAAGGTAATGCTTATTTTTTTCTCTGCAAAATTATTTCGGGTTGTTTTTCATCAACATTCAGTTTTCTTGCCAAGACGAAGAGGTAGTCGCTGAGGCGATTGACGTAGGAAATGACGTGGGCATCCACTTCTGCACCTTCTTCGACAAGGGTAAGGATGCGTCGTTCTGCACGTCGGCAAACGGTGCGGCAGACGTGTGCGACAGCAGCGGCTCTGCATCCTCCTGGAAGGATGAAACAGCGGAAAGGGGGTAGGATAGCATTGATGGCATCAATCTCCTGTTCGATGCCTGTCACCATCTCGTCTGTCACGATCAGAAAGTCGCTCTTCTGCCGCGTGGGGTTGTGAGCAGGCTCGTTGTCTGTAGCCAGATACCCACCCACTACAAAGAGGTGATTCTGTACGTCTGTGAGGAACTGGATGTCGTGCTCGTTGGTGCAATATGTGATGAGCAAACCTATCTGTGAGCAGAGTTCGTCGATGGTGCCATAAGATTCAAGCCGGGCACAAGTTTTGCTGACCCGCTGACCACTTGCGAGGGACGTCTTCCCCTGGTCGCCTGTTCGTGTGTAGATTTTCATATTCTTTAGAATTGAGGGTTTAGAGTATATAATTCTGTTTGATGCGTTTTTTGTCGAAGATGACCAAACCACGTTTCCTCATGTCGAAGGTGATGATGGCACGTGAATCGTCAACCATTTTTGTCCAGAGGTCTGCGTTCTCGTCGTTGATGTGCTCGATGATGAGGACGGTGTCTGGCGTAGCTGTCTGCAACACCTCTTCATCTCGTTGGACAGCCTTTTCCCCTTTCTCGTCGATGACGATGATGGGTTGCCCTTGAAAATGGTTCCGGATACGGAAGAGCTGCTGTTGCATGGGTGTGGAGAGCTTCTGCTCGTCGTAGGCATAGTAGGACAGCTTTTCGAAGAGAACATCGCGGATGAGTTCGTACGCCCAGGGTGATTGAACACCAAACCCGCGTCGATGGACAGCGCGGGGAATAGCGGTGAGTATCAGAGATATGGTGCGTCGCAGATTCATTCCTTATTCTTCGTATTCCAGCATCTCTTCTTCGATGAGTGCTTTTTCCTCTTCTGGAGGTATGTAGTTAGGGACAGTGAAGACGAATTGTGCCCCTTCCGTGTAATCGGTGTTGAGGTAGATGTCTCCTCCCAGTGCCCTTGCAATGAGCCGACTGACGTAGAGTCCCAATCCGAGACCAGGGCTGTAGTGGTCGATTTTCTCGAAATGTTCGAAGATAACTTCAGCTTTTTCTGGAGGCACGCCCGTGCCTGTATCAGTCACCACGAATTGCAGTTTTCCCCTGTCGATATAATGTGCCACTTTGAGAGTGATGGTGCCGCTGGAGGTGTTCTTGCATGCGTTGGAGATGAGGTTATCAAGCACTTGCCCGATGCGCTTCTTGTCTGAACTAAGTGTGATGTCTTTCTCCTGTGGCTTGTAGAGGATTTTTACATCGGGGGTCAGCATTCCCTTGTTGCTTTCTATGTGAGCAAGGCAGAGTTCATCAACATTGAATTTCTCAAATTGGAAGTTGAAAGCACCCGTCTCCATGTGGCTGACATCGATGATGTCATCGAGGGTGGAAAGCAGTTGGTTGTTGCTTTCCTGTATGTAGCCGTTGTAGGTGGCACGTTCTTCGTCGGAAAGATCGTTCGACATGAGTTGGGCAAATCCCATGATGGCATTCAGCGGAGTACGAATTTCATGCCTCATGTTCTGAATGAACACCGTCTTGATGCGGTCGGCGATTTCTGCCTGATCCAGAGCTTTCTGTAGTTGGTTGGCACGTCTTCTTTCTTCAGCGGCTTTGTTCTGTTTCCATCCGAGGAAGAAGGCTATGCCCAATGCCAGAGCCATCAACGTGAAGATGATGATGAGCGAGTTGCGCTTCATCTGTTCGTTGTGGGAGAGGTATGCCTTGTGTGAACGGTAAGATGAGTTGATGAGGGGGAAGTATTTCGATACACCCAAGGCGAGTCGTCGTGAGGGGTAGGTGTTGGCATCTTCCATCGTACACATCAGATAGGTGTAGGCACGGTCAATGTCGCCTTCATCGTAGAGGGCGTGCACCAGATAGGGCAGTGCTTCGTAAGTTGTGTAGCCGCTCTTTAGGTTGCACAGGGCAGTGCTGGCTAAATAATAGATGTAGTCCTGACGGTTGTCCAGCTCTTCATTGGCAAATGCCAAAGCCATACCCATCCTGCAACGTTCCATACCTTGTGTCTTGGGGAATTGCTCAGTCAACACCTCCAATGCTTCCTCTGGATGATTGAGATAGACAGCTTTATTGGCTGTGACGATATCTTTCTCATAACCATCTGGCGCGAGTTCAATGATTTTGTCGTAGAGTGCCACCATCTGCTTCTCCTCATCCTGCACGATGCTGATTTCTGCCATATATTCGGCAATTCTCTCGTAGTTGTATCTGGAGGTGAGATAATAGTGCAATTGCTCCTCCCTCGATAGCACAGAGGGGTCAATGTTAGCAGTGAGATTGTCGGCACTATGGTATAGTCCCATGATACCATAAGTGATGGATGCATTCAGTTTGACCCATGCCTGCAGGTTGGGGTCCTGCTCATATTCTTCTGTTTTTTGAATGCGCTTCAGGACTTTCAGTGCTTCCCTTCCATCGAAATGAGAAAGGGCTCGATAAAGTTCCTGACATTTTTCCACATAGTCATCCATGTGGCACGAATTGACAATTTGTTCCAAGCTATCTACATGCTGTTGGCGCATCTTCTGAAAATGTCTCTTATTGGCGATGACGCTATCCAACTCCAACAGCACTTCTTCTACCTCCTTCTTGCTTTTTAGGTTATCCTGAGCAAAGATGGATAGAGGAATGTTTAACAATAGCAGTAATATGAAAACACGGAAATTCCGCATGATTTTTAATGAATAGGTTAGGTTGAAATAGGTTTGATGTCTCATCATAAACGTGATTTGACGGGACAAATGTAGGGAATACTTTGGTAAAAACACAAGAAAAACAGAGCTTTTTTAGGCATTTCTGGGAAAAATAATCATTTATGAGGATTTTTATATCACTTTTTGTGTTAACTTTGCATAAAATTAGCAAAGCATGGTTAGCATCTCACGTATCAATCTTCCTACCGTCGATTCGACCAATTCCTTTGTTCGTGCGATGTTGCAGGAAGAGGGGACGGGACATGTGATGTCGGTGAATTCTTTGCCGGGCTTCACCTTGGTGGTGGCAGACGACCAGACGAAAGGTAGAGGGCAGCAAGGCAACTCGTGGGAGACCGAGAAAGGTAAGAACTTGACTTTTTCCTTATTGTGTCATCCTGATTTCATCCTGGCATCCCGTCAGTGGCTGCTCTCCCAATGTATGGCTGTGGCGATTCAGCAGACCCTTTCCCAGTATGTGGAGGGTGTGGAAGTGAAGTGGCCCAATGATATCTATGTAGGTGCGCAGAAAATCAGCGGCACCTTGATTGAATGTGATTTGCAGGGCAAGCACATCTCCAATTGCATCATAGGGGTGGGCATCAACATCAATCAGACCGTTTTCCGTAGTGATGCGCCCAATCCCACTTCGTTGCAGCTGCTGACAGGTAGGGAACACGACCGTGAAGAAGTGCTATCCTCGCTGCTTGACCACTTCCAGCATTACTATGCCCTGTTGCAGGAAGGACAGGAGGACGTTATTCGCCAACAGTACCTGCAGCACCTCTACCGTCGCGAGGGTTTTCATCGCTATCGTGATGTGCGAGGTGAGTTTATGGCTGAGATTGCAGAGGTGGAGCCGACTGGGCATCTTCGTCTCCGTTTCGAGGACGGAAACGTGGTACGCTACGAGTTGAAGGAAGTACAATTTATTAAAGACTAAAATACAGAAGGTTTGAATCCGAAGAATATTCATATCGCTGATTACAATTACGACTTGCCTGACGAGCGCATCGCCAAGTTCCCTTTGGCAGAGCGTGATGCCAGCAAGTTGCTTATATATCACCAAGGCGAGGTGAGTGAGGATGTTTTCTCCTCTCTACCCAAATACTTGCCCACAGGTGCCCTGATGGTCTTCAACAATACCAAGGTCATCCAGGCACGTTTGCACTTCAGAAAGGCTTCCACAGAGGGGGTGCAAGGTGCCCTCATCGAAGTGTTCTGCCTTGAGCCAGCTCTTCCTAACGATTACCAACTGAACTTTTCCCAGAAGGGGAGTGTGCAGTGGTATTGTTTGGTGGGCAATCTGAAGAAATGGAAAGAGGGCAAGCTCTTCCGTGAGATTGAGATGCCCAATGGTGAGCAGGTGACTTTGGCTTGTGAACGGAAAGGACTT
>JAGAAZ010000168.1 GCA_017614895.1 Bacteroidaceae bacterium | reverse complement strand
TTCATCTTCTCGTCGTCCAGCTCCCGATATTTCCGTTTGGTGTATTCGTGAATGAGATACCATGCGATGAAGGATGCGATGAGCAGATAAGCAATGATGGCCCATGTGGACAAATACCAGGGGTTCTCCACCACGATGGTCAGGGTGAGCACCTCCGATGGTGTCACTCCGTTGTTTAGCGCGCGTACATCTATTTGATAGGTGCCAGGCTTCATCTTGCTGAATGAAACCATATTGCTTCCATTCGTCGTTGATACCCATTTCCCCTCGTTCAGGCGATACTGGAAAATGACATTGTCGGTGTTCTCAAAGTCCAGTTGTGAGAACTCCATCAGGAAGGAATTCTCGTCGTAGGGGATGGTGAACTGGTCGCTTCTGAAATCGACAGGTTTGCCGTCACGCAGGAAACGGGTGAGATACACCTTCCCCTTGCTTTCACCATCGCTCTGAATGTTCTTGGGGTTAAACAGCGTCAAGCCGTCACGCTGTCCGAAGGCAATCCTCCCATCGGGGAATGTGAAGGCAGCACCTGAGATGTATTCGCGTGTGGTGAGGCCGTTGCCGTTCAGATGATTCACGAAACACTTCTTCTGTCGGACGTACTGCCAGATGCCCTGTGTTGTGCTGATCCAGAGGTCGCCCTTGTTGTCCTCCACAATGCTGCAGATGTTCACATCTTCCAGCTGTTCTGCACCAGGGAAAGGCTTCGTCTTGTTGGCTGCGTGGCGATAGCGGTAGAGACCTTTGGCGGTGCCAATGACGATGTCGTGCTCTTTCGTCTCGCAGAGTGCTCCACAGGAGATGTCTGCAAGCAGCACGTTCCATCCCATGCTGTTGAAACTCCCGTCAGAAGGGTTCATGCACGAAACACCGGTGGCGGTTGACAACCACAATCGCTGATGACTGTCTATCATCATGTAACCCACCTAGTCATTGCACAATTTTCCGTTCGGGCTTTCCATGCTGGCGTTGAAGGCTTGTGTGGATCCCGTGATGGTGTCATACTTGTAGAATCCCTTGCCAAAGACGGAAATGTACAGGTTCCCGTTGCGGTCGCTGATGATCTGAGCAATACTGATGCCTTCGAACTCTTGCTTCTTCTGTAGTATCCCTGTGGCAGCATCAAAGAAATACAAGGTGTTGCCAGCTCCGAGCCAGTAGCGTTGATCTCGCTCCCAACAGACGGTCAGTAATTCGGGTTGGGTGGCGATGCGTGACTGAATCAGTCCTTGGTGGTCAATGTGGTACAGGAGACCTTGCCGCACAGCACACCAAGCTCCTCCCTTGTCGTCGGGAGCGATGGCTGTCAGGCGACCGGAGAACTGGACGTCTTGTCCAGCGAGGCTCCAGCTGTTGAAGGCTGGCACTTGCTGCGAGGCGAGGAAGATGCCCGTGTCGAAACAGGTTAGCCAGAGATGATTGTTCTTGTCCTGCATGATGTGGCTCACGTAGGGCGCTCCCTGCTGGCGGTGGTTTTCTGCCAGAGGCTCCTTCCTTGCCGTCTTCCCACCTTTTTCAATGACGAGTAAACCCTGGCTGTTGGTGCCAATGTACAGGTTGCCAGACGGGGCAAGGAAGGCGTGCGTCATGGTCAAGTTACCATCAGCCACACTGAGGTCATAATCTGTATCCGTCAGCATGCCTGTGGCATAGTCGTATCGCAAGATCCCCTTCTTGCAAACCAACAAGACACCTTGTCCGTCAATATCCACAAATGCCATTGGCTCTCCCTTCTCGCTGTGAAATGCCTTGTGCGATTTCAACTTGCTGCCTTTCATCACATAGAGATATGCCATATCCTTGTGGTTGCCGCACCACAGGTTCCCTTTCTTGTCTATGTGCAGATGGGCAATGAAATTGTTGTTCGATTGGTCGGAGAATTCACCACATCGTGTAATGTTTCCTCCTGACAACTTATACATGCCCATTCCTGCTGTGCCGAGGAAGATGTTGCCGTCCTTGTCTTGCACCATCGTGTTGACTCGTGGCTCGACACCATTGGGGAAAGGCAATCGGATGAAGCTTTCCGATGCATAGTCATATCGACAAAGTCCCTTGGCGTGCCCCACCCATAGGTTTCCCTTACCGTCGGGCAGGAAACAGTTCACATAGTTGTCGGGCAGCGTGGTTGAATCACGTTGCAAGTGGTAGTAGTTCCTGAAGTGATACCCGTCAAAACGAGAAAGGCCATAATCTGTTGCAATCCAGATAAAACCGTGGTCGTCCTGACAAACGTCCATTACACTGCTACTTGCCAGCAGTTCAGAGGAATAAAGCTTTCCGTTGATGGCTTTTGTCATCAATGCGATGCAACAAAAACAAATAGATAAAAGTATCCTCTGCATGTTCTACTATTGATTTTGTGTGCAAATTTACTCAATTTCCCAGATAACACCATAGTTTTTTGTCTCATAATCATAGAAAAAGATTGCAGGCTTAAAATGGAAGGATATAAATACTGGTAAGAGGTGGCTATTATATAATACAGCTCCCTCGATGCACGGGTGCAAGCATGGCAGGGGACAAGCATGGCAGG
>JAGAAZ010000167.1 GCA_017614895.1 Bacteroidaceae bacterium | reverse complement strand
CGGTTCTTGTCGCGTGCAATCATATCGCGCAACTGTGCCTGCGCATTCTCGAAGGTCTGGGTGTTTGTCCAGGCGATGGTCCAATAGACAGGAATCTCTGACCACACGAGGATGCCCATCCGTTCTGCCTCACGGATAGCGTATTCGTTGTGGGGATAGTGTGCCAGACGCACGAAGTTGCAGCCCAGTTCCTTTGCCCAGGAGAGGAGGGTATGAGCGTCCTCTGTGCTGTTGGCACGACCGCCTCCGTTTGGCTTCTCCTCATGGATGGAGATACCCTTGAGGAAGATGGGCTTGCCGTTGAGCAGGATCTCCTTGTCGCGGGTCTCGATAGTGCGGAAACCGATCTCGTCTGTCAGCGTCTCACCATTCAGCGTGAGATTCACACGATAAAGTTTAGGGTTCTCTGGCGACCACAGTTGCGGCTTGGCGAAGAAGTGCAAGAATGCCTTTCCCTCTTCATTCGTGGTGAGGGTCTTGTTGAATTTCAGTTCTGGAATGTTTAGCGTCACCTGCTTCCCAGCCTCTGCCTTGTTCAGCTTGACCTCAAACTGCAACAGCTGCTGTGCATTGAGCTTGTCACCCTTCTTCTGGAAAGGTTTCTGGATTTGCAAGGAATAGTTCTCGATGTAGAGTGGTGCCACATCGATGAGAAGCACGTCACGCGTGATGCCTCCGTAGTTCCACCAGTCGAAAATCTGGGTGGGCACATCCTCTGCATGACGCTTGTTGTCCACCTTCACGATGACCGTGTTCTCACCATCCTTCAGTTGTTGGGTTACATCAAAGTTGAAAGGAGTGAAGCCACCGATGTGGTGTCCCACCTTCGTGCCGTTCACATAGACGTGGCAGTCATAATTCACTGCACCGAAGTAAAGCAGGGTGTTGCGTCCCTCGGTGGGATGCCAGTCGAAACTCTTCTTGAACCATACAGTGCCCTCGTAGAAGAACAGGCGTTCGTCCCTTGTGTTCCAGTCGGACGGGATAGGCATTGTGGGGGATGTGTCGAAGTCATACTCGATAAGGTCTTCTGGACGTTGTGGCTTCGCATTGCGGAAAAAGCCCCATGAGGTTGGGTTCATGCGATAGTCGTAATACCCTTCCTCCTGCACATCGACGATGTAGTTCCATTGACCGTTCAGCGAGGTGGTTTTACGTGCCAATACATTACCCACCAGAGGGAGTGTGTCAGCCATCACAGAAGTGGGGAGAAGTGTCCCCAAGACGAGTGTCAAAACAAGATGTAATACTCTTTTCATGTTAGTAACTGATTAAATAGGTTGATGAATTTTGGGCAAAGATACGAAATTTTAATACTTAAAACCAAAAACTATCAATAAAATTCACTTAAAATGCCTACCTTTGCAAATAAAATCATTTCTAACTCCTAACTAAAACTTATGTATAAAAACTTTTTCATGACTTTGGCTATCTTGACGATGTCCTGTTTGTCGGCAAGTGCCCAAAGTCTTGCTAAGAACTATAAGGATGTGAGTAATGGCAATCCGTTGAGTGCTTGTGTGTTTTGTGCTGACCCCACCTCGTTAGTGTGTGATGGACGTGTTTATGTGTATGGTACGAATGATCATCAGCAGTTCATCAAGAATGGAAAGACGGGTTCAAATGGTTATGGTAACATCCGTTCGCTGGTTGTCTTTTCCTCAGACGATATGGTGAACTGGACTTTTCACGGCACCATTGATGTGGGCAAGCTCTGCTCCTCATGGGGATGGCGTTTCTCTGCATCGTGGGCTCCATCCGTCACGTGGAGAGAGAAGGAGAACGGAACGCGTGAATTTTTCTTGTACTTTGCCAATAGTGGTGGTAGCATTGGTGTGTTGAAGGCATCGTCGCCTATTGGTCCCTGGAAGTCGCCCCTGAGCAAGCCAATGATTGATTCCGATACCCCAGGTGTGAGTCCCTGCAATTGGATTTTCGACCCAGGGGTGGTGATTGATGATGAGGGAACGGGTTGGATTGCTTTTGGCGGTGGTGACCCCCAATCGACGGGTTCAAAACTGATGCCAGGCAATTCCCGTATGGCGAAATTGTCTTCTACCATGATTTCTATTCAGGGTAAAGCCGTGAAGCTGCCTGCCCCCTATCTGTTTGAGGCAAGTGAACTGAACATGATGAATGGTCGCTTTGTCTATACCTACAACACCTCATGGAGTGACCGTAACAGTTGGAACAGCTATGATAAACGTGGTAGTCAACCAGCACCTTCGACTTGCAGCATGTGCTATATGGTGACTGACACGCCCTTAGATCCTGACTCGTGGGAGTATCGTGGTGAATATGTGCCTAATGAGGGTAACTTCGGTATGGGATGGGGCAACAACCATACACGTTTGCAGAAATTTGAAGATACGTATTACCTCTTCTATCACTCCACGCTGTTGGAACAGACGATGAAGACTGGGGCATCAGGCTTCCGTTCCATTGGTGTCAACCAAGTGAGGGTGAACGAAAACACACAGAAAATCGCTAAAGTGACGATGGACAAAACGGGTGTGGAGGCAATCCGCAACCTCAATCCCTACGTGATGCAGCAGGCAGAGACGATGGCGACTTGTGGAGGTGTCAGCTATGAGGACTTTTCCAATCCCGTGAAGCCAACCTCCATCAGCGACCTTGGCAATGATGCTGCCAAGAATCTGTTAGTGAAGATGAAGGCTGGGGCATGGACGATGGTGCGCAATGTGGATTTTGGCACAAAGGGAGCTAAGACCTTCACCCTTCGTGCAAAAGGAACAGGTACGATGCAGGTGCGTTTGGACAGCAAAACGGCTACTCCTGTGGCAACTGTGGAGTTCTCTACGACCACACTGCAGGATTATACCATTGAAATAGACCCCACCAAGTGCAAGGATGTGAAGAATGTTTATTTTGTCTGCACAGCATCCACGAATGCCCAGTTCGATGCTTGGCAATTTTCGGATGAAGAACCAGATGCCATCAGCGTGCCATTTGTCTCCAAACCTTCTTTCACACCTCAATACTACGATTTTGGCGGTCGCTTGTTGAACGGAAAACCCCGTGTGGGAAGTGTGTATATTGATGAGCAGGGGCGCAAATTCTGGGCACAGTAGGAGATGGAGAAAAGATGACTAGGGGTAGGGGGCCCCTTAAATATAATCTACATATGATAACGATATGAAAGACTTTAGTTACTATGCGCCGACAGAGGTGGTGTTCGGCAAAGAATCGGAGGAGCAGGTGGCTCGTCTGGTGAAGAAGTATGGTGGCACGAAGGTGCTGGTGCATTATGGTGGGCAGAGTGCCATTCGTTCAGGACTTTTGGTGAAGATTTGCAATCTTCTCCAAGAAGCAGGCATTGAATATGTGAAATTGGGAGGTGTGGTGCCCAATCCGCGACTCTCTTTGGCTCAGAAGGGCATTGAGTTGTGTCGTCAGGAAGGCATTGACTTCATCTTGGCTGTGGGTGGTGGCAGTGTCATCGACTCCTGCAAATGCATCGCTTATGGTGTGCCTTACGAGGGCAATGTGTGGGACTTCTATCTGGGCAAAGCCAAAGCGACGGCGATGTTGCCTTTGGCTGCTGTGCTGACGATTCCTGCTGCAGGTAGTGAGATGAGCGAATCCAGCGTCATCACGAATGAGGAGGGTGATGTGAAGTTGGGCTATTCCAACAATCTTTCTCGTCCTAAGTTTGCCATCATGAATCCTTGTCGCACGTTCACCTTGCCACCTTATCAGATTGCGGCAGGTGTGACGGACATGATGATGCACACGATGGAACGCTACTTCACCAAAGACGATGATATGGACTTGACGACCGACCTTGCTGAGGCGATGTTGCGCAGCATGAAGAATGCCGTATTTGCTGTGCTCAAGAATCCAGAGGATTACCGTTATCGCGCCCAGATCATGTGGGGTGGCAGCTTGATGCACAACGGCTTGACGGGCTGTGGTGTGGAGGAAGACTGGTCGACCCACCAGTTGGAGCATGAACTCAGTGGTATGTTCGATGTGACGCATGGTGCAGGCTTGGCGGCGATGTGGCCAAGTTGGGCACGTTATGTGATGCACGAGAACTTGAGCCGTTTCGTGCGCTTTGCCGTCAATGTGATGGATGTGCCCAACGACTTCACCGACCCTGAAGGAACGGCGTTGAAGGGCATTGAGGCGATGGAGCGTTTCTATCACGCCATTGGGATGCCCATCAACATCAAGGAGCTCATCGGACGCGATATCACCGATGCGGAAATCAAGGAGATGACCCGCAAGTGCAGCCGTGACTACCAAAGAACCTGTGGCGGTCTGAAGGCGCTGAAGGCAGAAGATATGCAAGCAATCTATCAAATGGCAAGAGGATGAAAAAGTTCATGATTTATCTATGCTGCAGCCTGATGGCGATGAGCAGTTTCGCTCAGCAGCAGCTGGGGCAGCGTCCCCGCGTACAGTCACCCGTTGTGAATGCTGATGGTACGGTGACTTTCAATTTCTACGACCCTTCGGCTCAGCGCGTGATAGTCAGTGGCGACTTCAACGAAATCGGCAACCAGCGCCTGAACATGACGAAGCAGGAGAATGGTGTCTGGACGGCGACGACCAGCGCCCTGAATCCTGAATTGTATTCTTACAGCATCTCGGTGGATGGTCAGCGTTTCATCGACCCCGCCAACAGCTACGTCAATCGCGACATCTCGACTTTGAGCAACATCTTCATTGTCTCCAAGTCCAACGATGATAAGGGACATCTCTATTCGGTCAACAATGTGCCTCATGGTACGTTGAGCCGCGTGTGGTACGACAGCCCCACCTTGGGTCAGCAACGTCGCATGACGGTCTATCTTCCTGCTGCCTACGATGGCAAGAAGGCCTTCCCTGTGATGTATCTGCTGCACGGACATGGAGGTGATGAAACCGCCTGGGGCGACCTCGGCCGTGCGTCGCAGATCATGGACAACCTCATTGCCGAGGGCAAGTGTGTGCCGATGATTGTGGTGATGCCGAATGGTAACCCCACCTGCAATGCCGCTCCTGGTTGGTGGCACGAGGGCATGTACACGCCTGATGGCAATGCCTTCAATCAGCGTGGCGCCAAAGCAACGATGGAGGAGAGTTTCATGGATATTGTCAACTTTGTGGACAGTCACTACAAGACCATCAAGAAGCGTTCCGGACGTGCGGTGACGGGTCTTTCGATGGGCGGCGGTCACACGTTTGGCATCTCTCGCCTCTATCCCGAGATGTTCGACTACTACGGCCTTCAGTCGGCAGCGGCACGCATGCAGCAGAACGACGCGAAGTTTGATGAGCAGATGGCTCGCCTCTTCGCTTCCAAGCCCAAGCTCTACTGGATTGCCATCGGTAAGGAGGATTTCCTCATGCAGATGAACACCCAGCTGCGCACCTATCTCGATGCGCATAACTATACATACGAGTATTACGAGAATGATGGTGGTCACATCTGGCGCAACTGGCGCATCTACCTGACGCTGTTCGCTCAGAAGATCTTCAAGGAGTGATATCATCCCTCACACAAACACAAACCCCTATATGAAGATGAGAAAATTATCCTATCTCCTCCTGTCCCTCGTGGCAACCGTGTGCCAAGCGCAGGATTTGCAGCTGAACGACCGCGAGTACTTTGAGCGGCAAGGCGTGAATGTGCTGGTGTTCAGCAACAGTTTCAATGGTGGTTTCAACGACGAGAAGAACTCGGGCATTGAGATCATCCATCATGGTGTGCGCACCGTGCAGGGTGGTGCGGTGCGTCTGAACAACACCCCCGAGCAATGGGACTTGGTGCCCAAGATGACCAACCGCAAGGTGAACCGTGAAGCGGGCAGCATCGAGGTGGGCATGCGCTACGACGACTACGACTTCGACAGCCGCGTGGTGGTCACAGCGAAGGGAAAGGCGGTGGAGATTGCTGTCTATCTCGACAAACCCGTGCCTGAGAAACTGGCGGGTGATGCAGGCTTCAACCTGGAATTCTTACCTTCGCAGTATTGGCTCAAGACCTTCTCGATGGATGGTCGCTTGGGTCGTCTGCCCCGTTATGCCACCAGTCTCACGACCACACGCCCCAACAGCGAGAAACCCCGTCAGTTCAAGGGTTTCAAGACCTACGACGATCGGGGCACCGACCGCTTTGTGGATCCGCTGCCCATTGAGACGGGGCACAGCATTGTCTTGGCTTCCGATGCAGCTGAACGCATGATTCGCATCAGCAGCGAGGATGCCGAGTTGCGCCTCTACGATGGTCGTATGCTGGCACAGAACGGCTGGTTTGTGCTGCGTAGCGTGCTGCCCAAGGGCAAGACGGGCAAGGTCATCACCTGGACGGTGGAGCCTCATGCGATCCCCAACTGGATTCGTGAACCGAATATTGGCTTCTCGCAGGTGGGTTACCGTCCTGACCAGCCGAAGGTGGCAGTCATCGAACTCGACAAGAACGACCGTCCCAAGGCGAATGCAGCCCTCATGCGCATCAACGAGGATGGCACCACTACGGAAGCTTTTCGTGGGGGCATCAAGGAGTGGGGCAGCTACTTCAAGTACAACTACGTGAAGTTCGACTTCTCGTCGGTTCGTCAACCCGGTGTCTATTACATCCAGTATGGCGACACGAAGACCAACGATTTCCTCATCGACGAGCATGTTTATGACAAGATTACGGATGCCACCACCGACGTGTGGGTGCCTATCCACATGAACCACATGTATGTGACCGAAGGGTATCGCACTTGGCACGGAGAGCCTTTCAAGGAGGGCTATCTGCAGGCACCTGAGAGCGACCACTTCGACCTGCACCGTCAGGGGGCATCCACCGACACGAAATACAAACCTTACGAACTGATTCCAGGCTTGAATGTTGGTGGTTTCTTCGATGCGGGTGACTTCGACATCGAGACCGGCTCCAACATCAGCGTGGTGCAGAACTTCATCCGCACGTGGGAACTCTTCAAGCCCCAGCGCGACGAGACCTTCGTGAGCCAGAAGCAGCGCTATGTCGATTTGCACCGTCCTGATGGTGTGCCAGACGTGTTGCAGTTCATCGAGCATGGCACCTTGAACTTGGTGGCACAGGCAGAGCAGATTGGACACATGGCCTCGACCCTCTCCAATTCGGTGCTGGACAACTACCACCACCTGGGCGACGCTGCCAGCATCACCGACGGCCTGCATTACGACCCCAACCTGAAGCCCTACGAGGTGTCGGCCGACGGCAAGTCGAGCGGAACGCCTGACGACATGTGGGCATTCACCACGCGCAACCCGAGCCTTGACTTCCAGGCAGCCACCATGTTTGCCGCTGCCAGCCGTGCCTTGCAGGGCTACAACGACGACTTGGCTGCCCGTGCCCTGACCCAGTCGAAACGTCTGATGGCGGAGGCGACGGAACTGATGCAGAACAACCGCCGCAATGGTCAGCGTGGTGGTCGTGGTGGAGGTGACTTGGGCACCAACCTGCAGCTCTATGCCGCGACCCGTGAACAGCAGTATCTGAACAATTTCAACGCCCAGATCTGGACATCGCTCGACCGCAATGTCAACGGCACCATCCAGACAGCCCTCGACGCCATTCCGTTCATGGATGAGGCTTACCGCCAGCGGCTCCGTCCCTACGTGGAGAAATACGCGGTGTATATCGACAGCCTCGGCACACAGAATCCTTACGGACTGCCCATCGGACTGGGCAACTGGGCTGGTGGCGGTCAGGTGCTCAGCTTTGGCACCACCGTCTGCTTCGCCCACATCTACTTCCCCGACATCGTGAAGCGGGAGGTGGTCTTCCGTGCTGCCGACTGGCTCTACGGCTGCCATCCTTACCACAACTACTCCTTCGTGGCGGTGGTGGGTGCTGCCCGTCCCAAGCAGGTGTTCTACGGCAACAACCGTGCTGACTTCTCGTTCATCCCGGGCAATGTAGCGCCAGGCTTGCTCTTCCGCCGTCCCGACCACTTCGAGAACTTCGATGACTGGCCATTCCTCTGGGGACAGAACGAGGGCACCATTGCAGGCAACACGCAGTACATCATCTTTGGTTCTGCGCTGAAGAATATTGTAAATGGAACTCACGTTAAATAATTGAGAAAATGAAAAAGACGCTATTGACCTTGGCACTCGCAGCCTCCGTGGGGGGCATGCAGGCTCAGAATCAAGTGGAGATTCGTCGCAACCAGGTGGGTTGCTATCCGAATCAGGAAAAAGTCATTGTGGTGGAGGGCACCAACCCTGAAGGCAAGGTGCGTGTCACCACACCCAAAGGGAAGGTGTTGACCCCCCAGGTGATGCGGGAAGCCGTGTCGCCTTGGTCGGGCAAGACACGCTACCTCGTTGACTTGGGCGACCTCTCCGCCCCTGGACGCTACCAGGTGGCGGTGGATGGGCAGTCGTGCGACTTGCTGGTGTCAAAGCGTCCTTATCAGGATATCGCGAAGGCTTCCCTTCGCCTCTTCTACCTCATCCGCTCAGGCATCGCCATCGAGCAGGGTGGGGCGTACAACCGTCCGCTGGGGCACCCCGACACGCAGGTGCTGGTGCATCCCTCGGCAGCGACGGACAAGCGGCCTGCAGGCACCGTCATCAGCTCGCCTTACGGCTGGTACGATGCAGGCGACTACAACAAGTACGTGGTCAACTCCGCCTTCAGCATCGGCTTGATGTTCGCCACCTACGAGCAGTTCCCCGACTACTTTGCCCGCCTCAAGACCGACATTCCTGAGAGTGGCAACAAGACCCCCGACCTCCTGGACGAGATGATGTTCAACCTCAAGTGGCTGCTCACCATGCAGGATCCTGACGATGGGGGTGTCTATCACAAGCTGACCACCCCCAATTTCGAGGGTTTCGTGCTGCCTACCGACTGTCACCAGACGCGTTATGTGGTGGCGAAGAGTGTGACTGCCACGCTCGACTTTGCAGCTGTGATGGCTGATGCTGCACGCCTCTTTGCACCTTACAAGAAGGACTACCCCGACTTCCCTGCTCAGGCAACGGAGGCGGCAGAACGTGCCTACCAGTGGGCGAAGGAGCATCCGACGGCTTTCTACCGTCAGGAACAGCTCAAAGATCCTGCTGTCAGCACGGGCACCTATGGCGACGGCAATGCGAGCGACGAGTTCTTCTGGGCAGCTTCGGCACTCTATCGACTGACCAACAAGTCCACCTATCTGGAGGAGGCTCGTCAATACCAGCCACAACGCTTCTCCACACCCTCATGGGGCAATGTCTCTGCTTTGGGCGTGTATGAGTGGTTGGCAGATCTGCAGATCAACATCGGTACGAACAATCGCCCCAAGGAGGCACAGACATTGTCTGCCGATCTGCTCGTCCATTTCTGTGCCTATTGCGAAGAGGCCATCAAGGGGGTGGAGACTTCCTGTTTCCAGTCGCCCTACGGAAACAGTCCTCGTGACTTCGGATGGGGCTGTCTGGCAGAACATTGCTGCTGTCAGGCAATGGCGCTCCTCTTTGCCGATCGGATGTTGGGCACGACTAAGTATCGTCCTTATGCCTTGCAGGATTCCGACTACCTCTTGGGACGCAATGCCACAGGCTACTGCTTCGTGACAGGTTTTGGTGACCAATCGCCCATGCATCCTCACCATCGCATCTCATCCGCAGACGCAGTCGAAGCGCCCTTCCCTGGTATGCTCGTTGGCGGACCTAACCCAGGACAGCAGGACAAGCGCGACATGCACAACGCCACCTATCCGTCCAACTATCCCGATGAATCCTACATTGACGATGCCGAATCCTACGCCTCCAACGAAATCGCCATCAACTGGAACGCCTCCCTCGTCGCCTTCCTCTGCTGGCTCGATGCATTGGATTGACCTCGTTTGTATTTCTCCTGTTTTGCCGATACGGCGTCTCGTGCTTCTCTCTACGGCGTTTCGTGGCCTTTGATACGCCGTTTTGCCAAGTACGATCTGTCGGCATGTTTTTCTTTATTACATTGCAAAGTTACGACATTGAGAAGCCTGATGCAAGCGAAATGCAGAAAATCGTCATTTTCACCCCCTTTTTTGCTTGTTTTTTCGAAGCACACCTTTTATG
>JAGAAZ010000166.1 GCA_017614895.1 Bacteroidaceae bacterium | reverse complement strand
TTCACTTTTCACTTAAAATCCGTACCTTTGCACAAAAGAACGTCTCATTATGGCAAAAGCAAATATCACACATCGCGAAATTGTGGAGCAGATTCAGCGACAGGATTATAAGCCCATTTATCTTCTGATGGGGGAGGAGGCTTATTATATCGATCGCATCGCTGAATATATTGCCGACAAGGTGCTGACAAAAGATGAGCAGGATTTTAACCAAACTATCATCTATTGTACGCGTGAGACGGCTGTGGCAGACGTGGTCAATTGTGCACGCCGTTACCCGATGATGGCAAAATATCAAGTGGTAATTGTTAAAGAGGCGCAGAATTTGTTAAAAATTGACGAGCTGGCTATCTATGCACAAAATCCAATGCAGTCCACAATTTTGGTGATTTGCTACAAAAATGGGAAGGTGGATGGACGCAAAAAACTGGTGCCAGCTGTCGAAAAGGTGGGTATTGTGTTCGAAAGCCCGAAATTGAAAGAGGGTATGTTGCCACAGTTCATCGCTGAGTATCTTAGACGTAAGCAAGTGACCATCGAAGAACGTGCTTGTCTGATGATGGCAGAGAGTGTCGGATCGGATTTGAACCGTCTGGCAGGCGAACTGGACAAGCTCGTTTTGGCATTGCCAGCAGAACAGAAACGCATCACAACCGACCTTGTTCAATCTCACGTCGGAGTATCTAAGGAATTCAATGTGTGGGAGTTACGTACAGCTGTCGCTAACAAGGACATCGCCAAAGCCAACAAGATCATGTTCTATATGGAGCAGAACGTGAAGGCGAATCCTCCTGTGATGACTGTCTCCACCTTGTTCAACTTTTTTGCTTTGCTCATGCAAGCCTGGTACTCGCCTGAGCGTACAGAGCAGGGTATGATGAAACATCTGGATTTTCGCCAGACGTGGCAACTTCGTGAATATACCACTGCCATGCGCCATTATTCGGCCCTGAAGGTGATGCAGATTATTGGTAAATTGCGTGAAGCGGATGCTCGACTCAAGGGTATCAATCGTGGCAATTTGACCGATGCTGACATCATGCACGAACTGATCTTTTTCATCTTGCACTAAATCTTTTTTCATCTTACGTTGAATCCAGTTTGTTTTTTTGTGTCGATTTTTTGTTCGAAAAATTAGTCGCAAAAAGTGGGCAGAAAATTTTTGTTCACGAAAAGCGTTCTAAAAAATGAAAGGCGATTTTTGAGCATCGGGAATGGTGCAGAAAGTCGCCTTCTTCTTTCCCCAAAAATGAAAATCAAGCCCAAAATCCTTTCATTTTTTAGCCTCAAAATCCTGAACAAAATCTCTTTCACTCAAAAATCCGAACAAGAATTTCACCCTTCTTCCATCGGAAAATCAGCAATTTAACCCTTAAAAAGGGGCTAAAAAATGCTCCTTTTTTCAGCCAAAAACACACCAGAAACCACCTGTTCGATTCTCGTAAATTCGCGCTTAAATTTACCAAAATGAAGTCCTCGACTTTTTACATTAACAAACATTAAGGTTTAAGAATCAGCGTTTTACAAAAAGAAAATCATCTTCTTGTAAATTGTTTTTACAAAACAAAAACACGAAAGGGTATGACAACACTTTACAAAAGCAAACCGCCAGTACTTTTACATTTCTTTATCTAAAAATATACAAACACAAAGGCAGAAAAGATGCACTTTCATCGCATCTCTCGTAAGTAACTGTATTACCGATACATATACGTTTTTATTCGATGTATAATCACAATTTTCGTACTAAAATCCCCTTCTCAATGCCTAAAATCACCCATTTTTATTTATAAATTGGAAAATGGAGCAGGAATAACGTTATTCCAATCAGTTAGTTGTATTTCAGCCATAAAGTGATAGAAAAACATGCTTTTACAGGTGTAATTTTACAAAGATGCAGACATTTACAAAAAGCAAGTGAGCACTGCTTTACAAAATAAAACTTGAGAAATAGAAAATTAAATTTTCAAATTACAAAAAGAAAGATAAATGTTTTGATGTTTGGAAAATAATGCCTACCTTTGTAAAAAAATAGTATAAACCAGAATATTCGCATCAAAACATGACTGACAAGGAAAAAATCGAGTTGATCATCGCTGAAAAGCATCTCAACAACACCCAATTTTGTAATGAGGTGTGCATAGCTCCTGGTACCCTCTCCCACATTTTGAGTGGTCGTACCCAACCTACCCTGAACATTCTTCGAAGTATCGTCCAGGCATTTCCTGACATCAACCCTGCTTGGTTGTTTTATGATCAGGATCCCATGTATAAAAATTCGGACTCTCCTACCCCAGAAAATTCAGAGTCGGATGATACCTATTTAAATAATAGTATGGAGAATGCATCGCCTTTCGATGATGGTCAATTACCTCTCTTTGCATCTGCCCCTATAGCTGCCCCCACTCCAGCATCGACTCCTGTCCCTGCTCCATCACGTCGAACATCGTCGCCAGCTCCTGTGGCAACCACCATCAATGTGCAGGACATCGTGGCAGAAACTTTGAAGCAACAACAGAAGCCTCCTCGTAAGGTGGTGGAAGTTCGTATCTTCTTTGATGACGGTACTTTTGAGACTTTCAGTGCCAACTAAAAAATAACAAAATTTTAAGATTGTTAATTAGTGGATTGATTTTAACAATATATAAGCAAATTAGTTTACTGATTAGCAATCTTATTTTGTTGTAAAATGCTCTTCAAATAGAATTTTCATCAAAAATTGGGTCATTCGAATCAAAAAAGAGTCACTTTGGGGGTGACTCATGGATGATTTGCTTGTTTTTCGCCTGAAAAAGTGACTCGGATGGGACTCAAACCCATGACCTGCAGAACCGGAATCTGACGCTCTATTCAACTGAGCTACCGAGCCATGAATGTTGCATTTTCGTGGCAAAGTTAAGGATTTTTATCGAGATTCGTGATTTTATTGCCATATTTTATTTGATTTTTTAGATTTTGTGCTAATTTTGCAACGTTATTATTAAAAGCATATCAAATGAAAAACAATATCATATGGGCGAATAATCATGCGATGATGACCAAAATCTGGCTGGTGATCATGTTCCTGATGTGTGGATTGCCCCTTTTTGCTCAGTCTAATGAAGGCTTGACGAAAGCGGAAGAACGCATGCTGAGACGAATGGAACGTGATGCGCTGAGACAATCGGAGATTCCACGTACTCCTGTGAGAGAGCACAAGAAACCCAAGAAACAGAAGGATGAGGATGCTTATAACACCATGATGGGCATTACGCCTAAGCATAAGCATGGTGACTGGTATATGGGGCTTGGAGGTGGATTCAGCCAGTCGTTGGCAGAGAATGCAGATGGTACAGACTTCATCTTTCACCAGCTTCCATCTGTCGGTGGTGTGATTGGACATAATTTCTCGCCAGTCTTTGGTATTCAGGCCTCAGGAAACCTCACCTCGCAGGTGTCGCGATGCAGTAAGGCGGCAGCGAATGCGATGCCTGAGGTATATGGTGATGGACGCTATAATTTTAAGCTCTTATCAGCCTCTCTGTCGGGTGTTATCAACCTCACCAATGCCTTCTTCGGCTATGATGTGGAACGCCCTGTGACGTGGAGCCTTCTCTTTGGCGCAGGCGGCATTCAGACGTTTGCCTTTGATGATAAGTTGGCGAAATGGAATGTGACGCCCAATGCCGAAAAGCCCTACTATCCTGTGAATAAGGATGGTGGACGCTACATTACAGGTCATGCGGGTATGCTGATGAATATCCGTCTGAACGAGCCTTGGGACATCTGTGTGGATTTGCGCCTCAATGGCACAGACAATAAGTATAATGGTGCGAGTGATGGCAACAACCTTGACTTCTACCTCGACCTGATGGTTAACTTTGTCTATCACTTCAAGAACGGCAAGCAGCAGTTGCGCCGTTTCCGTCAGCCTCCAAAGGTGCCATTTATTGACCCTGTGCTGATAGATCACACGCGTGAGTATCAGGAGACTGTCCGCTATGGAGAGGCGATGCACACGGAGATTCCTTTCTATTCAGGATTCTATTACCTGAATGCCACTACCAGCAAGCGTGTGGAGCTGGTGGCGAAGTTCCTCCAGTCGCATCCGTTGGTCAACCTTAACATTGTGGGTCATCCAGACATCATTCCTGATGAGGACGAGGAGTACCATCGTGTGCTTGCTGAGAAGCGTGCTGAAGCCGTCCGTCAGGCGCTTGTACTGAACTATCACGTTGACCCCACACGTCTTCGTACTTCCTACAGCGACAAGGCCCTGCAGTCGTACAAGACTGTGCGTGAATGGGTGCCTGCAGTCAACTTCATCATGGAAGACCCAGGCGACGAGATTCCTACCTTTGACAGGAAGGAATGATCATCAGTTGTTTTATGTAGAGATTTTTGTAACCGTCTGAAAAGTTGCTACTTCTGTAGCAGCACGACGGCATAGGCGCTGATGCCTTCTTCGCGGCCTGTGAAGCCAAGTTTTTCGGTGGTGGTGGCTTTGATGGAGATGTCATCAAGGTCAATGCCCATGACGTCGGCAAGGGTCTGCTGCATCTGAGGAATATGAGGGTTGAGCTTGGGACGCTCAGCACAGACGGTGCAGTCGATGTTGCCAATGGTATAGCCTTTCTCAGCTACGATGTCAAGGGTGCGTTTGAGGAGAATCTTGGAATCAATGTTCTCAAATTCATTCCCTTTCTTGGGAGGAAAGTGGTAGCCGATGTCGCGCATGTTGGCAGCGCCAAGGATCGCGTCGCAGATGGCATGGATGAGTACATCAGCATCGGAGTGACCAAGCAATCCGAGGGTGTGGTCAATCTTGATGCCGCCAAGCCAGAGGTCGCGGCCTTCCACCAGCTGGTGGACATCGAAGCCAAATCCGATTCTAATTTTCATTTTCTACATTGATTGGAGAAAAAGTCGCCCATCGCATGGGCTGGTTATCTTCTTCTTTTACCCAGCAGGTCGTTGATGCCGTCCATATCGAAGGCAAGGGAGAAACGGAGGGTCTGGTCGAGTGGGTTGCTCTGAGCCGTAGAAATCACGTAACCTGCATCGAGGGAGAAGACGTTCATCTTGAAGCCAGCACCAACGGTGTAGTAGGTACGGTTACCCTTGTTGGGGTGCTCGTAGTGATAACCTGCACGAAGGAAGAACTGGTTGTTGTAGGCGTATTCAAGTCCGACGCTCCACTGGATTTCCTGCATCTCCTCCTTGAAGCCGTTAGGGGCATCGTGGAAGGACTTGAAGATACCGTTGATAGGCGAAACGTTGAAGTAGCCCTCACCTTCGAGCCAGGTGCGATAACCACCATAATCTTTCTCGTAGTCCTTGGATTCGCCACCCTCTGTGTCAACCATGTGCTTTACGTATTGATCCATCGTGGGGCGTGTGGGCACCAGCAGTTTGTTGGCATCGGCAGAGATGCTGATGGTGTTGTATTCGTCGAAAGGAACGAGCAATGAAGTACCCAGACGCAGGTTGGTAGGAATGAACTCAGAGGTGTTTCCGTCATCGTAGGAGAGTTTTGAACCGATGTTGGAGATGTTGAGACCCCATCCGAGCTGACTCTCATGACCACCCAGATTGAGGTAGCCATTGTGGTAGAGTGCGATGTCTGCTGCAAAAGCAGAGGCTGGTTTCAAGGCGTCAGAACCTTCACCCTTATAGGCAAGGTCTGAGTAGATGAAACGAAGTGCCACACCTGCAGAGAAGGTCTCAGAAAGCATGCGTGAGTAGGCCATATCGACCGCCATTTCATAAGGACGGAAACTTTGTGCATCTTCATCCAGGCTTTCAAACACCTCACCGAGTGAGAAGTAGCGAAGCGAACCCGAGAGGGCATCGTAGTCGCCCAAACGGTAGTAACCTGTGATGTTGGCGAGGTCGATGTCGCTGGTGAGCTGACGGAGCCAAGGAGTGTAGTTGAGTGCCACACCCGAACGGCTGATGCAGAAAGGGTACTTAGCTGGGTTCCAGTATTGGGAGTTCACGTCAGGATCGGAAGCTGCACCAATATCACCCATACCACCAGCACGCGCATCAGGAGCGATGGCGAGTGAGTTGGCGCCATGATAGATGGGGTTCAGTTGATTTTTCACGTCCTGTGCCTTTGCTGAAAAAGCAAGCACAAGGAGGGTGAGTATAGAAAGTATTTTCTTCATCTTTTTTAGTTTTTTAATAGGGCTTCTAAGGCTTATAGGACATATAAGTCATATAGGTCTTATAAGACAGCCTCTAATAGAAACGAGAGAAGGGGGCGTTTATTGTGTAATGATAAACTTTTCTGAGGAAGAGGTGATGTCACCCTTTGGTGAGGTGAGGCGAGTCTTTCGGATATAGATGCCAGGAGGAAGGGATGGTTTCTCTACGCTGCTGCTATAGACCTTGCGTCCTGTCATGTCGAAGATGTCATAGACTTCGACGAGACCCGTTACAACTTCGAAGGAGTAAGCCTGTTCGCCCAGATTGTTGAGGGTGTCGAAAGCACGGATAACGAGCGAGTGCTTACCTGCTGCCAATGTGGGTAGCGTATAGGTGACGGTACCAGAACGATAGTCGCCCACAGCCTGTGTGTAGTAGCTGTTGAGGACATAGGTGGTAGCCTCGTTGTTGTCGATGATGGCCACGATATCATGTCCTAGTCCGTTGCCTGTCGTGTTGATGCCGCTACTGTCGTTCAGCTCGATGTAGAGGGTTGGTGTCTCATTCGTGTAGCTGATGTTAGTGACATTGCGTCCATTGGAGAAAGTGGCGATGGACGGACCAATGGTGTCGGTCTGCTCTTCTGTGGAAGTGCCACCAATGAGGAAGTTCTCGAAGGTGCCGTTTGCCTCTATGTCCTTCTTGTTGTTGACGGCATAGAGGTTAATGAGACCTGACAGGTTGGAGTAGTTGATGTCGAGTGGCACAGGGAATGTGAACTTGAATGTGCCTGCCTTGACAGAGTCTGTACCTGCATAGAGGGTACGTGTGCGATCATCATACTCGAATGGATCTATGTCAACGCCTGCATTGAGCTTGCAGACGATGTGCTCCTCGCTGTCGTAGATCATGGCAGAGACGGTGCCATCGAACGTGGTGGCTTTCTCTCCCCAATTATTAACAATGTGTCCCTCGACGGTGACAGTTTCACCTGCAGAGATGGTCGGTGGGTTGTCAGCATTGATGTCCTTGCCGTTGAACTTGTCAATCTTCACCTTGTGGGTGGGGGTGATAAGTTTGATGGCTGGGTCACCCAATAGTACGAAGTGTACTTTGTTGATGGAGTCAGTCTTGGACATATATCCATTCACCTTCGACGTGATGATGTCGGCTTTCGCCTGTGCCAACGCCTCACCGATGGTGTAGTGCTCACCGTTGTTCTTGGTGTCGAGCACGTGCGACATGAGGTTGCGGTTGATGACACGGTTGGGTGATGAATAAACGGTACGTGCTGTGCCGATGAATGCCACAGCAGCACCTTGCTTGTTGATGATGGCTTCTGTGCCGATGTTTTCGATGTTCATGTCGAAAGGCGTCACATCGCAAGCGGCTGTAATCCAGATAGGGATGCGTGGTGAGTCCCACTTCTGGAAGTCGGCTGTCTTCAACACTTGTTCGTGGGAGAGGCAGTAAGCGGCTCCATGACCCGTGTAGTCCATGATGAGCGCACCTTCCTTCATGACTTTATTGATGTCGGCATACACGTCAGGATAGTTGCTGCCTGTGGCAGTTTGCTGCACTGTGTAGCTGTCCCAATAGATACGCTGGTAATGGTAATCAGGGAATTTCTTCTGTGTGTTGGTCAGCACATTCTCTGCATCCTCCATGTGGATGTTGGTTTTGTCGTCATCACCCATCAGGCAGATGGTGTTCTTCCATGCTCCTGCATAGGCATTGGACATGTAGTTGATGAGTTTGTCAACCACATTCTTGGCATCCGTTTCTGTGGAAACAGGCAGACGTCCCACACCACAGTCTGGCAGTTCGTTGAGAGGGGAAATGCCCTTTCCGTCAGCCAGCAGGGTAAAATACTCTTCTAACACATAAGAGTCTGTGTGTGACCATGAGTTGTCTGACTCGTAGGCAAGCAAGTAGTCATCTTGGGACTTCGAAGTGAGTCCGCTGGTGACGAATCGGTTGTCCCACATGCTGTTGCCGAACAGAAGGATGTTGAGGCTTCCTTTCTGCGTACCAGTGAGTGGGGAAGTGGTGTATTGCTTGTCATAGAGCATCTTCATCAGACGACGGTAAGCCGTTGCATCAGGAGTGCCAGATGAGAACTCATTATAAACCTTGTCGGCTTCTACCACAGCGCATCGGATACTGTCGAACTTGGCATGTGCAGCAGCCAAGCGTTGTGCCTGCTCTGTCAGTTTACCGTTGCTGGGCACGATGATGAGCAGGTTGATGCTATCGAGGGCATGAAGGTCTTGATGAATCACGTTCCCGACTGTTTGTGGGGTGGGGAAGGAGGCTGTCGTATTGACGGCCACGTATTGGTTGGTGAACTTGGCACCAGTAGCTGTTGCTTTGTAGGTGGTACCCGTCAAGGTGCCTGAAAGCTCGTGCGTAGTAGCAGGAGTGGTGACCTCCCAAATGCTGGTGGCAGCGCTGGCTCCATTCAGTTCGAAAGTCTTGGTGCCATCTGTGTTGGGACTGAATGTCACGTAGTTCTTGCCGTTGAGGGAAAGCTGTGCCTCGCTGGTGGCACGGATATAGTCAAGGTGTCCTGCAATGCCTGACGAGCGTGTATGCTTCAGTTTGACACTGAGGGATGACACCGATTGGTCGTAAAGCGTGAAAGAGTCATTGCTGATACAAGCATCAGTATAGTTAGACTGCTTGGGAAAATAGAGTGTTCCCAATGCGTTGTCGCCCACGGACACGTTGAGGGAGGAACTGTTGTTGCCTGCTGCACCAAACTGCACGTCGATGGTCACATCGCCACATGTGGTGTTGTCGAACGTCAGCTGGTAGGTCTTTTGTGGATTGTTCGTATAGTCGTATGCCTCAAAGAATGTACGTCCTGCGTTGATGAAGGAGAAGGCATCTTCTTCATGAATGGCATGGGCATAGTATGTCGTCTGGGTGGTGCCTGTCGAGGTGGCTGCTTCCGATTTGCTGAAAGTAGCAGGAGTGCCAGTGGTTTCAGTCAGGAAGTAGTAGATGTACTTGGAGTAAGGGTTGTTGCGATGGATGTAGGCGCTGCTTTCATCTGGACGTGTCCACAAGGTGGTACCATAGGAATAGAAGAGCAGGGTTCCGTCGCTTTTACGATAGAGAGGAATCTCTGTAAGGTCATCGTCAAGATTCTCAATGTTCGCCTCAGGCAGGAAAGGAAGGTTGTAGCCATAGAGACAGACCTTGGCAGGATTGCTGAAGCCCATGCTCTTGAGATTGGCGCTGGTCAACTGATACACCCCTTCGTCTGCCACACGAATCTTCACCCACTTGCCCGTAGCCAGTTTGGAATGTTCTGCATAGCGCGACTGGGCATTGATGCCAATGGCCAATACCCATATCAAGAATAATGTGTATAGTTTTCGTGTCATAATCTCAACTATAATCTCACCTCATACCTCTTACTTCACTTAATCTTCAAATCGAGCAGTTTCCTGTCGCCAATGTAGGCTTCTATTTTGTCACCTTCTTTCACTTCACCGATGCCATCAGGGGTACCAGTGAAGATGAGGTCGCCAGTCTTGAGGGTGAAGAACTTGGAGGCATAGGCGATGATGTGGTCGATGGTGTGAATCATGTCTGCCGTATGTCCCGTCTGTCGGCGCTCACCGTTCAGATCCATGTGGAAATGGATGTCCTGCACGTCGCACCCCAATTCTTCCTTGCTGATGAACTTGCCGAGTGCCGAACTACCGTCAAAGCTTTTGCAACACTCCCAAGGCATACCCTTTTCACGGAGTTCCTTCTGCAGTTCCCGTGCCGTGAAGTCGATGCCGACGGTCAGTTCGTTGTAGTAGCGATGGGCAAAGCGTTCGCTGATGTCCTTGCCGACATGGGCAATCTTCACCACAATCTCAGTCTCGTAGTCGAAACGGGCAGCAAAGTC
>JAGAAZ010000165.1 GCA_017614895.1 Bacteroidaceae bacterium | reverse complement strand
TTTTCGTGAGAATCAGCAGACAGGCGACTTGATTTTGGATAACAATGAGCTGGAACGTGAGCGTGGCATCACGATTCTTTCGAAGAATGTCTCCATCAATTATAAAGGTACAAAGATTAACGTGATTGACACCCCGGGACACTCGGACTTCGGTGGTGAGGTGGAACGTGTGCTGAATATGGCGGATGGCTGCATCCTTTTGGTGGATGCGTTTGAGGGTCCGATGCCCCAGACGCGCTTTGTGTTGCAGAAGGCTTTGGAGATTGGTTTGAAGCCTGTGGTAGTAGTGAACAAGGTGGACAAGCCGAACTGCCGTCCAGAGGAGGTGTATGAAATGGTGTTCGATTTGATGTTCTCGCTGAATGCGACGGAGGATCAGCTGGACTTCCCTGTGGTGTATGGTTCAGCAAAGCAAGGTTGGATGGGTCCCGATTACAAGACCCCAACGAATGACATCACCTATTTGCTGGATGTGATTCTCGACACGATTCCTGCTCCTGAACAGCTGGAGGGTACGGCACAGATGCTCATCACATCGCTGGATTACTCAACTTACACAGGTCGCATCGCTGTGGGTCGTGTGCATCGCGGCACGCTGAAAGCTGGACAGAACATCACCATTGTGCATCGCAATGGAAGCAGCGAGAAAACGAAAATCAAGGAATTGCATACATTTGAAGGCATGGGACACCGTGCTGCTGAGTCGGTCAGCTCAGGCGACATCTGCGCCGTCATCGGCTTGTCGAACTTCGAGATTGGCGACACCATTTGTGATTTCGAGGAGCCAGAGGCGTTGCCTACCATTTCGATTGACGAGCCAACGATGTCAATGCTCTTCACCATCAACAACTCACCATTCTTCGGTAAGGAGGGTAAGTTCTGCACGAGCCGCCACATCGGCGACCGTCTGTATAAGGAGCTGGAGAAGAATTTGGCGCTGCGAGTGGAGACAAAGGAGGGCACGACTGACCAATGGATTGTGAGCGGACGTGGTGTGCTGCACCTCTCTGTGCTGATTGAGACAATGCGTCGTGAGGGATATGAATTGCAGGTGGGTCAGCCTCAGGTCATCTTCAAGGAAATCAACGGCCAGAAGTGTGAGCCTGTGGAGGAATTGACCATCAACGTGCCCGAGGAGTTCGCCAGCAAGATGATTGATATGGTGACACGTCGTAAGGGTGAGATGACCAGCATGGAAGCTCAAGGCGACCGTGTGAACATCGAATTCGAGATTCCTTCAAGAGGCATCATCGGTTTGCGCACGAATGTGTTGACAGCAAGTCAGGGAGAGGCCATCATGGCACACCGCTTCAAGAACTATCAGCCATTCAAGGGCGAGTTAACACGCCGCACGAATGGTTCCCTCATCGCAATGGAGTCAGGTACAGCCTTCGCCTACGCTATCGACCACTTGCAGGACAGAGGAAAGTTCTTCATAAACCCACAGGACACAGTATATGCCGGTCAGGTCGTAGGTGAGCATGTGCATGAGATTGACCTCGTGATCAATGTTACCAAGGCCAAGCAATTAACTAATGTACGCGCGAGCGGTACGGATGAAAAGGCGCACATCATCCCACCAGTGGTGCTTTCATTGGAGGAGGCATTGGAATACATCAAGGCTGACGAGTATGTGGAGGTGACACCCAAGACCATGCGTATTCGAAAAATCATCCTTGACCATCTGGAGAGAAAACGTGCTAACAGGGAAGAGTAACTTTTGTAAAGCCGAGATATAAAAAAGGGGGTTGTTCGCGCTATTTATGCACAAAAGAACATCTTCCGTGCAATAAAAGTGCTTTTTATGAGAATATTTTTGCAGAATTTGCAGAATTATTCCTACCTTTGCACCGCGAAACGTAACAAAGCGACTAAATAAAGAAAGTAATCATTAACATTTTAAACATTTAAGATTATGTCTGAAATTGAATCAAGAGTAAAATCAATCATCGTTGAAAAGCTCAACGTTGATGAAGCAGAAGTAAAGCCAGAAGCAAGTTTCACTAACGACCTCGGTGCTGACTCATTGGACACTGTAGAGCTCATCATGGAGTTCGAGAAGGCTTTCGGTATCAATATTCCTGACGATCAGGCTGAAAAGATCGCTACTGTTGGCGACGCTATTGCTTACATCGAGCAGAACGCTAAGTAATTATGGAATTAAAGAGAGTTGTTGTAACAGGTATTGGCGCTCTGACCCCACTCGGCAACACTGCGGAGGAGTCATGGGAGAACCTCAAGGCTGGTAAGAGTGGCGCTGGTCCTATTACACATTTCGACGCTTCCCAGTTCAAGACTCAGTTTGCATGCGAGGTGAAGGGTTTTGATTCGGCTGCTTACATCGACCGTAAAGAAAGCCGCAAGATGGACCTTTACACCCAGTATGCGCTTGCTGCAGCTAAGATGGCCATCGAAGATTCAGGCATGGACCTTGAGGCTGTTGACAAGAACGAAATCGGAGTTGTGCTTGGTGTAGGTATCGGAGGTATCAAGACTTTCGAAGAGGAAGCTGGCAACTATGCCATCAACGGTCCTCAGCTCGGTCCTAAGTTCAATCCTTTCTTCATTCCGAAGATGATTGCAGATATCGCTTCAGGCCATATCTCCATTCAGTACGGATTCCGTGGGCCCAACTTCACCACAACTTCCGCATGTGCCTCATCTTCAAATGCACTTGCAGACGCATTCAACCTCATCCGTCTCGGTAAGGCTAACGCTATGGTGACGGGTGGTGCTGAAGCTGCTATTTTCGCATCAGGTGTAGGTGGTTTCAATGCCATGAAGGCACTTTCCACCCGCAACGATGAGCCAGAAAAGGCAAGCCGTCCATTCAGTGCAAGCCGTGACGGTTTCGTCATGGGTGAAGGCGCAGGTATCATCATTCTTGAGGAACTGGAGCACGCAAAGGCTCGTGGTGCCAAGATTTATGCTGAGATGATTGGTGCAGGCATGTCTGCCGACGCATACCACATCACAGCCACTCACCCAGAGGGTCTCGGTGCAAAACTCGTCATGGAGCGCGCACTCAAAGACGCAGGAATCAAGCCAGAGGATGTTGACTACATCAACGTTCACGGCACTTCCACTCATGTGGGTGACATTTCCGAGGCTAAGGCTATCAAGGAAGTGTTTGGTGACGCAGCCTATAAGCTGAACATCAGCTCAACTAAATCCATGACAGGTCACCTTCTCGGTGCTGCTGGTGCTGTTGAGGCGATGATCAGTATCCTCGCTGTCAAGAATGACATTGTACCTCCAACGATTAACCACGCTGAGGATGACCAAGACCCAGAAATTGACTACAACCTCAATTTCACGTTCAACAAGGCTCAGCAGCGCACGGTACGTGTTGCACTCAGCAACACCTTCGGCTTTGGCGGTCACAATGCAAGCGTCATCTTCAAGAAGTATCAGTAATCTTGGGGGCATCTGTTCCCAAGGACTTTTCAAAGTTCCAGTGATTGCAGATATCATAGATAAAATAAGGCTTCTTTTCGTTTCCGAGAAGAAGCCTTTTTTACGACTCAAGTCCATTCTTGGGTTCTATCCACGTGACATCAGGCTTTATCGATTAGCCCTGATGCACAAATCTATGGCCTATCACGAACAAGACCACCACTTCATCAACAACGAGCGTCTGGAGTTCTTGGGCGATGCGATGTTGGGCGCCATTGTTGCCGACATCCTCTACAAACACTATGGCAACAAGCAAGAGGGGTTCCTCACCACTCTTCGCAGCAAGATTGTGTGTCGCAGCTCGTTGAACAGGATTTCCCACGACTTGGGTTTAGACAAACTCATCCGTCATGCTGGTGCCGTCACCACAGGGCACAACAGCTTCATGAGCGGCAATGCTTTCGAGGCATTCGTGGGTGCCATCTACCTCGACCGAGGTTACAAATACTGCTACCGTTTCATTGAGGAGCAGGTATTTGAAAAACATATCAACATTGAAGAAATCGCCAAGCAGGAGAAGAACTTCAAGAGTGTCTTGATTGAATGGTGCCAGAAGTATCAGTACAAGTTTGAGTTCACGCAGCAAGAGTCGCGTGACGACAAGAACACGCCCGTCTTCCATTCCAGCGTGTGTGTACAAGGAATCCCTTGTGGCACAGGCGACGGGTACAGTAAGAAGGAGAGCGACCAAAACGCCGCCAAACAAGCACTTAAACGCATCAAGCAGGACAAGGAATTGCAAAACGGGATTAAGAGTACAAAAATAATGAAAAACTAAAATATGTTTGGTTTTTCCCTCGATTTGCACTAACGTTGGCTTCGCCGAAGTTACTCACGCTCGGAAAAACTCAAATATATTTGGTTTTTCCCTCACTTAATCGTAACTTTGCACCTAAATTTACACATGCTAATGAACACAACAGGTTTTCTAAATAAGATTTATTTCTCCAGAAGACAAAAGCAGTTGGAGAAATACTCCACTCACGCAAAGGATTTGCAGCTCAAGATTTTCCGTCATCTCATTCGTCAGGGACAGAAGACCGAATGGGGTGAAAAGCATCAATATGACAAAATCAATTCGTATGAGCAGTTCCGCCAGCAGGTGCCTGTGAACACCTACGAGGAGCTAAAGGCCTACATCCAGAAGATGCGTGAAGGAGAGGCGGACATCCTTTGGCCTGGTGTGGTACGCTGGTATGCTAAGTCTTCAGGCACCACCAACGACAAGAGCAAGTTCATCCCCGTCAGTGGTGAAGGTCTCAAGAACATCCACTATCGAGGTGGAACGGACTGCATCGTCAGCTACCTGCACATCAACCCTAAGAGCAAATTCTTTTCGGGCAAGAGCCTTATTCTCGGAGGTAGCCATTCACCCAACCTCAACACGCCTAACAGTCTGGTGGGCGATCTCAGCGCCATCCTGATTGAGAACATCCCATCGGCAGCGAGAATCATCCGTGTGCCTAAAAAGAAGATTGCCTTGTTGAGCGACTTCGAGGAGAAGCGTGACAAGATTGCCCGTGCAGCAATGGACATGAACATCACCAACATCAGTGGTGTTCCTTCATGGATGCTCAGTGTGCTCAATCGTGTGTTGGAGCTGAAGGGCGTTGACCGCATCGATGAGGTGTGGCCCAATCTGGAGGTGTTCTTCCACGGAGGTGTGGCATTTACCCCTTACCGTGAACAGTACAAGAACATTATCGGACTGCCCAACATGCACTACATGGAGACATACAACGCCAGCGAAGGCTTCTTCGGTTTGCAGAATGACCTCTCCGACCCCAACATGCTTTTGATGATTGACTACGGCATCTTCTACGAGTTCTGTGCGATGGACAACCTCGACCACAACGGCTACCCCATTGACGAGAGCAAGATTGTGCCCCTTTGGGAGGTGAAGCCGGGTGTCAACTACGCTATGATCATCAGCACCAACTGTGGACTCTGGCGTTACCTCATCGGCGATACGGTTAAGTTCTCACAGAAAGACCCGTATAAGTTCTGCATCACAGGACGCACCAAACATTTCATCAACGCCTTTGGCGAAGAACTCATTGTGGACAATGCGGAGAAGGGACTCCTTCAAGCTTGTGTGGCGACAGGTGCACAGGTGAAAGACTACACCGTTGCCCCCATCTTCATGGACAGCAATGCGAAATGCCGCCACCAGTGGGTCATCGATTTTGCCAAGAAGCCTGCTTCGATGGATGAGTTTGCCATCATCCTCGACCGCTCGCTGCAAGCCATCAATTCCGACTATGAGGCCAAGCGCCACAAGGACATCACCCTGCAGCCCCTCGAAATCATCGTTGCCCAGCCAGGACTCTTCGACGAATGGCTCAAGAGCAAGGGTAAACTCGGAGGTCAGCACAAGATACCACGCCTGAGCAACTCACGACAATACATCGAGGAACTCATCCAGATGAACAAGCAGCTCGACGAAGCCAATCAATGAAACGAACCTCGTTCAATACCCTTCACATCCTCATGATAGCAGCAATCCTGCTGCTATTCTTTGCTTGTGCCCGCATCGGCTCCCCCGATGGAGGACCATACGACGAAACACCTCCGAAGGTGGTGCACACCTCCCCGAAGTTTGGTGCCACCAACGAGAAGAATGTGAAGAGAATCACGATTGAGTTCGATGAGATAGTGAAAGTGGATAACCCTTCGGAAAGGGTCGTCATTTCGCCTCCACAAATCCAGCAACCAGAAATCGAGGCCAACGGGCGACGTATCACCGTCACCCTGCTCGATTCCCTCAAGCCCGATATGACCTACACCATCGACTTTGCTGACGCTATTGTCGATAACAACGAGGGTAACCCCTACGGTGACTATGCCTTCACTTTCTCTACAGGCGAACGGGTGGACACCTTCCAGATGTCTGGTCATGTGTTGACAGCCGAAAATTTGGAACCCATCAAGGGGATGCTCGTGGGACTTTATAAGATAGGTGAAGGCGAAGAAGGTGATTCCATCATGGAGCTTCCCGATTCCGTCTTCCGCACAAAACCCTTCGAACGCATCTCACGTACCGACAGTCGTGGGCATTTTGTGGTCAAGGGACTCTCCCCTGGACAGTATCGCGCCTTTGCCCTCAAAGACCTCAACCAGAACTATGTCTATGACCAGCGTGCTGAAATGGTTGCTTTCTCAGAGCGCATCCTCAGCACTTCCAGCCGTCCTGACATCCGCCCCGACACCATTTGGCACGATAGCATCCACTACGATTCTATCGTCTATACCCCCTATACTCACTTCTATCCCGACGACATTGTCTTGACAGCCTTCGAATCTGCCAAGCAAGACCGCCATCTACTGAAGAGTGAACGTCCTATCCTGCAGCATTTCATGCTCTATTTCACAGCAGGCAGCGACACTCTACCACGCCTCACAGGTTTGAATTTCAATAGCGATGATGCATTTGTCATCGATGCCAGCAAGCACAACGACTCCATCGACTACTGGATCAAGGATTCCCTCATCTACAACCTTGACACCCTACAGGTGCAGATTGATTTCTTCGAGACTGACACCACAGGCAATTACTCCATCACCACCGATACCCTGCGTCTCATCTCCAAGCTCACCAAGGAGCGTATGGCGCGTGACCTGCAGGAACGCATGGAGGAATGGGCAAAGGACTACAAACAGCAGATCAAGGCAAAACGGCGTGCTGAAGAGCGGGCTGAAAAAGAGGCAACCGAGCAGGAAGAGGTAGAGAGTACAGACAAAAAGAAAAAGAAGAAAAAGAAGGATGATGATGATATTGAGATACCTCCTTTGCCTGAAGAGTTCCTGACCTACAAGCTCAACAACGTGAATTCGATGGACCCAGACAAGAACATCGACTTCGTCTTCGAAGAGCCCCTCGACACGGTTGACCTCTCCAAAATCCATTTCAGCATCAAGGTGGACACCCTCTATGTGCCAACCAAATTCCTCTTCCGACAGGCGCCAGACGACATCAAGACCTATCGCCTCTACGCTGAGTGGGAAGCCGATTCAACCTATCAGGTGGAAGTGGACACAGGAGCGTTTGTCAACATCTACGGAAAGCGCTGCGAGGCAATGAAGCGCGCTATCCGCATGCGTCCCCTCGACTCCTACTCCACCCTCTTCGTCGTGTTGCAGGGAAGCTGGGACGATGCCATCGTGCAACTGCTGTCCAGCGCCGACAAGGTGGTCAAGACTATCAAAGCGACCAATGGACACGCCGACTTCTATTTCCTCGCCCCAGGCACCTATTATCTACGTCTTTTCCGTGACCTCAACGGCAACGGCACTTGGGACACAGGTGACTACGACCTGAATCTCCAGCCAGAGCCCCTCTATTACTACCCCTCAGAACTCAGCCTCAAGGCACAATGGGAAATCACCCAAGAATGGAATCCGACCGCTATTCCTCTGGCGAAGCAGAAGCCACAGAAAATCACCAAGCAAAAGCCAGACAAGGAAAGAACGATTAAGAACCGGAATGCTGAAAGGTCGAGGAAGTAAAAAACATTCCAGATAGGCATCCAGTTCACACTCTCCCTCGTGTCCACAAAAATGAAACTGATCGCCTACGAGTTTTTGCTCCCCTACGAGGGAAAAAGTTTTCCCTAACTACGCAGCAAATTTTTGTTACCATTAAAGTAAATAGTTTTCATAGGTTAAACACGATTCTTTAACCGCGAGGTACATCGGAGGTACTCCGAGGGCGTGTATGCCCTTCCGAAATGGCAAAAATGAAAAAAGTTAGAGAAAAGTTTGGAGGATAATTAAAAAAGTGGTTAATTTGCAAACGTAAATAGAATCATTATGAGGCATTCACAGGTTATCGACAACATCAAGGAAGTGGCGAAGAAGGTTCTGCCAAAGGGTAGCACACTCTATCTTTATGGCTCTCGTGCTCGTGGTGACTATCATGAGGACAGCGACTGGGACTTGTTGCTGTTGCTGGACAAACCGAATGTTCATTATAAGGAAAGGGATGAATTGGAATTTCCTTTTGTGGAGATGGGATGGGACATAGGAGAAGACGTAAGTGCACGTGCCTATACCAAGCAGCAATGGTATCATGGTCCCCATTCCATGTTCTATTTTAATGTTGAACAAGACAAACAATTATTATATGAGTCTTAAAGAAGAAGATAGAAAGGTTCTTGTCACGCTCGAATTAGAAAAAGTGGACAAAACGCTTGCTCAATTGGAAGTACAATTGCAGGGAAAGCTGTGGGAAATGGCAGCCAACCGTTTGTATTATGCACTATTCCATGCTGTGAGTGCTTTGCTGATATGTGACCATCATGAAGTGGGAACACATCGAGGAGCTGTTAACAAATTCAGTCTTTTTTATGTAAAGACAGATATCTTCACCAAAGAAGAAGGCAGACTCTATTCCCGTCTTCAGCAACTACGTGAGGATGGTGACTACAACTGCTCCATTGATGTTGAGCAAGAAGAGGTAGAAGAGAAGATTGAACCTACTCGCCAACTGATTGAGAAAATCAAGCAGTATATTGCTGATAAAGATAAATAGGAACGATTATTCCTTACATTAATAATAATGTTTCACTAAAACCAACATGCCTATGGGACACCACGACTGCCAAAGATTGATAATCCTTGGCAGGCTGGTGGGGGATGGTAGTAGTCTTCTCGACAGAGAAAGAATGAACTCTTTTCGAAAAGACGAACGGACATCGGTGGATAGATAACATAATAAAAACATATATTTCAAGAAAAAAAGAATTTCGCAGAAAACACCATTTTTTTCCCCCACATTTAAAACAACGGCGTTTCGACGTTCTTTCTACGCCGTATCGTTGGCATCGGTACGGCGTTTCGTCAAGGTCGGTACGTCGGCAATAACCCGCCTTTGCTGATCAATATTCGGCCTCTGTTAAATTGCCGACGGCAAAGCATCAAAGAGACGTCGGCAAAGCATCCTTTTGCCGGCGGCAAAAGAACGGAGAGCCGTCGTCTCTTTTTTTGCGCCTCTACGAGGAAAATATTTTTCCCTAACTAGGCAGCAAAAATTGCTACCATTAAGGAAAAATTTTGCTACCATTAATAGTAAATAGTTTTTATAGGTTAAACACGATTCTTTAACCGCGAGGTACATCGGAGGTACTCCGAGGGCGTGTATGCCCTTCCGAAATGGCAAAAATGAAAAAAGTTAGAGAAAAGTTTGGAAGATAAAGAAATTTGTTGTTAATTTGCAAATGTTCTTAGGAACGCAATATTTTGTGTAACTTAAAATCTTTGCTTATATGCCACAGATTAGTTTCTTTTATGGAATCTATATATGGATGAACTTCTCTGATCATCACCCACCTCATTTTCATGCATGGTATGGTGACTACAAGATCATTGTCAACATTAAAGATGGCATTGTGAAAGGTGAAATGCCAGGCAGAGCGTTGCGCATGATTTTGGAATGGCTTGAAGATCATCGTGCAGAGCTGATGAAAAATTGGGAGAAAGCCCAGAAGGGAGAACCTCTTGATAAGATTGAACCTCTTAAATAATTATGTTATGTTTATCGAAGTGATTAAAGCGACCTATTTGGATGGCTATCGAGTGAAGTTGCTGTTCAACAACGGAGAGACGAGGATTGCAGATTTGAGTCAGTCCTTGAATGGTTCTGTTTTTGCACCTTTGAAAGACATCAATTATTTCAAGAACTTCACCATCAAGTTCAATACGATTGAATGGGAGAATGGAGCGGACTTTGCCCCAGAGTATTTGTGGGAAATAGGAACAGCTGCATAATCCGATTGAGAGACAATAAAAAAGTAACAATAATGTTTCACTAAAAACCAACATGCCTATGGGCTGAGATAACATAATTAAAGACATATAGAAAGAAGCGTCCGCTTAGAATCTGGTCTTCAGAAATTTCGCCAAAAATAAAGAACTACCAGGAGTAAAAAGCAAGGATGCTCACGCTGATGGCGTGGGCTTTTACTCGTATATGGTAGTTGGGTGTTTGGCGATACCTCTGAAGACGTAGACGAAGTAAATTGTCCACGTTTTCTTTTTTATTTATTTTCAAATAACAATAGTATTAACCTACAAATTAAACAATTATGAAGAAACAAGTACTATTACTAATTATGATGTTGCTGCCAATGGTGGCAAGTGCTGACGAAAGTGGATCATGTGGTGAAAGCGTCACATGGAACTTTGAAGAAGCTACAGGTACACTAACGATCTCAGGCACAGGACCAATGGAGGACTATATGGGGTGTACGGAAGGCTCAACGTGGAGCAAGGAGGACATTCATCCTTTTAGAGAAATTGGTCCCAAAATTAAATTTGTAACTGTAAATGAAGGAGTTTCAACCATTGGAGGCGGAATTTTCGCCTTCTGTCCGAATTTGATATCTATAAGTATTCCCAATAGTGTTACTAGTATTGGTGATGTAGCTTTTTGTGGTTGCTCTAAGTTGTCTGGGATAACTATTTCCAATAACATCTCGTACATTGGTGCTCGAGCATTTTCTGACTGTAGCAGTATAGAATCTATTTCAATTCCTCAAACATTGAATTTTATAGGAAGAAATGCTTTTCAGAATTGTTCAGGATTAACCACATTAATTATTCCCAAAGGCATAGAACTGAAATCTTATGCATTTTCAGGTTGTAGTAGATTATCTTCATTAACCATAAATGAGGGAGTCATTATAGGGCCTGCAGCATTCCAAAGTTGTAATGGCCTTGTTTCTTTGAAAATCCCTTCTGGTGTAATAATGGGAGAATCTGCGTTTTGGAATTGCACAGGTTTGATATCAGTTACATTTGATGACAACTTGACTTCTATTGGTAACTATACTTTTTCTCGCTGTACTAGCTTGGTTAATGTTAAAATACCCAATCGTTTAAAGGCACTTGAAGATGGTGTTTTTTACGAATGTTCAAGTCTTTTTGCTGTTAATCTCCCCCAAGAGTTAACAAGTATAGGGGAAAGTTCCTTTTATGGCTGTAGCAGTTTAGCTTCAATAAACATTCCTAATGGGGTAACAAGCATAGGAAGATGGGCTTTTGCTAACTGCTATGCATTAAATAGCATTAATATCCCAGATGGTGTTACTTCTTTCGAAGAAAATATGTTCTATGAGTGTGGGAACCTTACTAGTATTGAAATTCCTGATGGAGTAACAGCCATTGGAAATAATGCTTTTTATAATTGCCGGAACTTAACGAGCGTCAATATTCCCAGTACTGTAAAAACCATCGGGGAAAATGCATTTTATGGTTGTGAAAGACTAAAATCATCCATATCAATTCCAGAAGGTGTAACCATTATAGAGAACTCTACTTTTCAAAATTGTAGAGATTTAGAAGTCGTTAATTTACCAAACAGTATTGTTACTATAGGAGAGTCTGCATTTTATAATTGTTGTAATTTAAAATCAATTGTATTGCCAGATGAATTAAAGATGATCAAAAAGCGAGCCTTTGGTTATTGTTTGGATTTAAAAGAGATTACCATTCCTGCTAAAGTAGAGTATATTTATCCTGAAGCCTTTTCTAATCTCAATTCATTAGAGAAAATTGAAACAAAGCCTACTACTCCTCCATTTTTAGCTGATGATTCATTTTCAAACTATAATGTTCCGCTGAAAGTCCCTAGAGGATATAAAGAGGCATATCTATCGGCCCAAGGCTGGAAGAACTTCACATATATTAGCGATGCAGACAAGTATATATTAAAATATGTGGTAAATAATGAAGAGTATAAATCCTATGAGATAGAAGAAGGAGAGGCTACCACCTCAGAAGCAGCACCTACCAAGAAGGGTTATACGTTCTCTGGATGGAGCGAAATTCCTTCGACTATGCCAGCACATAATGTAACGGTAACAGGTTCATTTAGCATCAACAAGTATAAACTGATTTACACTGTCAGTGGTGAGGAATACAAGAGCTATGAAGTCGAGTATGGGGCGACTATCATGCCAGAAGCCTCTCCCACGAAGGAAGGCTATACATTCAGTGGATGGAGCGATATACTGGCAACAATGCCGGCACATGATGTAACGGTGGCAGGTTCATTTAGCATCAACAAGTACAAGCTGACCTACATTGTCAATGGTAAGGAATACAAGAGTAGTAAGATTGAATATGGTACAAGTATCACTCCAGAGGCTGAACCGACAAAAGAGGGCTACACTTTCTCTGGATGGAGCTTGATTCCTAAAACTATGCCGGCAAAAGATGTAACCATCACTGGTTCGTTTACCATCAACAGCTATAAGCTGACTTACATGGTAGATGGAGAACAGTACAAGAGCATGCAACTGAAATATGGTGCAGATATCACTCCAGAGGCTGAACCGACAAAGGAAGGCTACACATTCTCTGGATGGAGTTTGATTCCTCAAACCATGCCAGCAAAGGATGTGACCATCACTGGTTCGTTTATCGTCAACAGCTACAAGTTGACATATATGGTAGATGATAAAGAGTACAAGAGTTTGCAAGTGAAATATGGTGCTGCCATCACTCCAGAGGCTGAGCCGATTAAGGAAGGTTACACTTTCTCTGGATGGGATAAGATTCCTACGACTATGCCAGCGCAGGATTTGGAAGTCACAGGCTTATTCACTATCAACAATTATAAATTAATTTATATTGTGGATGGTGAAGAATATAAGACAGTCAATGTGGTTTATGGAGCATCCATCACAGCAGAGGCAGCGCCAAGCAAAGAGGGATACAGCTTCTCTGGTTGGGGTGAGATGCCAGCTAAGATGCCAGCTAACAATGTGACTGTAACAGGTTCGTTCACTATCAATAAGTACACTTTGGCTTATGTGGTAGATGGGGAACAGTATAAGAGCGTGCAAGTGAGCTACGGAACAACCATCACGCCTGAAGCAGAACCCACCAAAGAAGGTTACACATTCTCTGGATGGAACTTGATTCCTGAAACAATGCCAGCTAAGGATGTGACCATCACTGGAGTATTCACAAAGGGACTATATAAACTCACTTACTTAGTTGATGGTCAAACTTACAAGACTTTCAGTATGGACTTTGGGACTCCGATTATAGCAGAGGAATACCCCACAAAGGAAGGTTACACATTCTCTGGATGGGGCGAGATGCCTTCATCTATGCCAGCAAAAGATGTAACTGTAACAGGTTCCTTCACCATCAATAGTTATAAGTTAACATACATGGTAGATGGCAAAGAGTACAAAACCATCGATGTGGAATATGGGGCTGGTATCACTCCAGAGGCAGAACCGATTAAGGAAGGCTATACATTCTCTGGATGGAGCTTGATTCCTGAAACAATGCCGGCTCATGATGTAAAAATAACTGGTACATTCACGTTTGTTGATGCTATTGAAGGTGTTACTGCCGATGATGACCAATATCAGATCTACACACTTGATGGTATGCCTATTGAGACTTTGCAGAAAGGTGTGAATATCATCAAATACAAGAATGGAAAGGTGCAGAAAGTGGTGGTGAAGTAGGCACAACATTTACTTTGATATAAAAAGAGGGTGTGTCAAAATAGGCACATCCTCTTTTGCGCTTCAGGATGGGCTTGAACCAACGACCCCATGATTAACAGTCATGTGCTCTAACCAACTGAGCTACTGAAGCAATGTTTTGTTAAGACGTTGCAAAGGTAAGAAAAAAAGTGGTAAGGTAAAAATGAAAAGTGAAAAATCTTTCATTTTTTACTTACATTGTTTCAGTTCCTCTTTCAACTGCACTTGAGGAACACCCAGTTGGATGGCTCGCTGGAAGTCTTGCTTGGCTTGATATTTGCGCCCTTCCTTGAGGTGAAGATAGGCACGCGTGAGAATCATATTCTTGTTTTCAGGCTCAAGACTGATGGCCTTATCGAGATCCATGATGGCGAGTTCAGGTTGATGAGCTTCTGCTTCAATCTCAGCACGGATGGAGTAAAGCTCTGCCTTCTCTGGGTATTGGTCGATGAGCAGCGTGAGACGACTGAGTGCCTCTTGGGGTTTGTTGGCATTTTGGAAGAGGATGGCAACCCCAAGCAGAGCAGCATAATTGTTAGGTTGGAGGGTCAAGAGACGCTCGTAGTCGGTCTTGGCACTCTGATAGTTGCGTTGTTGCTGGTAGATGTAGGCACGACTGAGCAAGGCGTCGGTATTGTTGGGTGCCACATCAAGGATTTTGCTGTAGTTGAGCAGCGCTTTGCTGAGATTGCCCAAGGTCAGAAAGAGGTCTGCCTGTGACTTGAGAATAGGCACATTAAGAGGAGCGATGCCGAGCGCCATATCGTAGCTGTTGATTGCCTGCATCTGCTCGCCCTTGAGCTCCTGAACATGATCGATGTTGGCATAGGTAAGGGCATTACGGATATCATCAGGAGAAGTTCTCAATGCCTGACGGAATTGCTCAATGGCTTCGTCATAATGCTTCTCCTGAACGGCTGCAAGCCCTTGCTCAATGTAAGATTCATAGGTCTGTGCCCCAGCAACAAAAAGTGAAAAACTAAAAACTAAAAGTGAAAGGAACCTTTTCATTTCAGTACGCTGGACGATATTTGTCTTCTTTTTCATCTTCGAGCATGGAGAGATAGGAGTTGTAACGGCTTTCAGCAATGTCGTGACGTTCCACAGCTTCACGCACAGCGCAATGGGGTTCGTGGGTGTGGGTGCAGTTGTTGAAACGGCAGTCAGCGGAGAATTGGAAAATCTCCTTGAAATAGTGGCTGACCTCCTCCCGTTTCATATTGAAGGTGCCGAAGCCTTTGATGCCTGGGGTATCAATGATATAGCCTCCCTCCACCTCATACATCTCTGAGAAGGTGGTGGTGTGCTTGCCCGTCTCGTAGGCATCGCTGATTTCGCTGGTACGAAGGTTAAGATGAGGGAAAAGAACATTGATGAGGGTCGATTTGCCCACACCGCTGTTGCCCGACAGAAGGGTGATTTTTCCGTTCAGTTCAGCACGCAGCGCTTCCACACCTTCGCCCGTAGTGGCTGAAATCTTATAGCAAGGGTAGCCGATGGTCTCATAAAGATTGACCACACCATCCAGATAGTCCTGCCATTCCTCGTCCACGAGGTCAATTTTGTTGAAGATGAGTGTGACAGGGACGCTGTAGGCCTCAGCGCTTGCCAAGAAGCGATCGATGAACTGGAGAGGTGTCTCGGGTTGCTTGATGGTGACAATGAGGAAACACATATCCACATTGGCAGCGATGATGTGCGACTGCTTGGAGAGATTCGTCGATTTGCGGATGATGTAGTTCTTACGGTCGTCCAACTCCGTGATGAGTCCCTGTCGCGCCTGCTCAATATCACCCTCCACTTCCTGAGGAACAAATGTCACCTTGTCCCCTATCGCCACAGGATTGGTGGTACGAATACCACGAATGCGGAAGTTGCCTTTGACCTTGCAGTCAAAGACTTCCCCCGCATCTGATTTAACAGTATAACTGTAGCCCGTATTACGTATGACGAGTCCGTGCATTAGACAGTCATGATCTCCTTGTTCTTGGCATCGAGCATACCATCAATCTTCTTGATATACTTGTCATGCGCCTTCTGCACCTTGTCCTCATAGTCTTTCTCCATATCTTCTGGAGTACCAGTCTTGATGGACTTCTTCAGCTTCTCGATAGCATCACGACGAGCGTTACGCACACTCACCTTCGCAGTTTCAGCCTCTTTCGAGCACTGCTTGGTCAGTTCCTTACGACGTTCCTCTGTCAGAGCAGGGATGCCGAGACGGATAATCTCACCATTGTTCTCTGGCATGATGCCAACAGATGAGTCGATGATGGCCTTCTCGATGACCTTGAGCATAGATTTGTCCCAAGGCTTGATAGCGATGCTGCGTGCATCGGGAGTGTTGAGCGATGCCACATTGCTGAGTGGCACCTTGCTGCCATAAGAGTCAACACGAACTTCATCGAGGATATGCACGTTGGCACGTCCTGCACGGATGCGGCTGAGAGCCTCTTCGAGGTGCATGGCTGCAAACTCCATCTTCTCCTCAGCTTCTTCCAAATACTTTTTTACATCTTCCATATCTATTTCGGTTTTAAGTTAAAAGTCTATCTTCATCTGCGAGTCTTCCGTCACTCTGGTGCGGTCGAAGAAAAAGCACCCCCGTTTGCCTTTCACATAGTGATAAGGCGAATCAGCCTTCTTGCTTTCTCCACGAAGGAACCCGTAAATCTCTTTCCAAGCCTCCTCATAGGAATGCCCTTCGCCAAACAGCTGGGGCTCCATGTTACAGATGTTGCGCACAATATTGCTGATGCGCAAACCATCCGTCCCTGCCTCTATCAGCAGCTTTTGCAGATTGGGTTCAAACCAGCGCACTTCTTTGAATCGTCAATTAACAATTACAAAATGGTGCATCCCTCGCAGGGCTTCAACTGCTTGAAGAAGTCATTGCCCTTGTCATCCACAAGAATGAAGGCTGGGAAATCTTCCACTTCAATCTTCCAGATAGCTTCCATGCCAAGTTCTGGGTACTCCACACATTCGATGCTCTTGATGCTCGACTGTGAAAGCACAGCTGCCACACCACCAATGGTGCCAAGATAGAAACCACCATGCTTCTTACAAGCATCTGTCACCTGTTGGGTACGATTACCCTTCGCAATCATCACGAGGCTGGCACCATTAGCTTGGAACTCATCCACGTATGGATCCATGCGATTGGCAGTAGTTGGTCCCATCGAACCACAAGGATAACCCTCTGGGGTCTTGGCAGGACCTGCATAGAGTACAGGATAGTCTTTGAAGTATTGTGGCATACCCTCACCAGCATCCAGACGAGCCTTCAGCTTCGCATGAGCGATGTCACGAGCCACGATGATGGTACCCTTCAAGTTCACACGGGTTGAAACAGGATATTTGGTCAGTTCAGCACGTACAGCGTCAATACCCTTGTTCAGGTCAATCTCGATGCCCTTGCCACCTTCACCTGGACGACGATACTCCTCTGGAATCAACTCTGTTGGGTTGCTGTCCATCACTTCGAGCCAAACACCATCCTTGTTGATCTTTGCCTTGATGTTACGGTCGGCAGAGCAGCTCACGCCCATACCGATTGGACAGCTCGCTCCATGACGAGGCAGACGAATCACACGGATGTCGTGTGCCAGATACTTACCACCAAACTGAGCACCCAAACCAATCTTGTAAGCCTCTTTCAAGAGTTTCTGTTCCAAATCCACATCACGGAAAGCACGACCCGTCTCGTCACCTGTGGTGGGTAATGAGTCGTAGTACTTGATAGAAGCCAACTTCACAGTGAGCAGGTTCTTCTCGGCAGAGGTGCCACCAATCACGAAAGCGATGTGATAAGGAGGACAAGCGGCTGTACCCAGATGCTTCATCTCCTCCACGAGGAATGGGAGCAAAGTACTCTCGTTCTGGATAGTTGCCTTCGTCATGGGGTAGAAGTAAGTCTTATTGGCAGAACCACCACCCTTTGCCACCATCACAAAACGGTATTCAGCACCTTCGACAGCCTCAATGTCTATCTGTGCAGGGAGGTTGCACTTCGTGTTCACTTCATCGTACATATTCAGTGGAGCGTTCTGAGAGTAGCGGAGGTTGTCCTGTGTGAAGGTGTTGAACACGCCCTTCGACAATGCCTCTTCATCCTCAAAACCTGTCCATATCTGTTGACCTTTCTCGCCATGAATAATGGCTGTACCCGTATCTTGACAGAAAGGAAGGATGCCCTTCGCAGCAGTCTCCGCATTGCGCAGGAACTGAAGTGCCACATACTTGTCATTCTCACTTGCTTCAGGGTCGCGCAAAATCTTTGCCACCTGCAAGTTATGTTCACGGCGCAACATGAACTCCACATCGTGGAATGCCTGCTGAGCCAACAGCGTAAGTGCCTCTTTCGACACTTTCACGATTTCTTTTCCCTCGAACTCGCCAACAGAGACACCCTCTTTCGTCAGCAATCGGTATTCCGTCTCGTCCTTGCCCATCTGGAACATAGGAGCATACTTAAATTCAGTTGTTTGAGCCATAATGTTAGAGTTTATTGGTTTATTTACGTTTCAATGGGCAAAGATAAGGCAAAAATCCGAAACAAAAGATTATTTCGTGTTGTTTTTTGCTAAATTCAACAAATTATAATTCTTAATTCCTATTTCTTCATTCTCTTTGCCCACAAACGAACCCCGTCACTCTTCATTTCCTTTTCAGCAAAAAGCCAATGCACTCTTTCAGTATTTTGGCACCCAAAATCCAAAGCAACCCGACGTAGATAATAGCTGCCAAAAGAATGCGAGCAATAAGCAGCAGAAGAAGACTTTCAATCCAGCGGGTAGCAAAGTAAGTGATAAGCATCGTGGAAGCGGCAATAAGAAGGAAAGGAAGGATGTCCTTTAGTGCCGACAAGAAGGGATAGCGAATTTCCTGGTAGAGAAAACGATGCCAGATGCCAACCCAAAGAATGACGATGGCGACGTAGGCAATGACCATGTGGGTGATGCTACCACCCAAACCATACACCATCAGGATACTTCCAAGAATGGCAAAACCTTGAGCGATCACATTCCACATATATACATCCGACTTACCACGTGAAATGATGAGATTGAAGTAGAGCGTAGCGATAGGCAGGAAAGCACCACCGATACAAAGTATCTGCATCAAATGGGCAGAAGGGAGCCATTTCTCCTTGATGAGAGTGACAATGAATTCAGGTGCCACGAGGGATAAGCCAAACATAATGGGGAAGGAGACAAAACAGGTGAAACGCAGCATCTTCGAGAAGGCACGACGGAGGCGTTCAAGGTCATCACCCACCTCCACAAAAGTAGGTTGCGCCACACCCTGCACCATCCCCGTGATAGTGGATGCTCCCATCGTATTCCACTTATTCGCTTGGGTGTAAGTACCCACCTCCACCTTCGTATAAATCTTTCCCAACACGAGAGAGAAAATGTTGTTATTCACTTGGTTGAAGATGCTGGTGATGAGCATCTTGGAAGAAAAACCAAACATCTCTCGGATGGGAGCAAAGGTAAACTGAAATGACGGTTTCCACCCAGAGAAAATCCAACTGATGATGCTGACCATCAGATTGAACGTGATGGTTTGTGTGGCAAGTCCCCAGAATGCCATTCCGTTATATGCCATCACAATACCTACGGTGCCTGAAACCAGCAGAGAGAGAATCGCCATAATAGCAAGTTCACGTTGCTTAATCTGTCGGAACAAAATGGCACGTGGCACAATGCTGAACGAAGCAATAAAGAAACTGATGAAATAATAACGTGAAAGACTTGTCAGGATGGGTTCATCGAAGAAAGCTGCAATAAGGGGGGCACAGAGGAACAACAAGATGTAAAGGCAGAAGCTCACGCTGATGTTGAACCAGAAGACCGAATTGTAATCGCCACGGGTGGCATCACGCTTATTCGTCAGTGCTGTCACGAAACCACTATCCTGCAACGAATTGGCAATCAACGTAAAGATGGTCAACATTCCAATCAGACCATAGTCGGCCTGGTCGAGCTTACGTGCCAACACGATGCCAAACACAGCGTTCAACACCTGCATGGCTCCGTTGTTCAAGGCTCCCCAAAAGAAACCTTGCGCCGTCTTCGATTTCAGGTCAGTTATAGGCATTGACGATTTGTCCGTTAAAGTTGATGCGATAGCGGTAAAGACCACGCTTCACAGGAAGGTCGGCATCTTCAGGAATCTGATAAATCGCTCCCAAGTTGTTCAAATCAAAGATAACCCCACACTTGGCACACTTGGCATAGCCGTCATTCATGAGACTCAGACGACGCTCAGCACGGTCGCAGATGGGACAGGCAAGGTCATAGCAAAGGGCTTCGCCATAGTTGTTGGTACCCACAATCAGTCCTCCCAATCCCAATCCATAGTTATTGCTCAACTGGTCAAGGGGATAGTAACCTTTGAGACCAGAACTGCTGACAAGTTCTATCTGGGTCTTGCCCTCCACCACTCTTTTCCGAATACTGGCAAACTGACCATAATTTCCCATCACGTTGAACAGCACATCAGACCTCAGCACATCGAAGGCACAATACACATGCTCACGATTGGAGTACATGCTGGTGGCATCGTCGCTGCATCCGCAAAGCATCAAAAAAGAAACAAGTATGAGGGAGAGTCTTTTCATGATTAGAACCATAATTCTTTCTGGTTGATGATGTTATCAATCCGTTTCATTTCCTCCTCGCTAAACGTAAGGTTGTTGAGCGTGGCGAGGTTGTTCTCCAACTGTGTCACCGATGAGGTGCCGATGATGCAACTGGTCACTCGCTCATCAGCCAGCACCCACGCCAAAGCCATCTGGGCAATGCTCTGCCCTCTCTCTGCCGCTATGACAGCGAGTTGCTTCACGGCTTCCACCCGTTCTGGAGTCACTTGACTCTCTTGCAGAAAACCTGTGCTCTTAGCAGCACGACTCCCTGCCGGAATGCCATTGTTGTACTTGCCTGTCAGCAACCCTTGTGCCAAAGGTGAAAAGCAGATGACACCGCTTCCATTGTCAGCAGCAATCTGGAAATTCTCATTCTTGGCTTTCGGGTCGAACATCGAGCAACGGTATTGACTCAGCAGACAAGGCACATGCGCCTCTTTTAGAATGTCGTAACATCGCTGCTGCAATGCTGGTGGATATTTCGAAATTCCCACATAGAGCGCCTTTCCCTGACGCACAATGTCAATGAGTGCCTGCATGGTTTCCTCAACAGGTGTCACTCCATCATAGCGATGACTATAGAAAATGTCGAAATACTCCAATCCTGTCCTTTTCAGACTCTGGTCACAACTGGCAATGAGGTTCTTACGGCTACTATTTCCGCCATACACCCCTGGCCACATGTCATGTCCTGCCTTCGACGAGATGAACAGTTCATCACGATGCCCTGCCAAATTGTTCTTTAGAATCTTGCCGAAGTTTTCCTCAGCCGAACCTGGCTCAGGACCATAGTTGTTCGCCAAATCGAAATGACAGATGCCAGCATCAAACGCATGAACCACCATCTGTGTGGCGACAGAGAAGTCATCCACACTGCCAAAATTGTGCCACAAGCCCAATGATAACACAGGAAGTTGCACACCCGAATGTCCAGAATATTTGTAGATCATTCTTTCAGCAATTCTTTCACTGCCTTTTCCATCTTCTCAAACTTAAACCCACTGACCACATCATCCATCAACGCCTGAATCTTGTCGTTGCAGAGGTTGCCAATAGAGCCTTCGTGAGTATGATGGATGTTCTTGTTGGGCGTGAAGTTACCAGCTTCGATGTCAAGTCCCACCTTTTTGTAGGCATCTCGGAATGGCATCCCCTCACGAGCCAGACGGTTCACCTCTTCCACAGAGAACATCGGATCGTAGATGGGGTTGTCAAGGATGTGCTCGTTCACCTCCATTTTATTGATAATGTATGCCGCCATCTGGAGGCAGTCTTTCAGTTCGTCGAAGGCTGGGAGGAACACTTCCTTGATGATTTGCAGGTCACGGAAGTAACCTACAGGCAAATTATTCATGATCATCGTGACGGTGACAGGCAATGACTGCAACTTATTACACTTCGCCCTTGTCAACTCAAACACGTCAGGGTTTTTCTTATGCGGCATGATGCTGGAACCAGTGGTGCAGTCTGCTGGCAACTTCACAAAACCGAAGTTCTGCGAATTGAACATGCAGGCATCAAAAGCTAATTTTGCCAACGTACCAGCGATGCTTGCCATTGAGAACGCCACGTTTCTCTCCGTCTTGCCACGTCCCATCTGGGCATACACCACGTTATAATCCATCGAGTCGAAGCCTAACAGGTCGGTCGTCATTTGACGATTCAAGGGGAACGAACTGCCATAACCTGCTGCTGAGCCCAAGGGGTTTCTGTTGGTGATTTTCCATGCAGCCTGCAGATATTGCATATCATCCACAAGTCCTTCTGCATAAGCGCCAAACCACAAGCCAAACGAGCTGGGCATTGCTACCTGCAAATGCGTGTAGCCAGGCATCAGCACGTTCTTGTATCGTTCTGACTGGGTAATGAGTTCATCGAAGAGGTTCTTCACCAATCCTGCAATTTCCTTGATCTGGTCGCGAATGAACAGTTTCAAGTCCACAAGCACCTGGTCGTTGCGGCTTCTGCCTGAATGAATCTTCTTGCCGATGTCGCCCAACTTACGCGTCAGCATCATCTCCACCTGCGAGTGTACGTCTTCCACACCTTCCTCAATCACAAACTCTCCCTTCTCTGCCTGTGCATAGATGGTCTTCAATTCCTTCAGAAGCACCTGTAATTCGTCGGCCGTCAGGAGGTCAATCGACTGCAACATCGTGATGTGCGCCATCGAGCCAAGCACATCATATTTCGCCAGATAGAGGTCCATCTCGCGGTCTCTGCCCACCGTGAACTTCTCTATCTCCTTCGTCATCGAGACGTTCTTAGTCCAAAGTTTATCCATTATTCGTAGGGTATCATTGCCAGCATGTCGGCAAACTTATCCACACCTTTTTCCAGATGAGGTCCCACCATCTGCTTCATGAAGAAGTTGAGGTCGGCATCAATCGTCACTTTCATCTTGCTCGTCGTGTCGCTTGTGGGGAGCATCTGAATCCACAGTTTGAAACTCACAGGCGAGTTGGTCGAAGAGAACTTCACACACTTCTCTGGTTCCCTTTCCACAATCTCCACAGCCACCGAACCGATAGGTCCTGCAGGCACACTGACTGTGTCAGCCGTGAACTCCATCTGCTGCACAGCCTTGCGCACCTCATCAATCTTGTCGGCAGGAAGCTTTTCCTGAACAGCGGGGTCATCGAAACGCTCCTTGATCACAGCAAGATTTGTCAGGTCAGCCAACTTGGCATACACAGCACTCTGGCTAAAAGGAACCTGCTTTATTTGACTTTCGTACTTTGCCACGTTCTATAAGAATTTAAGAATTAAAAGATTGAAAAATTGAAGTTGCTATCCGGTTTGTTGGGAAAGAACTTCAATTTTTCAATTCTTGAATTTTTCAATTTTTCCAATTACCGGGGTTCTTCCTCCATTCGTTCAACACAGGAATCTGCTCTTCTGTGATGTAACCTGTCTTCAGCGCCACATCCAGTACAGCCTCATAGTTCGTCAGTGTGATGAGCTTCACCTTCGCCTCATCAAATGCCTTCTTCGCCACATCGAAGCCATACGTGTAACTGGCCACCATACCAATGACCTCACAACCGTTGTTGCGGATAGCTTCCACTGCCTTCAACGATGAACCACCCGTTGAGATGAGGTCCTC
>JAGAAZ010000021.1 GCA_017614895.1 Bacteroidaceae bacterium | reverse complement strand
CTCCTGCCGAAGAGCGAGCAGATTCCAGGTGACTTCTTCCGCAAGGGCGAGACCGCTCGTGCAGTGGTGCTCCGTGTGGACAACCTGAACAACAATCCCAAGATTATCCTTTCCCGTACTTCTCCAGAGTTCCTGCGTCGTTTGTTGGAGCAGGAAGTGCCTGAGATTAACGACGGACTCATCACGGTACAGAGGATTGCTCGCATCCCTGGTGAACGTGCGAAGATTGCAGTGGAGAGCTACAACGAGCGTATTGACCCTGTAGGTGCCTGCGTGGGTGTAAAGGGCAGCCGTATTCATGGCATCGTGCGCGAGTTGCACAATGAGAACATCGACGTCATCAACTATACGAGCAACATTAAGCTGTTCATCCAGCGTTCACTCAGCCCAGCAGCGGTGTCTTCCATCACGCTCGATGACGAGAAGAAGAAAGCAGAAGTATATTTGCAGCCCGATCAGGTGAGCCTCGCTATTGGTAAGAATGGTGACAACATCAAGTTGGCAAGTATGCTGACTGGCTATACTATTGACGTCTTCCGCGAGCTGAACGGTGAAGAGCCAGACGAAGAAGATATCTATCTGGATGAGTTCAAAGATGAAATCGAACCTTGGATCATTGACGCCATCAAGGGCATCGGTTTGGATACAGCGAAGGCTGTGCTGGGCGCTCCACGTGCTATGCTTGTTGAGAAGGCTGACCTCGAAGAGGACACCGTGGACGAAGTGCTCCGCATCTTGAAGGCTGAATTTGAAGAATAATTAAAATTGTAAATGTAAATAAGTCTATATGGCAGTAAGACTGAACAAAGCATTAAAAGAATTGAATGTAGGAATTAACACCGTGGCTGAATTCCTGCAGAAGAAAGGTATGGCGCTTCAAGACGCCACACCAAACGCGAAGATCACGGACGAGCAATATGCGCTGCTCCAGAAGGAGTTTGGCGAGGATATGAAGCAGAACGCAGAGACGAAGCAGAAGATCCAGAACCAGAAGGTGAAGGAACAGCAGGAGAAGAAGGAGCGTCAGCAGGCTGCTCGTGAAGAAAAGGAACGCTTGGAGAAGGAGCGTCTCGAAAAGGAGAAGGCTGCCAAGAAGCCCCAACTGAAGATTGTTGGCAACATCAACGATTTAAAGAAGGAGGAACCCAAGCCCAAACAGGAAGCGAAGGCTGAAGCTGAGCCCACTACACCCGACCCAAAGGAGCAGGCTCCTGTGGTTGAGGTGCAGAAGGAGGTTGAGCAGGTACCCGTTGCACCTTTTGAGCAGCCTGAAGCGCCTGTCGCAGAGGAGGCATCCCCCAAGGAACCTGCTGCGAAGAAGAAGGGCAAGCAGTCTCCAGCTGACCGTCTGGAACAGGACGAAAATGGCGTCTATCACTTGGCGGCACCAGCTGAGGCAGGTGTGCAGTTCAAGCAGGTGGGTTTCATCGACCTGTCGAGTCTGAACAGCAAGACGCGTCCTGATCGCAAGAGCAAGGCTGAACGTCGCAAGGAGCGTCAGCAGGCGCAGGGTAGCGATGCCCAGGGTCAGAACGGACAGGGCAATGGTCAGAAGAAGCGCAACCGCATCAAAAGCAACAAGATTGACATTGATGCTGCTGCCAAGCAGAACAATGGTCAGAACCAGCAGGGTCAGGGTAAGAAACAAGGTGGTAAGCCTGGTCAGAACAATGCCCAGCAACAGAAGAACCAGCAACAGGCTCAGCAGCAGGGTCAAGGTAAAAAGAAGAACAAGAAGAAGCAGCCTCCAAAGCCACAGGAACTCAGCGAAGAGGAAGTGGCAAAGCAGGTAAAGGAGACGTTGGCACGTCTCACCGCCAAGCAGGAGAAGAAGGGCGTGAAGTACCGCAAGGACAAGCGTCAGGCTATCCACGAGCGTATGGCTGAGGAGGAAATGGCTGAGAACGCAGAAAGCAAGGTGCTGAAGATCACTGAGTTCGTAACTGCCAACGAACTTGCGACGATGATGGACATTTCTGTGAATCAGGTCATTGCCACTTGTATGTCTATCGGTATGATGGTGAGCATCAACCAGCGTTTGGATGCTGAGACCATCAACATCGTGGCGGAAGAGTTCGGTTTCACCACACAATATGTGTCAGGCGAAGTGTCTAACGCCATCGAGGAAGTGGAGGACAAGGAGGAAGATCTCGAAAGACGCGCGCCTATCATCACGGTGATGGGTCACGTTGACCACGGTAAGACTTCGCTCCTCGACTATATCCGCAACACGAACGTGATTGCTGGTGAGGCGGGTGGTATCACCCAGCACATCGGTGCCTACAAGGTGAAGTTGAAGGATGGTCGTAAGATTACCTTCCTTGATACCCCTGGTCACGAGGCATTCACCGCTATGCGTGCCCGTGGTGCGCAGGTGACCGATATCGCCATCATCATCATTGCTGCCGACGACGACGTGATGCCTCAGACCAAGGAGGCGATTGCGCATGCACAGGCAGCAGGTGTGCCAATGGTGTTTGCCATCAACAAGATTGATAAGCCAGGTGCTAATCCAGATAAGATCAAGGAACAGCTCTCTGCCATGAACCTCTTGGTGGAGGAATGGGGCGGTAAGTACCAGAGTCAGGACATCAGTGCCAAGAAGGGTATTGGTGTAGAGGAACTGATGGACAAGGTGCTGCTTGAGGCTGAAATGCTCGACCTCAAGGCTAATCCTAACCGTAAGGCGACAGGTTCCATCATCGAATCGACGCTCGACAAAGGACGTGGTTATGTGGCTACGGTGCTGGTGCAGAATGGTACGCTTCATCAGGGCGACATCGTGCTGGCAGGTACGCACTACGGCCGTATCAAGGCGATGTTCAACGAACGTGGTCAGCGCATCGAGAAAGCGTTGCCAGCAGAACCAGCCGTGATTCTTGGTCTGAATGGTGCGCCAACTGCCGGTGACACCTTCCACGTGATGGAAACAGAACAGGAAGCTCGTGAAATCTGCAACAAGCGTGAACAGCTGAAGCGTGAACAGGGACTTCGTACCCAGACACGTCTGACACTCGACGAACTCGGTCGCCGTATCGCACTGGGCGACTTCCAGGAACTCAACCTCGTGGTGAAGGGCGACGTGGACGGCTCTATCGAAGCACTCTCCGACTCACTCATCAAGCTCTCCACCGAGAAGATTCAGGTGAATGTCATCCACAAGGCTGTGGGTCAGATCAGCGAGAACGATGTCGAGTTGGCTCATGCATCCGAGAATGTCATCATCATCGGTTTCCAGGTTCGTCCATCCGCTGCTGCCCGTCGTTTGGCAGAGCAGTATGGCGTGGATATTCGCTTATATTCTATTATATATGATGCCATCGAGGAGGTGAAGGACGCTATGGAGGGTATGTTGGCTCCGACACTCAAGGAGGAAGTCACGGCTCAGGTCGATGTGCGTCAGGTTTATCACATCACGAAGGTCGGCACGGTGGCTGGCTGCTGGGTGACCGAAGGAAAGGTGCATCGCAGCGACAAGGTGCGCGTGGTGCGCGACGGTATCGTGGTGCACACTGGCGACATTCTTGCCCTGAAGCGTTTCAAGGACGACGTGAAGGAGGTGGGTCGCGACTTCGAGTGCGGTATCTCCATCGTCAACTACAACGACATCCGTGAGGGTGACGTGCTGGAAACTTACACGGAGGTGGAAGTGAAGGCGAAACTCTAATTCAATAGCTACTCATGGATATACTTATCTATATTGTGCTGATTGTGGGCGCATTCATTGGCTGGAAGCAGGGCGCCTTCAAGCAGGTGGCACACTTTCTGGGTGTGGCGGTCGGTTTACTTATCGCCGCCACACTCTATCATCAGTTTGGCGACTTCTTGGCAGACAAGACGGGTGCCAGCATCGGATTTGGCAGATTGATTGCCTTTGTGCTCATCGTCATTGTCGTGCCGATTGCCTTGGGTTGGATTGCCGCATTCTTCACGGAGTTTTTCAAGAAACTCAAGCTCAACTTCCTCAACCGCCTATTGGGTGCTGTGGTGGGAGTGGTTTGCTATGCTTTGATGCTCAGCGTGGCACTCAACCTCTTCGACTTTATCGCCAGCAATGCGGGCTTCAAGACCCAGAAGTTGGGAGAACGCTCGGAGCTTTACTATCAGATGAAGCATGCCACGCAGGTGGTCATCCCAGACATCCTGCTGGTGACTGACGAGACAGAGATTGCCAATGGCTACGAACCCAAGTATGGTTTGAAGCCAGTGGTGGATAAGGCAACGGAGAAAATCATACCGTCGAAGAAGAAAGAATGAGCGAGAAGAACGAGTTTGTACGCAGTGTGGCTGAGAAGAAGTACGAGTTTGGCTTCACCACCGACGTACACACTGAAATCATCGAAAAGGGTTTGAACGAAGACGTGGTTCGCCTCATCTCTGAGAAGAAGGGCGAGCCCGACTGGCTGTTGCAGTTCCGTCTGGAGGCTTACCGCTATTGGCTCACACAGGTGCAACCCACTTGGGGGCATGTGCATCTGCCGGAGATTGACTATCAGGCCATCTCCTACTATGCCGACCCGACCGCCAAGAAGGCGCAAGGGGCAGGGGGCAAGGAGCAAGAGATTGACCCAGAGCTGATGAAGACCTTCGACAAGCTGGGCATCCCGCTCGAAGAACGCTTGGCACTCTCAGGCACAGCGGTCGATGCTGTGATGGACTCCGTGTCGGTCAAGACCACTTTCAAGGAGAAGCTCTCGGAGAAGGGCATCATCTTCTGCTCCATCAGCGAGGCGGTGAAGAACCATCCCGACCTCGTCCGTCAATATCTGGGCAGTGTGGTGCCGCCCAAGGACAATTACTTTGCAGCCCTCAACAGCGCCGTGTTCAGCGATGGTTCTTTCGTCTATATTCCCAAGAACACGCGCTGCCCCATGGAACTCTCCACTTATTTCCGCATCAATGCCCGCAACACGGGTCAGTTCGAGCGCACGCTCATTGTTTGCGACGAGGGTTCCTACGTCTCTTATCTCGAGGGATGCACAGCACCGATGCGCGATGAGAACCAGCTCCATGCCGCGATTGTAGAGATTGTGGTGATGGACAATGCGGAGGTGAAGTACTCGACCGTGCAGAACTGGTATCCGGGTGATGCAGAGGGAAGAGGCGGTGTGCTGAATCTTGTGACGAAACGTGGCGACCTCAGAGGCGCGAACAGCAAACTCTCGTGGACACAGGTCGAGACGGGTTCCGCCATCACGTGGAAATACCCTTCCTGTGTGCTGCGTGGCGACAACAGCCAGGCAGAGTTCTACAGCGTCGCTGTGACCAACAACCATCAGGAGGCGGACACGGGCACCAAGATGATCCATATCGGCAAGAACACCCGTTCCACCATCATCTCCAAGGGCATCTCGGCAGGCAAATCGCAGAACTCCTACCGAGGACTTGTCCGCGTGGGCAAGCAAGCTGACGGTGCTCGCAACTATTCTTCCTGCGACTCCCTCCTGTTGGGCAGTCAGTGCGGTGCCCACACCTTCCCTTATATGGACATCCACAACAACACCGCCACCGTCGAGCACGAAGCCACCACCTCCAAGATCAACGAAGACCAGCTCTTCTACTGTAACCAGCGTGGCATTTCCACCGAAGAAGCCGTCGGCCTCATCGTCAATGGCTATGCCAAGGAGGTCATCAACAAGCTCCCCATGGAGTTCGCCGTCGAGGCCCAGAAGCTCCTCAGTGTCTCCCTCGAAGGAACTGTGGGTTAAGCGTTAACCTATGCCACAACATTGGTGCGCCAAAGAAAACAACAATCAAAAGAAAAAGAATATGAAGAAAACATTTTATTCAACAGTTATGGCGGTGCTCTGCATGATGACGATCGTAGCATTCACCGCTTGTTCGAGCGATGACGACAACAGCAACAATGGCAACAAGGACGACGTGCTGTCCATCGTAGGCGTGTGGAAAAGCGAGCCGCACCCGATTGAGTATGACGGCGAGCCCATCGAGAATTTGGAAGCCGTTGCCTACATGTGGTACAAGGAGGATGGCACGTTCGTCGAGGCGGATGTCATCACCGACACGAAGGAGGGGAAGAGCGAGGTCGTGCTGTCGGAGAATGGCAAATGGTCGGTTGAAAACGACGTGGTAACACAAACAACCAACTTCGACAATGACGTGGAGGCTGATTTCGACACGGAGGTTCTGAAGTTCAAAGTGGTCGGCAACACTTTGCACGTAACTTATTCGGATGAGGACGGAGAAGTGACCACTCAGTTGCAGAGAACCACTGTCGAGAAGATGCAAGAAATCATTGCCTTGGCCAAGGATGGCAAGAAATGAAAGGCTTCAAGTAAAACATCCAGTTGCTAAAATAACATAAATAATCGCACGCTTTGTTTGAGGTGTGCGGTTTTTTGTTTACCTTTGCGCCGATGAATGAAAAAATTGTTCAAGAACAATGTTAGATTTATTCAAGAAGAAATTGATGATTGTTCTTGAATAATTGACAAATCGTTCAAGAACAAAAAAAATTTGTACTTTAAGAGTTACTGTTATGGCTAAACTGAAATTCAAAATCAAGAAGGCGGGATTGAATCATCCGCGGACGAAACAGCGGGGATTCATCGCAAGGGTGCTCACGAACGGCATTGCCGACTATGAAGAGATTGCTGCGGACGCTGGCGAAAATACGACCATGCACAAGGCTGAGATTAAGCTGGCTTTTGAATTGTGCATTGAGTCCGTCGCCAAGAAGCTGAAGCAGGGCTACATCATCGACCTTGGTCCTGTAGGCAAACTCTATCCGAGCTGCTCGTCGAGTTGGGTGGCAACCGCCAAGGAGCTGCATCTGGAGGATGTGAAGCCGTCGCTCAATTACCGACCGAGTGAGGAAATCGCGGCCGCGGTGCGAGGTGCCCAACTGCAGTGGGACAAGGTGTATGAGGATGAAGAAGGGAAGGAAGGCTAAGGGTTCTGTGATTTCTGTGTTTTCCGTGTGAGATATGTCGGAAAAAAGTCGTAACTTTGCAGGCGAAAAAGAACTTGGGAATATGTTAGAAATCAAGAATCTGCACGCCAAGGTTGGCGAGAAGGAAATATTGAAGGGAATCGACCTGACGATTCGCGACGGTGAGATTCATGCGCTGATGGGCACGAACGGAGCGGGCAAATCGACGCTCTCCAATGTGATTGTGGGCAATCCGAACTATGAGGTGACGGAGGGCAGCATCATGTTCAACGGTCAGGATCTGCTGGCGATGAATCCGGAGGAACGTGCTCATGCGGGCATCTTCATGTCGTTCCAGGCGCCCATCGAAATCCCGGGGGTCAGCATGACGAATTTTATGCGTGCGGCAGTGAATGCCCGTCGTGAGGCGCAGGGCAAGGAGCCGCTGAAATCGACCGACTTCCTGAAGGTGATGCGTGAGAAGCGGAAACTGGTGGAGATTGACCAGAAGCTGATGAACCGCTCGGTGAACGAGGGTTTCTCGGGCGGCGAGAGGAAGCGCAATGAGATTTTCCAGATGGCGATGCTGGAGCCCACGTTCTGCATCTTGGACGAGACGGACTCGGGTCTGGATGTGGATGCCCTCCGCATTGTGGCAGAGGGATTCAACAAGCTCCGCACCCCAGAGACGAGCGCCATCGTCATCACCCACTATCAGCGTCTGCTCGACTATATCCGTCCTGATTTCGTGCATGTGCTCATCGGTGGACGGATTGTGAAGACGGGCACGGCTGAACTCGCTCAGCAGATTGAGGAACAGGGCTTTGACTGGATTAAAGAAGAACTGGCATGACGAGCGAACAGCAGTACATAGAACTTTATCGCGAGGCTGGCGACCTGATCAAGAGCAAGAGTTGCGCGGTGATGAATGCCGTGCGCGACGAGGCATTTGAGGCGTTCCAGCGTGTGGGTTTCCCCACGAAGAAGGTGGAGCGCTACAAATATACCGACGTGGCGACCGCCTTCGCCCCCAACTATGGCATCTCGCTCTCGCCGCTGACGGTCAAGCCTTCCGCGTACATATATAATATAATAGACGCGCCCATCGATGTGGCTCCCTACTATCATCAGGTAGCTGACAAGACCGATGCCATCACGGCACTGAATACGGCGCTGGTGCACGACGCCCTCTTGGTCTATGTGCCCAAGAACACGCTGGTGAGCGATCCCATCGTGGTGGACAACTGGCTGCGTGGCAATGCCGCCACGATGATGAACCGACGCATTCTGATCGTGATGGAACAGGGAAGCGACGCCACCATCATCATCAACGACCATGCTGCCGACAAGCAACGCTTCCTCACCACGCAGGTCGTCGAGGTCTATTGCCACGACAATGCCCGTCTCGACCTCTACGAGATTGAGGAGACCACGCCGCTCTGCTCGCGCTTCTCGAATGTCTATATCCATGAGGGACGCGACTGCTCGGTGAAGCACAACAGCATCACCCTCTTCAATGGTCAGACCCGCAACCTCTGCGATGTTTATCTGCGAGGCGAGAACTCGGAGGTGACGCTGAACGGATGTGCCATTGGCGGTGGTACTCAGCGTATCGACAACAATACGCTGATTCGTCATGAAGTACCCAACTGCACTTCGAACGAACTCTACAAATATGTGGTGGACGACAAGTCGGTCGGGGCATTCGCTGGCAAGATTCTGGTTGATAAGGACGCTCAGAAGACCACTTCGCAGGAAACGAATGCCAACCTCTGTGCCTCGTCCGATGCACGGATGTACACCCAGCCGATGCTCGAGATTTATGCCGACGACGTGAAATGTGCGCATGGTTCGACAGTGGGTGTGATGGACGAAGCCGCCCTCTTCTATATGCGTCAGCGCGGCATCCCCGAAGCCGAGGCTCGCACCCTGCTCAAGAACGCTTTCATGGGTCAGGTCATCGACCAAATCAAGTTCGAGCCGCTGCGACAGAAACTCTATGTGAAAGTGGAGAAACGCTTCCGTGGCGAACTCGACAAATGCGAGGATTGCCGCCTCTGTAAATAACGATGCAAGTGATGGGTAAGGACAATACGACAAGACCCTGCGTGGCAACGGTGGGAACCTTCGATGGCGTACAT
>JAGAAZ010000164.1 GCA_017614895.1 Bacteroidaceae bacterium | reverse complement strand
GTACGTGAACTCTTTCAGGAACTTGCCAAGACTGATGCACATATCATCATCACGACGGATCACGGTTCTATTCGTGTGAACAATCCCATCAAGGTGATAGGTGACAAGAATACCAACACCAATCTTCGTTATAAATTGGGAAAGAACCTCAGTTACAATCCGAAGCAAGTGTATGAGTTGAAGGCTCCTAAGGCGGCATCGCTCCCTTCGCCCAACATCAGCACGACCTATATCTTCGCCCAGAACGACGATTTCTTCGCTTATCCCAATAACTATAATTACTATGTCAACTACTACAAGAACACCTTCCAGCATGGTGGTATCTCGATGGAAGAGATGCTCGTGCCGTTGGTGACGATGCAAAGCAAAAGGAGGAAATGAACATGGACATCAGCATCAATTCATTGGAGGAAATAGGAAAGGCTGCCCAGGAGTTTGTGGCAGCGATGGGCGACAGGAAGGTGTTTGCCTTCTATGGGAAGATGGGCGCAGGGAAGACCACGTTCATCAAGGCAGTGTGTGAGGAATTGGGTGTGGAAGATGTGATTAACTCGCCGACATTTGCCATTGTGAATGAATATGTGGATGGGGAAGGCGAACCAATTTATCACTTTGATTTCTATCGCATTAAGAATATTCAAGAGGTGATGGACATTGGCTATGAGGACTATGTGTATTCAGGCAATGTGTGTTTCATGGAATGGCCTGAACTGATCGAAAATCTCCTCCCCGACGATGCCGTGAAGGTCACCATTGAGGAGGAGATGGATGGAAGCAGGAAAGTGACTTTTTAACCTTCCTGCTGTTCGTTGTATTCCAGTTCTGCGTCAATCAGAAGGATGAGGGCATCAAGTTCGTAAGGACCCATGCCTTCTTTTTTTGCCTTCTTCTGAATGTGCTTGGCGATTTCTTCTGTATCGATGTCGATGAAACCGTCTGCATCCGCCTTGTCACTGAGGGTATCAAGGTGTTCGAGCAGAACATCGAGGCAATAATAAATGTCTTCTTCCGTGAACAGTTCGCGGTTTTCCACGCCCATGTAATTCTGGATGAAGGCAACCTCTTTAGCATCCTCTTGGGCACCAAGGAGGATTTCGTCGTCAATACTTCCCATCAGAGAATGGCTTTGAGTTTTGCTTCGAGTGTTGCCTTGGGTGCAGCACCTACTACTTTGTCAACAATCTCACCGTTCTTCATGTAGATGATGGTGGGGATGTTGCGGATGCCAAACTGTGCCACAAGGTCGTCAGCGTCTTCTTCGATGTTCACTTTGCCGACGATGGCTTGACCTTCGTATTGGTCGGCGAGTTCCTGAATAACTGGACCTACCATGCGACAAGGGCCACACCATGTTGCCCAAAAGTCGAGTACCATTGGCTTGTTCTGTGCCAATACTTCGCTGTAGTTTGAATCGTTGATTACCATAATTGAAAAAATTTTAGGGGTTATATAATATTGATGTCAATTCACTTTGATACCGATTCCATCGTGTTCTTTGATGTACTGCACCAGTTGCTTTCCCACGCTCACCTTGACCTTGCGTGACATCAGCGACACTTTGTTGCTGTCGGATGTGTGGATGTTGAAGATGAGGTCGGCGTCGCCTGGATTCTCCTTGACGATTTCAGCCAAATCTTCCACCATTGTGGAGGTAAGTTTGTCGAGTGGTACATCGAAGGTGATCTTTTGAATGGCTTTTTCTTTCACGTCCGCCAACAGCTCCACAGACTTGACATTGGTGTTGAAGACACCTGGACGGTACTTGTTGGGCTCCACTTTCAAGCGAATGAACAGAGAGGCTCCTTCAACAAAGTAGTTGCGATAAGTGATCCAATCGGTACCGAAAAGTGGTATCTCTCCGTTGCCCACAAAATCTTCCATCTTGACAATTCCGTAGGGGTGTCCATTCTTGCTTTCTCCCGTTCTGACATTGGTGACAATGCCTCCTACCGTGACCTCTTCCATCTTGGCAAGTTCCTCTTTCTGTTCCAGCTGATTAAGCTTTGTGTTGCATACATAGTCGAGGATGATAGAATATTCATCGAGGGGATGGGCGGAAAGGTAGATGCCCACTAAGTCGCGCTCTTTGCTCAGACGTTCAAGTGTGCCCCATATAGGCACGTTCTTAGGAATAGCTGGGTGGGTGACAGAAATCTCCATACCCCCAAAGAGGGATGTTTGTGCCTGAAACTTATCTTGCTGGAAACTGTTGCCATAGCGTACCATCACATCAAGGAAGTTCTCGCCCTGTTTGGCTCCTGGGGCGAAGAATGTCTCTCGACTGATGTCCTTGAAACAATCGAAAGCACCTGCGAGAATCAGGTTTTCGATGTTTTTCTTGTTGCATTGCGAGAGGTTGACGCGTTCGAAGAATTCAAAGAAGGACTTGTAAGGACCATTCTTCTCGCGTTCTTCGATGATGGATTGAACGGCAGATTCACCCACACCTTTAATCGCTGCCATACCAAAACGAATATCGCTTTCATAGTTGACAGAGAACTTATGCCGAGATTCGTTGACGTCAGGTCCCAAGGTGTTGATGCCCATCTGCTTGCACTCGTCCATGAGTTTGCGGATTTCAGTGATGTTGTCGAGTGAACGGCTCATCACTGCTGCCATGAACTGCGATGGGAAGTTGGCCTTGAGGTAGGCTGTTTGGTAAGCCACCCATGAATAGCAGGTGGCGTGTGACTTGTTGAATGCGTAGGAGGCGAATTTCTCCCAGTCACTCCAGATTTTATCAAGGATTTTGGGGTCGTGTCCATTCTTCTTTCCACCTTCGATAAACTTCGGTTTCATCGCATCAACGATGTCCTTCTTCTTCTTACCCATTGCCTTACGCAAGGCATCACTTTCACCACGGGTAAAGTCTGCCAGTTGTCGGGATAGAAGCATCACCTGCTCTTGATAGACGGTGATTCCGTAGGTGTCCTTGAGGTATTGCTCCATGCAAGGAATATCATATTCAATGGGCTTTCTTCCCTGTTTTCTATCGATGAAATCAGGGATATAGTCCATTGGACCAGGTCGGTAGAGGGCATTCATGGCAATTAAGTCCTCGAAGACGGAAGGTTGCAATTCACGGAGGTACTTCTGCATACCTGCCGACTCAAATTGGAAGGTGCCGACAGTCCGTCCATCGCAATATAGCTGGTAGGTGGCTGGATCCTTGATGTCGAAGAGGTCAACATCAACATCGATGCCCAGACTTTCCTTGATGTTCGCCACAGCCTCTTTCAGCTGAGAGAGGGTTTTCAGACCCAAAAAGTCCATTTTGATGAGTCCCGTTTCCTCAATGACGTGCCCATCGTATTGTGTGCATCGCAGCTTTTCACCCGTTTCTTTGTCATCGGCTGTGCTCACTGGCACCCAATCGTCGATGGCGTCGCGGCAGATGATGGTGCCACAAGCATGTACGCCCGTGCTGCGCACATTGTTCTCCAACATCTGAGCAAATCTCATGGTGTCTCTCAGCAGTGGGTCGGGCGATGTGACAGCATCTTTGAGTTCTGGCACACACTCGATGGCATTGGGAATGGTCATCTTCTTGCCAGAAGGTAATTTGTCAGGAATGGCTTTGCAGAGCGCATTCACCGTAGCCAAAGGCACTTTCTGTACACGTCCCACATCCTTGATGGCACTTTTGGTGGCCATTGTGCCATAGGTGATGATATGTGCCACCTTCTCAGCACCATATTTCTCTGTCACCCATTGTAAAACCTTACCACGTCCGTCATCATCGAAGTCGGTATCAATATCAGGCAAGGAAATACGGTCGGGATTGAGGAAACGCTCGAACAGGAGGTCGTACTTGATAGGGTCTATCTTGGTGATGCCCAAGCAGTATGCCACAGCACTACCTGCAGCAGATCCACGACCAGGACCAACCCAAACGTCTAACTCCTTGCGGGCAGAGTTGATGAAGTCCTGCACGATGAGGAAGTAGCCAGGAAAACCCATTGTCTTCATCACGTGCAACTCAAAGTCGAGTCGTGCCTTGATGTCCTCAGGTACGGGGTCTCCATAGAGTCTTTTAGCGCCCTCATACGTAATGGATTTCAAGTAGTCAGCCTCAAACTTAATACGGTATAATTTGTCGATTCCACCGAGCTTTTTAATCTTTTTTTCAGCATCTTCCTGCGACAACACCACGTTGCCGTTTTCATCACGGGTGAACTCGTTGAAGATGTCCTCATCCGTGAATTTCTCACGCCATTCCTTCTCTGTACCAAATGTTTCAGGGATGGCAAAGAAGGGCATGATGGGAGCATGGTCAATGTTGTAGGTTTCCACCTTGTCGAGAATCTCGATGGTGTTGCTCAGTGCCTCAGGGATGTCCTTGAATACCTCGTTCATCTCCTCGCGAGTTTTGAACCATTCCTGTTTGCTGTAGAGCATACGGTTGGGGTCATCCAAATCCTTGCCGGTAGAAAGGCACAAAAGGCGATCGTGCGCTTCTGCATTCTCTTCATCCACAAAATGAGAGTCGTTGGTACAGATGAGTTTTACGTCATGCTTACGTGCCAGTTCAATGAGGGTTGGCTCAATGGCTTTCTGCTCCTTGAAAGTATCACGATTGGCACGTTGCATGGGGTCTTTCACCTCATGGCGCATCAACTCGATGTAATAATCCTCGCCAAAGAGATTTTTGAACCATTCGATGGACTTTTCTGCTTCTGCAATCTGTCCGTTTTTGATATAACGTGGAATCTCACCAGCCAAACAGGCAGAAGAGGCAATGATACCTTCGTGATGCTTCTCAATGGCTTTGTGGTCGGTACGGGGACGGTGATAGTAACCATCCACCCATGCCTCACTGACAATCTTAATCAGATTGTGGTAACCCACTTCGTTCTTGGCTAATAAAATCAGGTGCCAACCGCTTTTGTCAATAGCGTTGTTTTCTTTGGAATGAAGATCTCGACGGGCACAATATACCTCGCAACCGAAAATGGGCTTAAATTTCTCTTCCTCGGACTTTCCTTTGTTGACCTTATTGCAGTAGTTGAAAAACTCCTTGATGCCGAACATATTACCATGATCGGTTATGGCCATGCCACGCATCCCGTTGTTGATGGCTTTATCCACCAGCTTCGGAATAGCAGCCTGTCCGTCAAGGATGCTGTATTGGGTATGTACGTGTAAATGTACGAAATCCTCCATCTGTTCTTATTTTCGTGCAAAGATAATCATTTTTTTCATTCCTTTTGTTGTTTAATGCTTGTTTTTGTCTAACTTTGCAAGAAATTAGTGTTTGAATGTCGCAGAGATTGACTCAAATAGAGACTCAGAAGACGGAACAGCAACTCCGATTGTCACAACAGCAACTGCAATTGGTCAGATTGCTGGAGATGCCTATCGCTGAATTTGAGCAACAGGTGAAGAAAGAGTTGATGGATAATCCTGCTTTGGAAGAGGGAGCGCCAGAGGAAAGGGATAGAGGGGGGGATTCTGCCGATGAGATGGAGAATAATGACACAGGCATAGACCCTTACAGTGATATGGATAACGAGCGAATCTCAGCTCTGTCGGCATATAGTGAGGATGATTTGCCCGTCTATGCTCCTTCCAATGGAACGTCGGAACGCAATGAGTTGCCTTTGGGTGACAGCGGTTCTTTCATTGAATATTTGGAATCGCAGATGATGAACTATGATTTGAGCGAAGAGGAAGAGAAGATTCTGAAATATTTGATTGGCTCGTTGGATAATCGAGGATTTATTGATCGTCCGATTGCGACATTGACCGATGAATTGGCATTTCAAGAGTATCTTTACGTATCGGAGGAAGAAGTGGAGAAGGTGTTGCACATCTTGCAGAGTTTTGACCCTGCTGGCATCGGTGCCCGTTCCACGCAAGAGTGCCTCCTCTTGCAGATTGACCGTCAGCTGCGCAATGAGGAAGAAATGCTCTCTCCCTTGAAAGAAAAAATTCTCCAGTTAGAGCGTGAGATTATCGCCCATCATTACGATTTGTTCATCAACAAGAACAAGGAGCGGTTGAAGAATAAGCTGGGTATTTCTGCAGCACAGGTGGATGCTTTGTTTGATGACATTAAGAAGTTGAATGTGAATCCTGGCTTTGCGCTTAGTGAATCGACGGCAGACCGTGTACAGACACAAATACCCGATTTTATCGTGGAAACAGACCCAGAAGGGAATATTGAGATACGTCTGAACAGTGGGGAAGTGCCAAGACTTCATGTGAGTGGTGATTACATCAATCAGTTGAAGACTTTTCAGGCACATCCGTCCAAGTTAACACGTAGCGAGAAGGAGGGCTTGGTTTATACGCGCCAAAAGATTGAAGCCGCGCAGATGTTCATAGAATCGGTGAAGCAACGCCGTCGGACATTGTATGAAACGATGAAGGCAATTGTTGAGTTGCAGCGTACTTTCTTCTTGACGAAGGATGAGGATGATAAAGTGCGTTTGGTGCTGGAAGATGTGGCGAAGAAGTCTGGATATGATGTCTCCACGATTTCCCGTGTGTGCAGTTCGAAATGTGCGCTGTTGGATGGACGCATCTATCCATTGTCCGACTTTTTCAAGTTGACACGCAAGAATGCAGTTGGAGAAGAAATTGATGGCAGAAGGGTGAGAGAGATGTTGCAGGAATTTGTGGACAAGGAAGATAAGATGAACCCTTATTCGGATGATAAGTTAGTGGAACTGATGAAGCAGAAAGGGGTAACATTGGCTCGTCGAACGGTGGCGAAATATCGTACAGAAATGGGCATTCCATCGGTGAATAGCCGTCGTGGATAGACCGAAATATCAAGAGTTGCTGATGAATAATAGAAGACTAATCAAGATTGCGAAGGTGATTTCATCACTTTTCATGCCGTTGTACGCTCCATTGTGGGTGTTCTTCGGCCTGTTCTTGTTTAGTTATATGAGGATGTTGCCCTGGGGGTATAAGCTCTTCATCTTAGGGCTGGTATATTTCTTTGCTGTATTTGTGCCCACTTTGGGTATCACGACATTCCGTTTGTTCAAGAAATGGACCCATCTTGAGTTGAGTCATCGTGAGCATCGCCACATGCCTTATTTGGTCACCTTGTTGAGTTATGGCGCTTGTTTGGTCATTATGACAAAGATGAATACGGCGATGTTCTTTCGTGGGGTGGTGATGTCAGCGTTGATTTGCCAGATTATTTGTGTGATCATCAATGCATGGTGGAAGGTCAGTACCCACATGGTGGGAATGGGTGGCTTGGTAGGCGCACTCAATGCGTTCAGCATTTTGTTCTTCTACAACCCCGTGTGGCCGTTTTGTGCCTTGCTGATATTGTCAGGAGCCTTGGGCACCAGTCGCATCATCCTCCGTCAGCATAGTTTGGCGCAGGTGTTGGTAGGGTTTGGCATAGGTTATCTTTGCACGATGACATTTATTTTGATGAGTTGGATGTGATGAAGGGGTAAAGATAAAGGTTAAAGGTTAAAGAATAATTCGATAAAAATCAAGTATATGAAACCAATTGTATCTATCATTATGGGTAGCACCTCAGATCTTCCAGTAATGGAAAAGGCTGCCAAATTCTTCGATGAAATGGAGATTCCTTTTGAGATTAACGCTTTGTCGGCTCATCGTACCCCCGATGCAGTGGAGGCTTTTGCCAAAGGGGCGAAGGAGCGTGGCATCAAGGTGATTATTGCAGGAGCTGGTATGGCGGCTGCTTTGCCTGGTGTGATTGCTGCCAGCACCACATTGCCAGTGATTGGTGTACCTGTGAAGGGAAGTGTGTTGGATGGTGTGGATGCTGTCTATTCGATGTTGCAGATGCCTCCAGGCATTCCTGTAGCAACGGTCGCCATCAATGGTGCCTTGAATGCAGGCATCCTGGCTGTGCAGATGCTGGCACTCTCCGATGAGGCGTTGGCTGAGAAATTTGCTGCCTACAAGAATGGGCTTCGTCAGAAGATAGAGAAAGCAAATGCAGAACTGAAAGAGGTGAAGTTTGCCTACAAGTGTAATTAAAGAACCCCTTTTATGGCTTATCAGAGAAGAAAGACCACTACCGTCAAGGTGGGTGGTGTGATGCTCGGCAGTAGTTATCCAATCCGTATTCAGTCGATGGCCAATACTTCCACGATGGATACGGAAGGTTCTGTGGCTCAAGCCAAGCGTATCGTGGAAGCTGGTGGTGAGATTGTGCGTTTCACTACCCAGGGACAACGTGAGGCACTCAACATGAAGAACATCAGTGAGGCTTTACGTGCCGATGGTTTCCAAGTTCCGTTGGTGGCTGACGTCCATTTCAATGCAGCTGTAGCAGATACGGCTGCTACCATTTGTGAAAAGGTGCGCATCAACCCAGGCAATTATGTTGACCCTGCCCGCACGTTCAAGAAATTGGAATATACAGACGAGGAATATGCCGATGAAATCAAGAAAATAGATCAACGTTTCGTCCCGTTCCTGAACATCTGTAAGGAACATCACACAGCCATCCGAATAGGTGTGAATCATGGTTCGTTGAGCGACCGCATCATGTCCCGTTATGGTGACACACCTGAAGGTATGGTGGAATCCTGTATGGAATTTCTGCGCATTTGTGTGCGTGAACAATTTCAAGATGTAGTCATTTCCATCAAGGCCAGCAACACGGTAGTAATGGTGCGTACGGTTCGTTTGTTGGTGGCACAAATGGCGACAGAAGGAATGGCATTCCCTCTGCATTTGGGTGTGACAGAAGCTGGAGAAGGTGAAGATGGGCGCATCAAGAGTGCCGTTGGAATCGGCGCCTTGTTGTGCGAAGGCATTGGTGACACCATTCGTGTCTCTTTGTCCGAAGCACCTGAACGAGAAATTCCTGTTGCCAAGAAATTGGTTGAATCCATCGAGGAGTGTGCTGTTCTTCGTGAGCAAGCGAAGGCTGCGAAAGCTGATGATACTGTCGTTGTGGAGTTCCACGAGAAGAATTGGGAAGACCTCCAACTGAAAGCTGCGATGACGGTCGGCGCCCTTTTCATTGACCAATTGGCACATCAGTTGGTCATTAAGAATGACGGTTTTGCCGAAGAAAAGTTGACAGAGTTGGCGGATGCGATTCTGCAGGCAGCTCGGATCAAATTCACCAAGACGGAATACATCAGTTGTCCTGGTTGTGGACGTACGCTCTATAACTTGGAAGAAACCATTGCTAAGATACGTTCAGCAGTCAGTGAACGTGCGAAGAATGACAAGCGTTTTGCTACGCTGAAGATTGGCATCATGGGCTGCATTGTGAATGGTCCTGGCGAGATGGCTGATGCCGACTATGGGTATGTGGGCGCGGCTATGGGCAAAGTGTCGCTCTACAAACAAAAAGTGTGTGTCGAGAAGAACATCCCCGAAAAGGATGCAGTTGAACGCTTGATTCAATTCATAGAAGACGATATGAAATCATGATTTTTTTCCATTAATTATTTATTGATATGATTACAAATACAGCAAACGTCTTATTGATATTCTTGGGTCTGGGCATTTTTATTGTCCTTGTAGGTTTGTTTGTCCTATTGACCTACAATAGTCTTGTGCAGCTTCGCAACAAAGTGAAGGAAGCATTCTCCACGATGGATGTCTATCTGAAGAAGCGTTATGATCTCATTCCCAATTTGGTGGACATCGTAAAGGGTTATGCCAAACACGAGACAGATACATTGCAAGAAGTGACCAAGATGCGAATGAATGCACAAAAAGGCGACTTGGATACTGCCATTGACAGCGAAGTGAAGATTGGTGACGCCCTCCAGTCTTTGCTGGTTGTGGTGGAGAAATATCCAGACTTGAAGGCTAATACGAACTTCTTGGATTTGCAGGAAAGACTCTCCAAGATGGAAGAGGAAATCGCTTTCTCCCGACGTTACTACAATGGTAGTGTGAGGGAATACAACAACAAGTGTCAAATGTTCCCCTTCAACCTTATTGCGAGCTTGTTTGGCTTTAAGGCTCTGCCGATGTATCAGGTGGAGAGTGAACAGGAGCGCAAGGCCGTGGATGTGAAATTGTAAGAATATGAAGAAAAGCAGGTTTATATGGTTGTTCGTCCTCTTGGTGGTCACGATGTCGGCAAGAGCGGACAGAGGAGGTTTTTATTATAAGAGCTTCCGGGTAGATGCTGTGGTGCACCAAGACAATGTCTGGGACATCACGGAAACCATCGATGTGTTCTTCGAAGAGCCACGTCATGGTATCTATCGCTACATTCCCATCAAGTTCTCCTTGCAACATGATGTTTCTCAGGATGAGGGCAATGAACCACAAGTGATCCAAGGGCAGGTCGTGCAGGATTGGCGCACCTTCGATTACAGAAGCAAGGTGGAAGGCGTGAAAGTGGAAGGTGGTAATTATACCACAGAGGACAGCGATGACCATAACTGTGTCATCCGCATCGGCAGTGAGTGGCATGAAGTGACGGGCGACCAGCGGTATATCATTCATTATAAGTATATCTATCGCGACGACCGCCGTCCGAATTATGACTATATCTTCCACACCATCTTGGGCACGGATTTTGGCGAGAGAATCGAGAACTTCAGTTTCAAGGTGGAGTTTGAGAAGCCATTGCCAGCCGATATTCAGAAGCGTCTGGAAGTCTATAGCGGCACGTACGGCAACACCAAGAATGCGGTGGAAGACTTGACGATCAAGGCAAACCAGAACTTCATTCGTGGATGGGCGACGAACATCCCGCCCTATCATGGCATTACACTTTACGCCAAGCTGCCAGAAGGGTATTACGAGGATGTCCTGGCTGCCAACCACGTGCTCCACTACATCTGCTTTAGCTTATCCATCATGCTGATGGTGCTGATTATCTATTACCTGTTCAAAACGAAAAGTCAGAAGCCCGTCAAGGTGATTGAGTTCTATCCTCCCGAAGGCATCTGCAGTGCGGAAGTGGGCACCATCATTGACGACAGCGTCGATGCAGAGGATATGGCATCGATGATTCCTTGGTTCGCTGGTCAGGGTTACATCAGCATCGAAGAAAAGGAGAAGGATGGCTTGTTCAACAAGAAGACCGAGGTGGTGCTGACCCAATTGAAGGATTTGCCACAAGAGGCTCCAGAATATCAGAAGAAGATGATGAACCTGCTGTTCAAGGGGAAAAAGACCGCCAACTTGAGCCACATGTCGGAAAACCCATCTGCGGTGGATAAATTCAAGGCGGAACTGAAGAAGAACTTCACCGGCGACCGTGCTTTGTCCTCCTATGAATGGCCTATTTTCCTGTACTTTCTGCTATGGCTTTCCACCTCCTGCGTGTTTGGCACCAACTCTGTGCTGGAGACCTTCGATATGGATGAATGGATTTATGCTGCACTCATCTGGTCCATCCCCTTTGCGATAGGCGTCTTCTTCCGCTTGTACGACAGCGACAAAGACCTCTTTGGCAGCAAGTGGAAACAGGTGCTCAGCTTCCTGGTCAAGGCCGTGGTGATGGCACTCGTGTGCTGGTTCTATGTGGAAGTAGTCTGTGCCTATGGTGCTCCGATGGGAAAAATCACGTCCATCGCAATGTTTGTGGTGTGCTTCTTGTTGGGCGAATGCATTGGGCGCTTCAATGTGGACACGGAATATCGTGTGCAGATGATCGGACGTCTGCTGGGTTTCAAGGAGTTTATCAAGACTGCCGAGAAATCTCGTTTGGAAGCCTTGCAAACAGATGATCCAGAATACTTCTACAAGATTCTGCCCTACGCGATGGTGTTTGGTCTCAGTAGCAAATGGGCAAAGCTCTTCAAGGACATCGAGGTGAAGCAGCCCGATTGGTATCATACAGTCACGCCGCTCTATGGCTATGACTTCACTTCTCACATGGCAAACAACCTCTTCTCATCGACGAAGAGTGCCATGAACATCGTCAGTCACGACTCCAGCAGCAGAAGTGGAGGCGGCGGAGGCGGATTCTCCGGTGGCGGCGGAGGCGGCGGAGGCGGCGGCTCCTGGTGATGAAAGTTGAGAGTATAGAGATGAGAGTTTAGAGTTAAGGTTAACGTTATGAAACTACTCGTTGATATAGGAAACACATCCGCTAAATTGGCGGTGATGGATACGGATATCGTGCATTTTGAACGTCTTCATGAGTCGTGGAAAGACACCTTCTCGCGGCTCATGGAGGCATATCCTATTGCTTCTGTGCGCCTCTCCTCTGTTGCAGGCGAGGATGCAGAACTGCAAGAAGCGTTGGCGCGTTTGGACATTCCTGTGCTTTGGCTCACCCCCTCCGTTCCCTGTCCCGTTAAACCCGTCATAGGTATTCCTTCCACTTATGGCGCTGACCGATGGGCAGCGGATATTGGAGCCATCGCCCAAGACCCTGACCACACCTTACTGATCATCGATGCAGGCACCTGCATCACCTACGACCTTTTCTTAAATGAGGGACATCTTTTGGGTGGCGCCATATCTCCTGGTGTGCAGTTGAGGCTCAATGCCATGCACGAACATACAGCTCTCCTGCCTCTCGTAGAAGCCGAACCTGAAGCCCACATCTTGGGATACGACACGCGCACCCACATGCTTTCCGCAGCCGTCAATGGTGCCCGTTTTGAGATAGAAGGATATATCCGCACTTTATACCAGATACACCCCGACCTCCATGTTTTTATCACAGGAGGCAACACTTTCCAGTTGGCAGACGACTTTACCTGCCCCATCACCTACGATCCTTATCTCATCTTTCGAGGGTTGGCGGCTTTATAAAAGGATATGACTTGTCACTTCTTGGGCACCAGCAGGATGCTTAGCTCATAAAGCAGGTACATGGGAAGGCTGACGATAGAGAGGGTGATGACATCGGAAGTAGGGGTGATGATGGCAGCAACAATCAAGATGACCACGATCGCGTGGCGGCGATATTGCTGCATGTGTGCCCGATGAAGGATGCCCAGTCGTCCGAACAGCCATGAGAGGATGGGAATTTCGAAGACAATGCCCATCGCAAGAGAAAGGAAGACGAGGGTGTCAATGTAACTCTCAAGGGAAATAAGGTTCTGGATGGAGTCATCTACGTGATAGTTGGCCAAGAATCGGAACGTGATGGGGAAGAGGATGAAGTAACAGAAGAGGATGCCCACCATAAACATCACATAGGAAGCAATGACGAGTGGCGTGGTATAGCGTCGCTCGTTTTCGTATAAGCCGGGGGAGATGAAACGGTACAGTTCAAAGATGATGTAAGGTGCAGCCACGATGATGCCCGCATAGAGGCTGGTCGTCATGTGAACTACGAACTGGCGGGTCAGTTCTGTGTTGATGAGTTGCACCTCTGGGGATATGCCAAAAAAGGTTGGCAGGAAATCTGGGCTCTTGGGGGCAAAGATGATGAAAAACACCTCGTCTTTGAAGATGAAGGCGAGGATGGCGAAGACCGCCACGACCACGATGCATCGCAGCAATACTCGACGCAGTTCTTCGAGATGATCCCAGAAAGAAGGCATGTTAAGGCTCTTTCTTTTCCTCCTCAGTGGTTTCGTCCGTGGTCACTTCCTTCATGCCGTCCTTGAAAGCGCGCACACCCTTGCCGGCACCCTTCATCAGCTCTGGGATTTTCTTGGCACCAAAGAGAAGAAGGATAACAATGAGGATGACAATGAGTTCGGGCATGCCGAGACCGAGAAATAGGGGCTGTATCATAATTCGTGAAAGATTTTGCGACAAAATTAGTGAGTTTTTCTCTAAAAACAATGAAATGCAATGTCTTTTTTCAAATTTTTCGTACCTTTGTGCTGTTTTTCAGTAAAAAGCAAAAGAAATAAATGGAACAGGCACTTTATGTTTACAACACCCTGACCAGAAAGAAAGAGGTGTTCCGCCCACTGCATGCGCCACACGTGGGCATGTATGTCTGCGGACCTACAGTATATGGTGACGCTCACCTTGGACATGCACGTCCAGCCATCACATTCGACATTGTTTTCCGCTTCCTCAAGCACATCGGCTACAAGGTGCGCTACGTGCGCAACATCACCGATGTGGGACATTTGGAGCATGATGCAGACGAAGGAGAGGACAAGATTGCCAAGAAGGCACGTCTGGAGCAGTTGGAGCCTATGGAAGTGGCACAATACTACACCAACCGTTTCCACGAGGCGATGGAAGCCCTCAACTGCTTGCCACCCAGCATTGAACCACACGCTACAGGACATATCATTGAGCAGCAGCAGCTGGTGCAGCAGATTCTCGACAACGGCTTTGCCTATGAGAGCAATGGCTCCATCTATTTCGATGTGGAGAAATATAACAAGGTGCATAAGTACGGCATCCTTTCAGGCAGAAGTTTGGAGAATGTGAAAGATGCCAGCCGTGACCTCGCTGGAGTAGGGGAGAAGAAAAACCAAGCAGACTTTGCCCTTTGGAAAGCTGCTCAGCCAGAGCACATCATGCGTTGGCCTTCTCCTTGGAGCGATGGTTTCCCTGGATGGCACTGCGAATGCACAGCAATGGGCAAGAAATATCTGGGCAGCCACTTTGATATTCATGGTGGTGGTATGGATCTCATCTTCCCACACCACGAGTGCGAGATCGCACAGGCTGTAGCCAGTCAGGGTGATCAGATGGTGACCTATTGGCTCCACAATAATATGATTACCATCGACGGACAGAAGATGGGCAAGTCCCTCGGCAACTTCATCACGTTGCCACAGTTCTTCAGTGGTGACCATCCGAAGCTCGACCGTCCTTACTCGCCCATGACCATCCGTTTCTTCATCTTGCAAGCACATTACCGTTCTACGGTTGATTTCAGCAACGCTGCTCTTCAGGCAGCAGAGAAAGGGCTTGAACGCCTTCTCGACGCATGGAAAGCACTCAATGCGATTCAAGCGACAGTGAATGGTACTGTAGGCATCGACTTGGTTGAGACCCTCAAGCAGAACTGCTACGATGCCATGTATGATGATTTCAACACTCCAATCGTCATCTCTCATCTCTTCGAGGCCACCAAGACGATCAATTCTATCGTGGATAAGAAGGAGACCATTACACCCGAAGCCCTCGAAGCTCTCAAGGAGACTTTCAAGCTCTTTGCTTTTGACTTGCTGGGCATCAAGCAGGGTGCGTCTGCTGCTACCTCCAATGGTATGAGCGATGCACGTGAGGAAGCCTTTGGTAAGGTCGTGGACATGCTTCTCGACCAGCGTGCTAAGGCAAAAGCCAATAAGGACTGGGCAACCAGTGACCTCATTCGTGACAACCTTGCTGCCCTCGGCTTTGAGGTGAAGGACACGAAAGATGGCTTTACATGGAAGTTGAACAAATAAACGAACAGAACAGTTCCATACAATGGAAAAGCTGAAAAAGTTATTCATGGTGCTTTCGCTTGTGTTCATCCTCATTGGGTTTGGTGCGAGCATCTGGCTCTATTCTGTCCTGCAAGACACTACTTCCATCATCATGATGGTAGTATTTCTTGTTGCGCTGATCTGGTTTGGCTTCAATGTGAAGAGTGTCTTGAAGAAAGAGGAAAATTGAATCTTAGAAAGATTTATAATACTTGTAAATATGAAAAAACTCACCTTTCTGCTTCTGTTGCTGATGGCTTCAGTAGGAGCTTCGGCAAAGAGTGTCGTGTTCACGTTGAATGATGGCACGAAAGTCTATTATCTGCTGTCCAAAGAGGTGAATCCTGTCATGCGTTTCAAAGAAGGCAAGATGGTGGTCAATGACGATGCGTATGAGTTCAGCGACATCAAGAACTTCTACATCTCCGACGAGGACGATCCCAATGCCATCGAGGCTGTGTTGTCGCATCAGGACGTGACATACAGTGCCAATACTGTCATCATCCGTTCTGAAGCCGTGAAAACCGTGAAAGTCTATACCCTTGACGGAGTGGAGGTAAAAGCCCCCGTGCAGAAGACGGGCGATGTGATTTCTGTCAATCTGAACGGATTGGACAAGGGAGCGTACCTGATCAGCACAGGAACTTCCTCCTTGAAAGTGTTGAAGAAATAAAACCCAGAGACGATGAAAACAAGACATTTGATCCTGATGACTATTTGTGTGTGGGCTTTCCAGCTGGGGACTCATGCACAGGAACGTCCTGCTGCGCTTTGGGTGCAGTTTGAAGACCGTTTTTTGGAGAATGAGGTGATTGACCTGACGGATGTGGATTCCATCGGCTTTTCACAATCCGGTTATCGCCTGTATCAGTACCTCCCTGCTCGCGACCGTGTGAGAACCGTCTCGAAAGACTATCGCAAGAAGGGCATCTATCGTTTTGATGAGATGGAGCGCACCTTGGTCAAGCCATCCAGCTATGCCAGTGTGGACTTCACCCAAGAGGCTTCCCAATGGTGCTTTCAGCGTTCGATGGAATCTGAGCACTTCGTCTGTTTCTGGGAGAAAGGACTCACGCTAACCCGAAGCGGCAACATCAGTTTGGGTGGTTCGACGGTGAATGTGAAGACGCTGCTCAACAACGGAGAGAAGATTTGGAAATGCTACGTTGAGGAACTGGGCTTCTTGGAGCCTGGTCAGTCCTTGACCGACAATCATAAGATTTGCATGTTCATTGTCAACCAGACCGATTGGCGTGCTGACGGTTCGGGTGACAACGGTACGGTGTGGTACTACGACGGCTCCACCCGCAAGAGCAAGGACTACAAGGTGGGGCTCTTCCATTGCAACCCTTGGGCAGCAAGCGCTGATGGCGGACATACAGCGGCACATGAGATCGGACACGTGTTCCAATATCTGGTCAGTGCCGACTATGCTGTGGTGAAGAATATGTCAGAAATGAACTATGGTTGGCGTTGGGGTTTTGGCACGAATGGTGATGGTGGTAATGGTTGGTGGGAAAGCTGTGCACAATGGCAAGCGTTCAACGTCTTCCCAGCCACCCTCTTCACCTGCGGCGATTACAAAGAATATGTCACATCATCCTACAAGAACCTCCTGCATGAGGATTACCGCTATGCCAACTACTTCATCCAGTACTATTGGTGTCAGCTCTTCGGCCAGGACTTCATCGGCAGGATGTGGCGCTCTACCATGCGTCCAGAAGACCCCGTGGAGACCTACAAGCGACTGACAGGTGCCACACAGGACGACTTCAACAAGATGATGTTCGACTATGCCTGCCGTGCAGCCACGTGGGATATCGACGGACTTCGCGACAAGGGAAAGAATTACCAAAATGCCTTTTCCACCAAGTTCACGCTGGTGCCCGGCACCGACAACACCTTTGCCGTCAACACCAATTGCTGTCCCTAGAACTATGGCTTCAACATCGTGCCCCTCAAGGCCTTCAAGGCAGGCACCACCGTCAAGGTGCATTTCAAAGGCATTGCTGGCGCTGATGGCTATCGCAGCATCAAGGTGAACAAGGCTGGTTGGCGCTATGGCATCGTGGTGCAGACAGCCGAGGGCGACCGCATATATGGCGACATGCATAGCGACGCGGAGGGAACGGCAGAGATGGAACTCCCAGCCAACACCCGACGTGCATGGTTCGTGGTCGTGGGTGCCCCCACCGAACACTGGCATCATCCTTGGGATGAGAATACCGCCAACGACGAGCAGTGGCCCTATCAGGTGACTTTCGAAAATTGTGCAAAGTAATCATCAACAACCTAACTGATATAAATCTTTTCTATTAACAATTAAAACATCATGATGATGAAAAAATTTCTTTTAATGGTGGCGCTTGCAGCATCCTGCATCGCTGCCAATGCGCAGATTGCGGTTGAGCGTAGCAAGTTTTTTGACAATTGGTATTTGGGTTTTGGCGGTGGTGTGACGACGCCCCTTAGCTGTGACCCCATGTTCCCTTTGAACGCAACAGGCAACATCACCCTTGGCAAGCGCATCTCTCCAGCCTTTGCTTTGGAGGCTGACGGAATTGCTTTCTTTGGTTCACACGCTGCCCAGAACACCCGTTGGGGACTCAGTGCTAATGGTAACTACAATGCCTTCCGTGCTTTCTCTGCAGGTGTGAATGGTGTGACCAACCTGTCTAACCTTTTTGGCGGTTACAGAGGTGCACCACGTTCTATCGAATTGGCATTGGTGACTGGTGTGAGTTGGATTCACAATTTCACTCCTCATGCCTCTGACGCAAAAGAGAATTACTTGGGCGCCAAAACTGGTTTTGCCGTTGACTTCAACCTCGGTGCCACGAAGGCAAGCACCATCCGTGTAGAACCTTACGTGTTGTGGAACCTCAGCCAACCAGGCAACAGCTACGGCAACTTGGCCTTCAACCGTGAGGGCGCACAGCTGGGTCTTAGCCTTAAATACATCTTCAACTTTAAGACCTCCAATGGTACTCACCACTTCAAGTCTTACGACGTAGGTGCGATGATGGATGAGATTGCCCGTCTCAATACAGAACTGGCGAAAAAGCCAACGGAAGTCATCAAGGAAGTGCCTGTTGAGAAGATTGTCGAGAAGCCAGTCGAGAAGATTGTCGAGAAGACCATCGTGAAGGAGACACAGCTCGCTCCAGTGGTGATCTTCCAGCTCGGCAAGAGCGTTATCGACGCTTCACAGAAGCCATCTGTAGCGATGATTGCCAAGTACATGCAGAACCACCCAACCAGCAAGGTGCTCATCAATGGTTATGCTTCACCAGAAGGTAACGCAGAACTCAACCAGAAGCTCTCTGACGCACGTGCCAAGGCTGTTTACGACATGCTCGTCAACACTTACAAGATTTCTGCTGACCGCCTCACCTATAAGGGCCTCGGCGTGACTGACGAACTCTTCGACGAGAACGACTGGAACCGTGTGGCTGTGTTCATCGAGCAGAGCAAGTAAAAGACACAACAACATATTAATAAAGTATAGAAGGGACAAGGCACCACTTGTCCCTTTTAACTTTTTTAACACTCTTTGATTAAACTATCTTTCAATCGCTGGAGTCATATAAAGCGTAATTCACGGATTGATTACCAATTACTGAACTTATATTACAAAACCTAAAAGAACATCATTATGAAAAAGTTTCTCATCACAGCACTCGCATTAGTGCTTGTTTCTGCGGTTGCAATGGCGCAGAACAACAATCGTAATCGTAACCGTCAGCGTTCGAATCCTGCTGAGATGTATGCCAACATGGCAGAGAACCTCGCTAAGCAGTTGAAGCTGAAGAAGGAAAAAGCAGAGACTTTCAAGCTCCTTTATGTAGATTACCAGAATGAACGTCGTGCAGCACAGGGTGCAGCAGGCGATTTCACAGCTGAAGTGCCAGATGTGAAGAAGATGACTGACGAAGAAGCAAACCAGCTCATTCAGGAGCAGTTCGAAAGTCAGGCAAAGCAGTTGGCAGTAGATAAGAGCTACCTTCCTAAATTCCTCGAAATTCTTACGCCCGTGGAGGCAGCACAGGTGTTCGTTACCCGTTTGAGCATGCAGAGCATGATGGGTGGTAACATGGGTAACATGATGCGCGGCATGGGCGGCGGCGGCTTCGGCGGCGGTGGCTTCGGCGGCGGCGGCTTCGGCGGTGGCGGCTTCGGCGGCGGTGGTTTCGGAGGCTTCTAAGCTTCCGACCCTTTTCCGTCATATATCAGACACATTGTTAAGGAAAAGAACGCAACATAAATCATAATGGAAAAGATTAGTGTAAATCAGTGAGTGTCAATATATGATAGGTATGATTGCCGAGTTAAAAAGGGAGAATAAAATCGGCGGAAAGACAAAAACTGCCTTTAAAAATGAAAAATGACTCGTTTTTATGTGCTTTTTGACTCTTGATGTTGAAATTTCTCTTAGAAACGTAGTGATATGTGAGTCTTATTTTTTACCTTTGCAATCCACATAAGTACCTATTATTATATATTAACTAACTCTGTTTTTTAGTTGGGGGCATGGGATGTGAATCCAGTGTCCTCTTTTTTTGTGCATATTATTTTGCTTTTACACAATAAATATCATAAAATGTAGTTATTTATAGTGTATGAGACAACGAATCTTCGTGGCTTTGGCTCTCCTGATGGCTGTGATGCTGGAGGTGAGGGCACAGTGGGATGTGCAGTTTTCGGACTACACAGCCCTGAAGTCGTTTTATAACCCAGCGGTGTCGGGTACGGACGGGAAACTCAATGTGGCTGTGGCGTATGCGATGCAGAAGGTGGGGTATGATGATGCGCCTGCCACGATGTATGCAGGGGCGGATATGCCTGTCTATTTCCTGAATCCGCATCACGGAGCTGGTGTGAGCTTCTTCAACGATAACATTGGCATCTTCAGCACCACGAGGTTAGGTTTGCAGTATGCCTACAACATCAAGGTGAGCAAGAAGGGGAAGTTGGCGATTGGTGTGCAGGGCGCTTTGCTGAACGAGAAGGTTACGCCCAAGAACGTGACGCTGGAGGACAACAGCGACCCCGCGTTCCCTACTGGTGAGGCGAAGGGTAACAAGGTGGATATGGGCGCTGGTTTGTACTTTTACCATCCGAAAATGTGGCTTGGCATCTCTTCGCAACACCTGTTGGCTCCAGCGCTTTGGTTGGAACAAAGGTATGAGTTGGAAGTGCCGAGAATGTATTATTTGATGAGTGGATGCAATATTAAATTGAGAAATTCGTTATTATCCTTGCAGCCGTCCTTCTTGGTGCAGTCGGATCTGGACACGTGGAGAGAGGATGTGCAGTGTAAAGTGACCTACGAGAATGAGGAGAAGAAGTTTTATGGCGGTGTGGGTTACAGTCCCAACACATCGGTGACATTCATGTTTGGAGGCAATCTTCATGGTGTCAATCTCGGCTATAACTACCAGATGTACACCTCGGGTGTGGGGCTGATTCACGGAAGTCATGAGTTGGTGGTGGGTTATCAGACCGACCTTGACCTGTTTAAGAAGGGCAGGAACAAGCACCAGAGCGTGAGGTGGCTGTAGGAAGGTATGAGGTGAGAGGTATGAGGTGAGAGGTGTGAGGTATGAGGTGTGAAATTAGAGTGAAAATTGAGATTATATAAAACCTAAATATAACGATGAAAAAATTATTGTTTGCTATAGGTACAGTGATTTTCGCCTTGGTGGTGGCATCCTGTTTCTCCAGTAAGGGAGGCTCGAATGCTACTGGCGGTGAAGTGACTGGCGTGAGCGGCACGTCGATGGGCGAGCCTGCTCCTTATGGCATGGTATTGGTGAAACGCGGAAGCCTCAAGATGGGTACGGAGAATACCGATAGCCTTTGGGGCAAGGATGTGCCTACGAGGGACATCAGCGTGGATGCGTTTTGGATGGACGAGAAGGAGGTCACAAACTCCATGTATCGTCAGTTTGTGTATTGGGTGCGCGACTCCATCATTCGTGAACGTCTTGCCGACCCTGCCTACGGTGGCGACGAGAGTTACAAGATTGAGGAGGACAAGTATGGTGAGCCCGTGACTCCCCATCTGAACTGGAACAAGGCGTTGCCTCGCAATCCGGATGAAGACCAGGAGCGTGCCATAGAGAGTGTCTATACCTATCATCCTGTGACGGGTGAGAAAATGCTGGACGTGAAGCAGCTGAACTATCGCTATGAGGTGTTCGACTATGTGATGGCTGCCAAGCGCAAGTATCGTCTTGACCCAGCAGAACGTAATCTCAACACCGACTTTGCGAATGATCAGGAAGAGGTGGTGATGATTTCGAAGGACACAGCATACGTGGATGATGATGGTGTGATCCATCGCGAGACTATCACACGTCCGCTCAGCAGCATGTGGGACTTCCTCAATACCTATATCGTGAATGTGTATCCTGACACCACTTGCTGGATTAACGACTTCCAGAATGCCGAGAACGAGGTGTATATGCGTCTCTATTTCACGCATTCCAACTATAATGATTATCCAGTGGTGGGTGTGAACTGGGAACAGGCCAACGCCTTCTGCAACTGGCGCACCGACTTCCTCCTGAAAGGTTTGGGTCCACAGGCGAAGTTTGTGCAGCGTTATCGTCTGCCCACCGAGGCAGAATGGGAGTTCGCTGCTCGTGGCAAGGATGGTACAGAACTGCCTTGGCAACAGGATGGTGTGTCGAGCGACAAGGGTTGCTACTACGCCAACTTCAAGCCCGACCGAGGCAACTACACGAAGGACGGCAACCTCATCACCTCCAAGACGGGTATCTACAGCGCCAACTCCAATGGTCTCTACGATATGGCGGGTAATGTGGCAGAGTGGACAAGCACCGTCTATACCGAAGCTGGTGTGCTCTCGATGAGTGATATGAACCCGACCCTCACCTACAATGCCGCGAAGGAAGACCCATACGCGCTGAAGAAGAAGAGTGTGCGTGGTGGTTCGTGGAAAGACCCAGAGAGTTTCATCAAGAGTGTATGGCGCTCGTATGAGTATCAGAACGTAGGACGTTCCTTCGTCGGCTTCCGTTGCGTGAGGTCACAGTTGGGCACAGCATCGAAGGCAAAGAAATAAGGAAGACCCTCTCCCCAACCCTCCCCCTGTAAATGGGGAGGGAGACCATGCGGGGTGTTTGGGACAAATAATACAAAGAATAATAACTCTAAAAATTATCCCTCAATAGGAAACTGGCCGAAAGGCTCTCCCCTTCGACAGGGGGAGATGTCCAAAGGACAGAGAGGGTCTTAAATTATGGCAACAAAATATACAGGCATACAGAAGTGGCTCCGCACGAAGCGCGGACAGACTTTCTTGAACTATGCATACAGCTGGGGTGCATCCGTCGTGATTGCAGGTGCCCTCTTCAAACTCACCCACATGGATGGTGCCGACTTCATGCTTTGGCTGGGTATGGGTACTGAGGTCGTCGTGTTCTTCCTGGCAGGTTTCGAACCACAGGAGAGCATGGATGCACAGGAATTGGCAGAAGAAGTGGCTGAGAATGCAGCCATCGCAGCACAAACCAACGCTTCTCTCTCCGAAGAGACGGTGGCAGCTCTGGCGAATGCAGCTACAGGCATGGCCAATGCACCTATCGGCGGTGGCACAGTGGTTGTTGGCGGTGGAGGCATACCGGCTGGCGGCACGATAGTCATCAATGGTGGTGGCGGTTCTAGTCAATCTAGTTCTGCTGGTTCTATTGACGAACCTGTCGATGCTGCACAGTTGGCAGAGAACATCTCTTCAGCTCCAGTCTTCCGTTCAGCTCAGTTCCAGAGCATGGCACCCGAGATGCAGGAGGCAACCAAGGCATACGTGGAGCAGCTCACAGACCTCACCGACACCCTCAAGAAGGTGGCAGAGCAGAGCGCACGCCTCACGCGCGACTCAGAGGAGATGGAGAACATGAACCGCACGCTCACAGGCATCAACCGCTTCTACGAGATGCAGCTCAAGAGCGTTGGTACGCAGTCAGCTACCATCGACGAGGTGAACGAGCAGACCAAGAAGCTCGCCGCTCAGCTCCAGGAGTTGAACGATGTGTATTTCAAGATGGTTGAAGCACTCAAAATGAAGATCGCATGATTAGAAAGAAGTTAAGTCCGCGTCAGAAGATGATCAATCTGATGTACGTTGTGCTCATGGCAATGCTGGCGCTCAACGTTTCATCCGATGTGCTCGAAGGCTTCTCGCTCGTGGACGAAGGTCTCAATCGCACCAAGGTCAACTCCACCACTCAGAACGAGGCGATCTACAAGGAAATGGAGGCTGCCATGAAGCAGAATCCAGAGAAGACGCGTCAGTGGTATGAGAAGGCCCAGCAAGTGCGCAAGATGTCCGACTCGCTCTACACCCTGGCAGAGAACCTGAAGTGGGAGATTGTGCGCGAGGCTGACGGTGACGATGCAGACATCAACAACATAGAAGGGCGTGACAACCTGGAGGCTGCCACCCATGTCATGCTGGCAGCGGGTAAAGGCAAAGGCGGTCAGCTGAAGAAGGCGATAGAAACCTATCGTGAGGGCATCACTGGCATGATCAACGATGAGGGACAGAAGAAGATTATCCGTTCCAACCTTTCGACAGACGTGCCCAAGAAGGCCAAGCTGCAAGGCAAGAACTGGCAGGAATACATGTTTGAGAACACTCCTGTAGCTGCCGCAGTCACCCTGCTTACAAAGCTTCAGACCGATGTACGCCATGCTGAGGGCGAAATGCTGCACCAGCTGGTGGCAAACATCGACGTGAAGGATGTGCGCGTGAACGAGATTCAGGCATTGGTGATTCCAAGTGCACAGACCGTCGTGCGCGGTGGAAAATTCTCTGCTCAGATCATCATGGCGGCAGTCGATACCACCCAGCGTCCAGAGATTTATGTGGGCAACACCCTCTTGAAGTCTGAGAATGGACGTTACGAAACCATCTGTGGCTCTACAGGCGACTTCACCTTGAAGGGCTACCTCGTGATGAAGAACGGTAATGGTGAGACCATCCGTCGTGAGTTCTCACAGCCCTATACGGTGGTGGAACCTTCGGCAACAGTGAGTGCCACGATGATGAACGTGCTCTATGCAGGTTATCAGAACCCTATCAGCGTCAGTGTGCCAGGCATACCGAACAACAAGATCAGCCTCTCCATGAACAACGGAACGCTCACTCATAAGGAGGGTGGCAACTATGTAGCTGTACCTTCGCAGATAGGCGAGAATGCTGTCACCTTCACTGTCACCGCACAGAACGAAGGTCGCCAGCAGGAGATGGGCAAGTTCACGTTCAATGTGCGTAAGCTTCCCGATCCAACGGGTTATCTCGACGTTCCTGACGGCAAGGGCAACACCAACCGTTTCAAGGGCGGACGCATCTCCAAGCAGGCGATTGTGGCTGCAGGAGGCATCGGAGCCGCCATCGACGACGGACTGTTGAATATCTCCTTCCGTGTGTTGGGTTTCCAGACCCGTTTCAGCGACAACATGGGCAACATGGTCAACGAGGTCAGCAATTCTGCTACCTTCACACCCAACCAGTTGAACCGCATCCGCTCCCTCACAAAAGGAAAACTCTTCAACATCAGTGCCATCCGTGTGATTGGTCCTGATGGCATCGAACGAACACTTACTTCCCCTGTGGAGGTTATCATAAATTAGCCAGATTATGAAAAAGGTTTTATTCATATTAGCAACACTCTGCATGGTGGGCACACTGAATGCCCAGCCACAGAAGAGCCGTGTGCAGAACACCCGCACCACTACTGCTGCCAAGAATACAACAGCAGCATCAGGAACAAGCCGTGCAAGCCTCATGTTCCCCACTGCTGTGGATGTGCCTGAAGACCCCACGTGGCGTCGCGACATCTACCGTTCTCTCGACCTCACTAAGGACGAGAATGCAGCCCTTTACTATCCCGTGGAGCCACAGGGCACCAGCATGAACCTCTTCACCCTCCTCTTCAAGTTACTCAACACAGGCAAGATTCCTGCTTACGAGTACCAGTTGGATGGTGTGGAGAACTTCGAGCAGAGCAACCGCATGCACTTCAAGGACTTGCTCGATCGTCAGGAAATTGACTACGAAGTGGATGGCAACAGCATCAAGGTGGCGCAGGCGGATATCCCTTCCGCTGACGTGCTCAGCTATTACGTGAAGGAAAGTTCCTACTACGACCAGAACACAGCGACCTATCATAGCCGTATCGTGGCACTCTGTCCTGTGCTGCATCGTGCTGCCGACGAGTTTGCCATTAGAAGTTACGTGAGTGAAGACGATGAAGAAGGGGGTGTGAACCAGAACGTGCAGAAATTCCCGCTTTTCTGGGTGAAGTACGATGATGTCAAGACCTACCTTAGCGGTCAGGACGTGATGACCAGCAACCTCAACAACGCTGCCCGCATGTCGATAGACGATTTCTTCTCCACCAACCACTACAAGGGTGACATCTATATGACCAGCAACATGCAGAACAAGTCCCTGCAGCAGTACTGTGCCACCGATTCCCTCATGAAGAAGGAGCAGAACCGCATCGAGAAGCAGATTACCGACTTCGAGGAACACATCTGGACTACCCCAATCGACTCTGTCGAGCAGGCACGTCGTGACTCCATCGCTGCTGCATCCGTCAAGGGCAAGAAAGCAAAGGCTGCCACCGACAAGGCATCCTCATCAGCTGCACGTAGCAGCCGTCGCGCCGCAGCCTCCTCAAGCAAGGAGAAGTCAGGTGGCTCATCCGGTGGTGGCGGTAACAGTGGCGCCCCACGTGTTTCAGTCAGAAGACAACGCCATTAAACATAGCGTGAGTTCAATAACCCAAAGAGGGCTGGGGTCGCATT
>JAGAAZ010000163.1 GCA_017614895.1 Bacteroidaceae bacterium | reverse complement strand
TGCAAAGTGCTTTGGCAAACTGGACTGCTAATATGCTATCAGAACAACTGGGTTCAAAGGTGGAAATCGGGAGTGTCAATCTTGGTTTCCTCAATCGTGTGGTCGTGAATGACCTGACCCTTTACGAACCGAACGGACAGAAAATGGCAAGCATTGCACGTGCTTCAGCCAGCATTAACCTTTTGGAACTTCTGTCAAATCGGGTGGACATCGGTACGGCACAATTATTCGGCATCAAAGCAACACTTTACAAGGAAACACCGGACAGTCCGCCAAACTTCCAATTCATTATCGACGCCTTCTCGAAAGAGGAGAAGGAAGAACCTACCCCATTGAATCTGCACATCGGCTCGCTCATTATGCGCCATGCTGATGTGACCTATGACGTGAAGTCCGTGGCACAGCAAAAGGGGAAACTTGACCCCAACCACCTGAACATGCATGACTTCGGCATGAACGTCATGCTACGTTGTCTGACCGATGACTCCCTGAACGTCAATGTGCGCCGTCTGCAAGGCAAAGAACTCAATTCTGGACTGACGATACACGACACCAGTTTGAAACTGGTCGGCAACAAACAGCAAGCCACCTTGACAGACATGAACCTGACTATGCCCCATTCACAGATTGTCTTAGATTCTCTCCTCGTCACTTACGGGCAATGGGAAACAAACAAATCATTTGACTTCCGTACGACGAATCTTAACGGATACGTCACACCAAGCGACCTCGCCCCACTCTACCACAAGCTATCTCCTTTGAACCAAACTATGAACTTCAGCATCATAGCTGAAGGCAACGAAGAAGAAATACGGGTGAAGGAGTGCAACATCAGTTCCGAGAATGAAGACATGCTGCTTCAGACCACAGCGGTGGTCACTTCTCCTCTTGACAAACAGAAACGTGACATCCACGCAGACATCCATACGTTACGCATCAACAGTAACGAGATGCAGACTTGGGCAGACGCTTTGGCACCGGAACACCACAAGGAAAATCTCTTCAACGCCTTGCAGGAAGTGGCATACGAGGGAACGGTGGATTACAACGCCGATGGAGAAATTGTTTCGCAAGGCAATCTCTCTACGGGTATCGGACATGCCACCTACGATCTCACGTATGACAAGGAGCACTTCCTCATGGGCACCCTGAGTGGTGACAGCATCAACATCGGCAAGCTGCAAGATGATGAGCGCTTTGGCACCACTTCATTCGACCTCGACCTTGCCATCAATCTGGATAACACGAAACCTTTCCCTGCAGGTAAGGCGACAGGCACCATCTACAATATCCACTACAACGGCTACAACTACCAGAACATCAACCTGGATGCACGAAGCACCTCGACTCAGATTTCTGGTACTGCCAGCATTGACGATGAGAACGTGAAAGCAAATGCAGATTTTGCCTATACCGACCATCCGACAAAAGACATCGACCTGAATCTGGTGCTGGAGAATTTCAGGCCTAACAATCTGAATATCACGAAGGAATACGAAGGAGAAAGTCTTTCGCTCAATGGCGCTATCCAGATGCAGGGAACAGACTTCAAGCATTTGTATGGTCATGCGATGTTGGAGGACATCCTCCTCACCACACCTTCTGACGAATATCATCTGGACGGCATCATGCTCCAAGCCGAGCATCTGGAAAACGGAGAAAGCAAGTATGTGGTGAAGAGCGATGTGGTGTCGGGCACCATCCAGGGAGAAACCACGCTGACGGACATTGCCCAGAGTTTTGTCCATCAGATGTCTCACCATCTGCCCATCATCTTCAAGTCTCAAACGGAAGGTCATGCCTCCTCGACGGCTCATTTCACCTACGACCTGACAATGGCTGATGCGCCTATCCTGCACCATTTCATTGATGCCGATTACAGCATTGGCACCCCGATCCGCATCTTCGGCAATCTGAATGCAGCCGAGGACAAGATGTCGTTCCAACTGGATGCCCCCAATGTCATCTACGAAGAGAAACCCTACAACGACATCGCTGTGGCGTGCAACTCCACCTACGACAACATGAACATTCATGCCATCGCCTCCACCTTCAAGGAAAGCGATGACGACGACATCCCATCCACATCCACCAAGTTTGACGTGATGGCGGATGTGCACAACAATCGCATTGTCAGCGACCTCTACGTGAACACCACAGGAAGCAACAACATCATGCTCCAGCTGCTGCCCATCATCCAGTTGAGCGACTCGCTGGGCAGCATGAAGACAGACATTGCCTTAAGGAAATCAACAGCGGTCGTCAACGATACGGCATGGACCGTTTCGCCTGCCACCATTTCATTCTTTAAGAAAAATATTGAGTGCCACAACGTCAGATTTGCCAACAACAACACCAACAGCTTCTTGGCCATCGACGGCAAAGCATCTGACTTGCCGACCGACTCATTGGTGGCGACGTTGAACAACCTCGAAATCAAGTACATCATGTCGCTGGTCAACTGGAACGTGGTGCGATTTGCGGGCAAGGCATCTGGACGTGCCGTCGTGAACAATGTGCTGGGAGGTGGCGTGCCTGATGTGAGGACAGATCTCAAAGTGGAGAATCTCTCCATTCAGGAGGGGCACTTAGGAGATGCCAACATCACCGCCCATTGGGACAAGGAGGTGGATGGCATCATTGTCGATGGACGAATGGTGGACCTCTACCAAGTGCCAGACGGACTGACAGGAAGACAAAGGAATGTGACGGGCATCACAACGGTGAACGGTTGGATTTCACCGAGCAAGAACGATATGCGTCTGGATGTCAACACCCACAACACAAACGCCTCCTTCATTCATGGTTTCTTGGGAGGTGTGTTCAAGGAGGTGTCGGGCTATGTGACGGGACCAGTCAGCATCATCGGACCTTTCAACAATGTCAATATCATTGCCGATGCGACACCCACCATGAACTTGCGCCTGCGTGCCACCAATGTGCCCTACCACATCGAGGGTGACACCATCCACATACGCCCTTATCTGTTCGACTTCCCGAACATCAGCATCTACGACCGCTTCGGACATCGCTCCGTGCTCAACGGACAGGTGACGCATCGCAACATGAAGAACTTTGCTTACCACTTCCAGACAGACCTGCATGAACTGCTGGCATACGACGAGAAGGAGTTCAACAGCGACAAGTTCCTCGCCACCGTCTTTGCTGATGGCGATTTGACCATCGACGGCAGCGACGGACATCCGCTCTACGTGAATGCCAATGTCACGCCAACCAAAGGTTCCGTCTTTGCCTACGATGCAGCCACACCTGATGCCATCACAGGAAGTTCATTCATCGAGTTCCGCGACCGTGATTCGGTGATGACGCTCAACCCCAAGGCGCTCAGCCCAAGCTTCAACGAGGAACGCCCCGTGGTCAAGGATTCCCTTGCCATTGTCAAAGAGGCAAAGAAGAATTACAACAGCGACATCTTCATCAACTTCAACATCAACCTCACCCCTGCCTGCGAGGTGAAGCTGCGCATGGACAACATCGAGGATGGCTATATGCGCACCTTCGGCAATGCCCAACTCAAGGCAAGCTGGTACAACAAAGGTTCCTTCCAGATGTTTGGCAACTACAACATCTCGTCGGGCTCCTACCGCCTCTATCTGCAAGACATCATCTTCCGCGACCTTGCCCTGCAGCCAGGCTCGCTGGTGGAGTTCAACGGCAACCCCTTCGATGCCAACATCCATCTGATTTGTCACCACACCATCAATTCCGTGCCGCTCAGCGACCTCACGTCCACCACGGCCTTCTCGCAGAACAACAAGGTGAAGGTCATCTGCATCCTCGACATCACAGGTAAATTAGGCAATATGGACTTCAAGTTCAACATGGACCTTCCGAACGTGAACGAGGAGACACGCCAGCTGGTGCGCTCGATGATCAATTCCGAGGAGGAGATGAACACACAGATGATTTACCTGCTCGGACTGGGACGCTTCTACCCCAACGAATATGCACGTGCCAACGGTAACGGCAATTCCGAACAGGCGATGAACTCCCTGCTCTCCTCCACCCTCAGCGGACAAATCAACCAGATGCTCAGCAACATGATAGGCAGAGACAGCAACTGGAACTTCGGTTCGTCGCTCACGACTGGTGAGAAGGGATGGGATGACCTCGATGTGGAAGGCATTCTCGAGGGCCGTCTGCTCGACGAACGTCTGCTCATCAACGGAGCCTTCGGCTATCGCGACAACGCTATGACCAACCGCTCCAGCTTCATCGGCGACTTCGAAGTCAAATGGAGGATGGACAAGAAGGGAAACCTCTATGTGAAGGCCTACAACCAGACCAACGACCGCTATTTCACCAAGGCGACCCTCAACACCCAGGGCGTCGGACTCTCCTGGCGACGCGACTTCGAAAGCATCCGACGGAGAATGCGAGAGAAGGAAGCAAAGAAAAAGAAGAAATAAACATACTATTTACTAACAATCCAAAATTCAAACAACATGAAGAAAATCATTTTCGGAGCACTTGTGTTGCTCGCAGCAGTCACCTCCTGCAACAAAACAGCAAAACCTGATCAACTATTCAGTGAAGAAGCCATGGACTATATCAAAACCGTTCCCTACGATGTCAATCGTACAGCGCTCTACAGCGCAGAAGACCTGTATGCAGGCTACGACCCTGCCAAACCTGAGACCTTCGATTCCTGCTACGACACCAAAGTCTATCAGCACTTCATCGCCACCGGCAAGCAGGCCAAGGACGTGGAGGAGTCACTCGCACGCACCCTCCACGACCACTGCATCCACGTGGCGCTCGACGAATTCTTCCGTGAGCACGACTCCCGTCTCTGCATCGGCATCATGGGCGGTCATGCCCTCTTGCGCACCGACCCCATGTACAAGCGCATCGTCCTCCTCAGCAAGCGTCTGACCGAAGAAGGCTTCATCATGCTCAGCGGCGGCGGTCCTGGCGCCATGGAAGCCACTCACCTCGGTGCTTGGTTGGCAGGCAGAACTGAAGCCGAAGTGGACGACGCTGTCGAGATGCTTCTGGGTGCACCATCCTTCAAGGACGAAGGCTGGCTCGCCTCCTCCTTCGAGGTGATGAAGAAGTATCCACGTCAGGGCGACTATGTCAGCCTCGGCATCCCCACCTACCTCTATGGTCACGAGCCATCAGCGCCATTCGCCACCCACATCGCCAAGTTCTTCGAGAACAGCATCCGTGAAGACCTCATCCTCACCGTCGCCTTCGGAGGCATCATCTACACCCCAGGCAGCGCAGGCACCATGCAGGAAATCTTCCAAGACGCTGTGCAGAACCACTACGAGTCCTTCGGATTCGCCAGCCCGATGATCTTCCTCGGCACCGAATTCTGGACCAAGGAAATGCCAGTCTATCCATTCCTCCAGCAGCTCGTTGAGATGGGCAAGTACAAGAACCTGCAGCTCACCCTCACCGACGACTTCGACGTGGTGGCAGACGAACTCACCAAGTTCAAGAACAGCGCCAAGAAATAAGGACAATCCCCCCATACACACAAAAGGAGCACCCGACCATCGGATGCTCCTTTCTCATTTTAATCTCCGTCGGGATCGTCGACGAGGGTGCCACCACCGCCACCGTTGTTGCCTCCTGAGTTGCCACCAGTGTTGTCGCCAGTGTTGGTGCCACCACCACTTGTGGTCTCGCCACCCTTGGCAGCAGCAATCTCAGCCTTGGTCTTGTCGGTCCACGCCAGCTTCACGTCCTTCTTCAGCTCGTCACGGGTGAACTCGCCAGTGCTCTGCGCCAACAGCTTCACGGTCTTCACTGCTGCACCTGTCTTGGCTCCCTCTGCCAGCGTGCCGATGGATGCTGTTGCCACCTTGTCGTTCTCAGCATCGTAGAGTACCTCCAGCGCATTGGCTTCCACTGTAGCCTTGAAGATGGCCAGATTCTCAATCTTCACCGTGTTGCCCATCAGCACCATCTCGCGCACGCACTTCACGAAGTCGGTCAGCACACCCAGGATGCTACCCTCGGAGAACACCGTGTTGTGCTCTGCCATGTGGCGTGCCATGTCCTGAATGGTCATCGTCTGTTTGTAACTCACACGGGCATACATCTTACCCGCCTGTTCGGTTTCCGATGTCTCGGTCACCTTCGATAAATAAAGTTCAATCATACTTGTGTTTGTGTATTTTGTGTTTGTGTTGCTGCGGACAGCTACATCGGGTGCCCGCTTCCCGCTATTCTTTAACTCTTTGACTCTTTAACTCTTTAACCTATAGGCCCTCCTCTCAATAACCGTCCCTTATTCCCCGATAAGGTGCCTCTGCTGTTCAATAACCCGCCTTTGTCACATCGGGGACGTCGGAGGGCTTTTTTGCTTCGTTTCGCGGAATCTGGTGAGTGCCCCGTCCACGCCCGTCAGTGTGGCGATGAAGAGCAGGAACTGCCCGATCAGTACGAGCACCGTCTCGTCGATGATTCCCTGCGGTGGCATCCAGAGCGCCGTGATGCTGACGATGGCTGCGATGATGGCGAACCAGATGGCGATGATTTCCTTTGAATTGAGCTTAGTCATATTGTTATGGTTATCGGTATGGTTATCGTTTCATTTCTTATTTTCGATGCAAAGTTACGGCAGTAATTCCCCCCTGCCAAGAAAGTCAACAAAAAAAATGAAAAGATCCCTCCGAATCCCCTGCTTATGGGAGAGTGAAGGTCAAACAGGTTAAAGAGTCAAAGTTTTATCTCCGCGCGCGTATATATTATAATTAATATTTTATAATTATATATTATATATAAATATT
>JAGAAZ010000162.1 GCA_017614895.1 Bacteroidaceae bacterium | reverse complement strand
TGTTCCTGAACTCAAACAGTTGAGTACCGACATTGACAAGGCAACGACTGCCGTCATCAATGCCAGGCTATCCTTGGAATCTTCAATCCGCGAAACTCAGCGTGAAGAAGGAGTGCTCGGTGCTGCCGTGAATACCATCAGTGGCAAGGTTGACACCATCAATAAGCACATAGACCATGTTATGGAAGATGCGCCCACAAAGTTGAAGGTGACGGTGAATGTGTCTGATGATGACTGGGAGAAGATGCAGGGACACCATACCCAATGGCTGGGAGAGGAGAAACAGATGCTTGCCGACCAATACAAACAGCAGGAAGTACTATGGCAGAAACATAGCCAACGACTTACGGAGATTGTGAGGAACAACGAAGGTGTCTGGCTATCAGCAAAACTATTCTACATCGTCGGCTCCCTCTCCCTCCTGTCAATCATTACGATTGTGTTGGAGATTGCCTTCTATGTGTATTTTCATTGGATTCAATAAGACCTGTCGCGACCGGGCGAACGGGAAGGACACATCATAGAAACAACGTGTGGGAGATGTGATGATTTTTTTCATGTTCATTCTTCGAGTTTCGCTTTCATTTCCTCCAGCATCAGAATGAATCTATCGAACCCTGCTTCGGCGGCACGTAGAAGGAGCCCGTTTCGGACAATCCGGCCATCGGGCGTGAGGGTAACATTGAATGGAATAGCGTTGAAGCCGAATAATTCTTGGAGCTGATGGAAACGGTTGTCATCAATGGCTATGTTTTCCTCTCCCTCCAGATTCTCTTGGACAAATGCGAGGTAATCCTCGCGATTGGGATTGCGCTCATTGGCCAGAAACACAAATTTGACATCCGAACGTTCCTGCAGACGATGCCGGAATTCCTTTGTCGCCCTAATCTCAGCCTTACAGGGTGCACACCACATTGCCCAGAAATCCAGAACAATATAGCGACCAGGGTATAGGGCAAGGATGTCTTTCACAAAGTGTGCGGCATCGCCTTCTGGCAAGGGAAGTGTGGAATCCATATTGGCCTGCTCATCAAAAATCTGTTGTGCCTTTCTTTGAATAGTCGGATATGTGAGGAATGATCGCGTCGAACGGAAATTTTCTTCTGCCGTATCTGTTTCCAACCATTCGCCAATAGCCTCGTTGATGCAATGGAGCTGCAACAACTGTATTGGCAACCCGTCGTTCTCCAAAGCAAACAACCTCCGTCCTGTGTCGCGAAGCAATGACAGATGCTCCGTTACCTCATCCCTGCTGTTTCCCCATGCCATCCCACGTTTGACAAACAAGGGATAGCGGAAAGGTGCAGAAAACTCGAGAGCGTTCAAATACCATTGAAAGAATTTGGTGGCGAGCATGAGCGAATCATTATTAGGCAAGCGACTCAGCAGAGGATACATCTCGGGGAGACTGAGCCGTTCCATCATGGCATTGCCTGCGGTATACGGAGCCGCAGGGTCATCTTGCGCCATCTTGTCATGTATCTGGCTGAAATAGCTGAGATAGGCGGTTCCGAAGACTGCTGCCATGTCGCATTCTGCCAACCGACGTTCGAAAGAGGTGAAGTGGTGCGCATCTGCTATTGCACCGATTTTACGTTGCCAAGTAGTATATAAAGAGTCGGCAAAATGGTTGTAAGCTTCGATGTCACCTTCAAAGAAACGACAGAGTTTTTGCAGGCTAAGATAGTCGTTTCTGACTCTTAGCAGTCGTGCGACTTCTGCGGAGTGTCCGCCTCTGTATCTGCAATCTGGTACATCGCCGTCATGGAAACATATCGTGATGTCCAACGTGTCACCTGGACAGAGGTAGAAAGGCACTTGTTGTTTGCTGATATGTATTTCGCTCGTGTAAAACTAGTTGAGGATTGGATGATGCAACAACAGCCGCTTCTCAAACGTCCCATCTTCCCGTATCTCTGCAGTCGCTGTCTTCAACTCTCCCGTGAAGATGTCCGTCACCTGTACCGTCAGATTCTGAAAGCCCATCGTCGGTGAATAGTCAACAATACGCCCACGGACAACTGCCGAATCTGTGCAGAAGAACGGCTCTTGCCCCTGCCCCGCCACTGCGACGAGGACGAGCAGGATGGTGATGATGGTTTTCTTGTTCATTTCACTTCAAAGATTTCTTCGAGTTTTGTTTTCAGTTCCTTCCTATCCAAGTCTGTAGAGATTACGGTGCCATCGGGGGCGATGAGAACAAAAGTCGGAACTCCTGTTATGCCATACTTTTCGGAGGCGGAAGTCCGATTGCCCTGCGAGGCAAGGGTCTCTCGCAGTTGCAGCCATGGAAGCTGATACTTGTCAACGGCGTTCAACCAACTATCTTTATCTTGGTCTACGGAAACGCCGATGATGCGCAAGCCGTGCTCGCCAAACACCTCATGCATCTGCTTCATCAAAGGAAATGAGGCAATACAAGGACCGCACCACGAAGCCCAGAAGTCAAGCAGTACGTATTGCCCGTGACCTGCATATTCGGCGAGGTGATGAAGCTGTCCGTCAGGCGTTTCCGCCTCAAAATCGCTGAAACTTTTCTTCGAGAGATTGCTCTTCGTTTGCAATCCCCAATACTGCTTCCACACGTGGCTCATCGCTGGAAGATGCGCATAGGGAGCATCCTCGTGCATGAATACAGCGAGTTCTTTCAACGTCATATTCATGTGGTTAACGAAAAGATAGTATGCAGGCAAGCAGTTGTCGAGGTTTTGACTATAACTCTGGAAACGGAGCGAGTCAATTTGCGACCAAGCCTTGTTGTAGCGACGAACTCGCATGCTGTCTTCTGCCGTTTTCGTCGGCACCTCTCCTGAAATCATTTGCATGACATTCATCTGCTCGTCTTCAGTCAACCCATTCCACAACTGCTGCTCTATCTCGCGTTCTCGCATTTGAATCTGGACGAAACGGCTTTGTACATCGCTGCCCATCACCTCACCCGTGACAAGGTTGATGTGTGTCGGTGTGTCTTCCACAATGAAGTGAAGGTCATTTCCCTCATCATCGCCAATCTGAATGAAATGGTGACGCGGTAATCGTCCCTCAATACGAAATTGCCCATCTTTTACTGGTGCGTAATAATCCTTGCTTACCCCTTGCGGATATGGAGCACATTGCCACCACGTTACGCTATCGACCTTGGCATTCGTCGTGCCTGTAATGACGAAGTTGATGCTGTCCTCCACGATGGGGGTAAATGTTTGCGCCTGCCCCGCTATTGCGACGAGGGAAAGCAGGATGGTAATGATGGTTTGCTTGTTCATGTTTATTTCGATTTCTCTATTAATTTCTGGATTGCATCGCGGACTCTGGATGCTTCGCTGGGACGAGGCGCATTGTTGTTGACGATGGTACCGTCAGGAGCCACGAGCACATAGGTAGGATAGCCTTTAAGGCC
>JAGAAZ010000161.1 GCA_017614895.1 Bacteroidaceae bacterium | reverse complement strand
TTTCGAATGTGAGAATGTATGTGAGCCTCTACAACCAACAAGGACAGAGCTTGATTGGCAATGGGACGACAGATGCCGAGGGTAACTATGCCTTCAAGATGCCCTTTATGGATGGCGAGTGGAAGATGAACATCTACACCACAAGGGAGATAAAAAAGCAGGACAAAATAAAAGAAAAGAGAAAGACTTATTATGTGGGCATTGACAGGCAATTTTCGCCCAATCCAAGGTATCTCACGCCTCTTGAGACGACCATCCTGCATCCGCTTGCACCCAATGCCTTCGTGAAAAAGCCTCTCGAGGAACTGGACGAGGAAGATGAGTTCATCCCCATCACACAAAAAGATCATGTGCTGCAGAACGTGACCGTAAAGGCAAAGAGAAAACGCTATTTCACCAATGATGACTGGCGATGGAAGAACGAGGCGTATGGAAAACAATACGCGACGATTTACTATAACGCAGACAGGGAATTGGACAACATCCTTGACAGGGGGGAGCCTGTGCCAAGGACTGTTGATTTTATCAGAGACAAATTGAACGCGGATCTGGACAAGTATGGATATGACGAATATAACATAAGAGGCAGAAACATCGCTTTTGTCGTTGACAATAACGAAGGTGGTGGATATTCAGAGTGGCTTAATTACGTGAAATCGATCTATATTGTATTTAATGAGAGGATGTCCCCCACATTAGGAAAATGGGAAATTATTGACAGCCCCGAACACAACATTATTGTATATCTCTATACCCATCGACTCTTTTCTTCCGAGAGCCAGAAGGGACTTCGCCATACCTACTTCCAAGGCTTCAACAAGGCTTCCACCTTCAAAACAGAAGATTACAACGTGATTCCTCCTATGGCAGACTTCCGACGCACCATCTGGTGGCAACCTGATATCACCACAGATGAACAGGGCAAAGCAAAAGTGGAGTTCTTCAACAACTCCACCTGCGAGGAAATGTATATCAGCGTGGAGGGAATGACAGAAGACGGGAAGGTGTTGGTGAATGAATGAAAAATTTGTACAATCTGAAGATAACAAAGTAAGAATCAATATGAGTCCATAATCTATTTTTGAGGGTAGGATGAAAAGGTGAAGTACGGGCTGTATCGCAAACTGGTGCAGGAGTTGCCCTAAACTTATAAAGTTATAACTCCTGACACCTGACATTTAGAAAATTGAAAGTTGAAAATTGAAAATCTCCCGTGTTCTTGTGAATGCGGGGGATTTTGGGTTAAGTAACCTTTGAACAAATATTTGTAACGTGATAAATAATGGATGTGGAGGAAAAGTGCTAACTTTGCCGCGCAATTTAGATATTTATTACCAATACCAAAAACGATTACATCATGGAAAGAATATGGAAGCGAGTGGCGATGGTGGCGATGCTCTGTGTGGGTATGTCGTCGGCGGCCACAGCTCAGACGAAAGCAACAGTACGTTTGGATGCTCAAACCAAGCATCAGCACATCACGGGTTTTGGCGGCTTTGTGTGTAGCCCGCAATTTACATATAACCACATGTCGAATGCGGAGATTGAGAAGGTGTGGGGTAAGAACAGTACGGTGGGTTGCAACATCATGCGTCTCTATATTCCTATCGGTAAGGGGACATGGAGCCAGTCGTTGGCAACTGCCAAGAAAGCCAAGCAGATGGGATTGATTGTGTTTGCGTCGCCTTGGGGACAACCTGCTGAATGGAAGACGAACGGAACGAGCAATGCGAAGAATAGTGATGGTAAGACGGGGAAGTTGAAGAAAGACAAATGGGCGGATTATGCGAAATATTTGGAGGACTACGTGCAGTATCTGCGCAAGAATGGTGTGGAACTGGATGCTATCTCCATCCAGAACGAGCCCGACTGGGCTGCTACGTATGCAGGCTGTTTGTGGGATGCTTCTGAGATTGCGCAATTTGTGAAGACATACGGACGCACGATCAGTTGCAAGATAATGGCTCCAGAGTCGATTGGTTGTTCTGACGGTTATGCCAATGCGTTGAACAAGGATGATGTCATTGATTGCTTTGACATCTATGGCGGTCACCAATATGGTGGCATCCAGAGTGCCTACAAGAATCTTGGCAAGAAGGGGAAAGAGCTTTGGATGACGGAATACCTCATCAACTGGAATGAGATAGAGAACAACACGCGTAACTATGATTTCACGAAAGACTTCTTCAATTTCTTCACTGCTATCAACACGTGTATGTTGGGCGATTTCAACGCATGGATTCACTATGCAGCCAAGCGTTACTATGCTATGCTGGGTGATGGGCAACGGGGTACATCGAACGGTTCCATCACGAAACGTGGATACATCATGGCGCATTTTGCACGATTCGTGACAGGCATGACACGTATCGATGCCACGTGGAGTGGTAGCAGTTTGGAGAGTTCCGCTTATCTTTCTGTGACGGGTGATACGGTGGTGGCTGTGATGTCGAATTCGGGTGATGAGGATGTGACGCTGACGGTGGATTTGCCATTCTATACGCAGAAAGGTGAACTCTATACAACGGGCAAGTCGAAGAGTTTCTCGAAGACAGTGCTGACTCAGGAGATAGAGACGTGCCGACCTGTGACGACGATTGCAGCTAAGAGCGTATGTACGGTGCTGTTTGTGCGTTCACGTGACCGTCAGGCTTCGAACATGACGGGCTCCACTACCCGTTTTGACCGTATTGATGAATTGAAGACGACGAAGACCACCTTTGGCACGACGTATAAACTGAGTGGAAAGAGCAAAACATTTGATTCGTCTAATCCGCTCATATCGAGTCGCACGACTGCTTCATCTGGTTACGTGGATCTTGGCAATCGATTCTCGCAGTTAGTGATGCATATTAAGAAGGTGACGTCCTCCAATTCGCTCACCATTGGTGCACCAACTCTTGTCTATGTCAACAAAGAAGGCAAGGTACAGAAACATGAGTATGAGCGTATCGACCTGAGTCGTGGACAGAACTTTGACATTGTCCTTGATCTTTCGCCTGCCACACTCACCGATGGCTGCATCGGACTTCTTTCTTTCACTTGCGACAATGCCGTATCGAAACTGACCATCAACTTTGGCGATGTCTATTTGGCGAACAGCGAACAGTATGCAGCTAAGTTGACAGGCGCATACGTGGCTGACGACAGCAATGTGCTGGAATATACGAGTGATGCAGCTTGCACCAGTCTTGATTTGACAGAGGTGACCGACTTCCCAGCAGAATTGTCTTGGCTGGAGGGAACGAACCGAATGGTGTATGTGGCTGAGGGTAGTGCGTTAACGACTGACAATGTGGTGAAAGGAACTGTCTGCCAGCACCTGAAACTGACGGCAGATGGTGGTGACTTCCGTCCTGTGACGGCCTTTACTGCCAATCAAGCTTCGCTGAAGGTAAATGTGGAAGGTGCCCGTTTGCTGATGCTGCCATTTGCTGCAAATGTACCAGAGGGTGTGAAGGCTTACACGATTGATGATGACATGAGTTTGCAGGAGGTGACAGAGATAGCCGCCCATCAACCAGTGTTGGTGGAGGCGAATGGCGATGTGACCTTCACAGGTAGCGGAGAAGTGTCATACGCAGCCAGTCCAATGAGTGATCTCTTGCGTGGAACATACGTGCAGATGCCGCTTTATGCAGGTGATTATATTCTCGGACAGAAAGAAGGTCAATGGGGGTTGGTACGTCAGACTTCCACTTCCACATTGGCACCTTTCGATGCCTATGCACAAATGAACTCGTCGGAGGCTTTCATCCCATTGGGCTTGACAGCGACAGGTATTGTGGAGATATCCAAAGAAATGTCTGCGGAGGTGGCGTATTATGATTTGCAGGGCAGACGCATCCAAAATCTGAGGAATGTGGAAAAAGGACAAGTGGTCATTGTCCGTAAGGGTGAACAGGTACAGAAAATGGTGGTGAGGTAGATTTACTGCTTCCCGATTTGTCCTGACATGATATCAATAAGCTCGTTGGTAATGCTTTGCTGACGAGTCTTATTGTATAATAAGGTGAGTTCTTTCAGCAAGTCATTGGCATTGTCATCGGCTGTCTGCATCGCCAGCATACGGGCTGCATGTTCGCTGGTGAGGGAATCGAGCAGGATGCCATAGACTTGTGCGTTGAGCAGACGAGGGAAGAGGGAGGTGAGCAGCTCTTGGGGAGAGGGTTCGGTGAGAAGTGAGAGGTGAGAGGTTAGAGGTGAGAGGTTAGAGGTGAGAGATAAACTGTCAATGGTGATGATTTGACTGCCCATTGATTTGAAATGGTGGTAGAGGAACTCTACGTTGTCGATTTTCTTGTTTTGATGCAGCGCACAAGCCAAATTCACAAGGGAAGACACATCTGTGAAGGTGCTGCTCTTTTCTATCTTCTCATGCATATCGACAAAGTCCGCATTGAAATCCTTGTTGGCTTTCTTCAGGTCGTGGGCAATCTTCTTGCCGATGGGTAACAAGTGTACCTCCTGCCCTTGCGATTCCAACTCCTGAATACGTTTCATGGTGGCTTTGGCAATGTTGCTGTTAAAGGCCCCACAAAGTCCACTGTTGGAAGAAACGGGAATGAGGAGTGTTGAGGTTTGAGAGTTGAAAGTTGAAAGTTGGCTTTCGCCTTGTTGGTCTTCTTGCCGCATGGAACTGTCAACTGTCAACTGTAAACTGTCAACTATCTTCCCCAGTTCGTCCTTATACCGTAGGAACGCCTCCGTCATACTCTGGGTATGATGGAGTTTCGCGCTTGCTACCATGCGCATGGCACTGGTGATTTTCTGTGTGTTGCGGACAGACGCGATGCGACCTTTTATTTCTTTGAGCGAAGACAAGATGAATTAGAATTTACAATTTGATGGAAGCAGCGGTTTTCTCAATGATGGAGGTGATATTGTCGTCAATCTTACCCTCTCGAAGCGGTGTGAGCACATCGTCTTGATGAGTGGTGCGCAGGAGGTCAAGGAAGGCTACCTCGAAATCACGTGCCTGATTGACAGGGATGTCACGCAACAGTCCGTGTGTACCACAGTAGAGAATGGCTATCTGTTCCTCTACAGGCATGGGTTGGTATTGCTTCTGAATGAGCAGTTGAGCGTTCTTTCTTCCCTTATCAATCGTGAAGGCCGTCACGGGATCCATGTCGCTGCCGAACTTTGAGAAGGATTCCAGTTCGCGATACTGCGCTTGGTCTATCTTCAGCGTTCCTGCCACTTTCTTCATGGCTTTCAGTTGGGCGTTACCTCCCACACGAGATACGGAAATACCCACGTTGATGGCAGGACGCACACCTTGATTGAAGAGGTCTGTTTCAAGGAATATCTGTCCGTCGGTGATGGAGATGACGTTGGTGGGGATATAAGCCGACACATCACCAGCTTGTGTCTCGATGATGGGCAATGCCGTGAGTGAACCACCGCCACGTACCTTCCCCTGGAGGCAGTCGGGCAGGTCATTCATCTGTTCAGCCACCTCTTGCTGGGCGATGATTTTGGCTGCACGCTCCAAGAGACGAGAATGCAGGTAGAAGATATCACCAGGGTATGCCTCACGACCTGAAGGACGTTTCAGAATCAGCGACACCTCACGATAGGCTACCGCCTGTTTGGAGAGGTCATCATACACCACAAGGGCGTGACGGCCTGTATCACGGAAATACTCACCAATTGCTGCTCCAGCAAAAGGAGCGTAATATTGCATAGCTGCTGGATCGCTGGCTGTGGCGCTAACCACGATGGTGTAGTCCATCGCTCCCTTTTGCTGTAGGGTGTTGACGATGGTGGCGACAGTAGAACCTTTTTGTCCGATGGCGACATAAATACAATAGACGGGCTTGCCTGCCTCGTAGTTAGCACGTTGGTTGATGATGGTGTCGATGGCGATGGCGGTCTTTCCTGTCTGACGATCACCGATGATGAGTTCGCGTTGTCCACGACCAATAGGAATCATGGCATCCACAGCCTTGAGTCCTGTCTGCAACGGCTCGTTGACAGGTTGACGGAAGATGACGCCTGGCGCTTTACGTTCCAGTGGCATATCGAACGTCTCACCAGTGATGGCTCCCTTGCCGTCAATGGGGTGCCCGAGGGTATCGACCACACGTCCCACCATACCTTCACTGACGGCGATGGAGGCAATGCGTCCAGTACGTTTCACGACATCACCCTCTTCGATACTGTCGGTAGGTCCGAGCAATACAGCACCTACGTTGTCTTCCTCTAGGTTCATCACGATGGCTTCCATGCCATTGTCGAAGGCAAGCAATTCACCTGCCTCAGCGTTGCGAAGTCCATAGGCACGCACCACTCCGTCGCTGACGGTCAGTACGGTACCCACCTCAATCTCGTTGCCGAGGGTGTTCTCTTCGTTGTCTATGTCGGCGAGTTGCTGACGCAGCATCGCAGTCACTTCGCTTACTTTTATGGAATCGGACATAATTCTTTTCTAATGAGTTCCAATTGATGTTGATAACTGTAATCGTAACGGTGGTCGCCAATACGGAGTCGGAAACCGCCAATCAGGCTTGGATTCACCTTACGCACACACTCCACTTCACGATGGCGATGAGCTTTGATGCGCTCGGTCAGATGCTCAATGGTGGCATCATCAGCAGGTATTGCCGTCTCGAACACCACATGGTCAATGCCATGATGCTCTCTGAACAGATCCCGATAGACAAAGATAATCATGCGCAGCTGATTCTCACGATGGTTTTCCAAGAGAAGGCGTAAGAACCGTGTGTACAGGGTGGTGCGTTGACTCCGTCGAGCTAAAGGTTCAGGGTCGAGACCAGAGGCTAGCAACAGGAGCGTGTATTTTTTCTCTGCAGTCACACGAGGATTGATGAGTGCTATCTGAAGCTCTGGCTCTGCCTTCATGGTTGTATGGAGCACACCCAAGTGCTCATAGATCTGTTGATCTACGAACTGCGCCTTTGCCTCCTCAAACAAGGCTGTGGCATATCGCTTGGCTATGCTTCCGTTCGTCATGATAGTTGACAGTTGATAATTGACAGTTGACAGTTAGAGTTTGTCAATGAGTTGTTCGATGGTCTTGCGCTGTGTGGCATCGTCTTTCATCCGTTCACCAATGACCTTTTCTGCGATGTCGAGGGCGAGGCTTGCCACCTCTTTCCGTACATCCTGCAAGGCTCGTTCCTTTTCTGCCTGAATGCTCTGACGCGCTTCCTCAATCATCTGGTCGGCTGAGGTTTGTGCCTCTTCCTGCGCTGCCTGAACAATCCGCTGTTTCTCTTGCATGGCATCAGCGATGATGTCTTTCTGCTTGGCTTTGGCATCAGCCAATAGTTTCTCACCCTCTGCCTGAATGCTTGCCAACCGTTCATTGGCTTCTTTGGCAGAGAGGAGCGACATCTCGATGAACTCCTTACGCTCGTTGATGGCCTTCGTGATGACTGGGAAACCAAATTTCGCCAGCAGGAAGAACACCACACCGAAGGAAAGTACCATCCAGAAGAGTAGTCCCGGGTCTGGTATGAGTGGATTCATGTTTTACTGGAGCACTACGAGGAGACACACCACGATGGCGAAGAGTGCCACACCCTCAATGAAGGCGGCGGTCAGGATCATGGATGTACGGATGTTGCCTGCTGCCGAAGGCTGACGGGCAATGCTCTCTGTAGCTGACTTACCAATCATTCCGATGCCGAATGCGGCACCAATCACTGCGATGGCAGCACCTATGGCTGCACCGATTTGTGCGAGGCTCATGCCTGCTTCTACTGCTTCAAGAATCATAATTATTTAGTTTTTAAAGTTGTTTCTTTCTAGTTGTACTAGTTATATTGGTTCTATTCATCGTGCGCCAATCCGATAAAGTTGGCAGTCAGGATGGTGAAGACGTATGCTTGGATGAATGCCACGAGCAGTTCGAGGCAGTTCATGAAGATGCAGAAAAGGACGCTCACTGCCGTCATTGAGGCACACATGCCTGCTCCCATTTTGGCGGTCACAAACACTACGCTGGTCAAGGCGAGGATGATGATGTGTCCAGCCATGATGTTGGCAAAGAGACGGACGGTCAGCGAGAAGGGTTTGGTGAACACACCGATGAACTCGATGGTCGGCAAGATAGGTATAGGCGCCTTGAGGAAGATGGGTACATCAGGCCAGAAGATGCTCTTGTAGTACCCTTTCGGTGCAAAGCAGTTGATGGCGATGAAGGCTGAGACGGCGCAGGTCAAGGTCACTGCAATGTTGCCCGTCAAGTTCGCTCCTCCTGGGAAGATTGGAATCAGTCCTAACAGGTTGCTCGTCAATATGAAGAGGAAGACCGTCATCAGATAAGGGGAGAATTTTTCGTATCCATGTCCTATGCTTTCCTTCGCCACATCCTTGTCAATGAAATTGATGACTGCTTCCATCATCCCCACAAATCCTCCAGGTGCTTTTTTGAAACCGTTCTTCTTGTACCATCGTGCCAAACCCAACACCACAGAGCAAAGCAGGATGCATACAATGAACAGTTCCAGCACATTCTTTGTGATGCTGATGTCGAACGGACGTTCCCCTGCTGCATTCACAATCTTTCCCTCATAATCTCCCTCTTCTGCGATGTGGTAGCCCTTGTACGTCGCTCCGTGTTCCAGTTTGTCAGACATAAATACATCCACCCCTTCTTCTCCTATGAGGATGCAGGGTAGGGGAATGGCTAGCCCTTTTGCGATGTGCCATTCGTAGCTATCGCCCAAGTGCTCAAAGATCAGCTTGGACACGTTCAGCTCCTCTGCTCTGATTGGTGCAGCAAAGCCCAGCGCACAGATGATGTATATTATGATGGCTCGCATATCACAGTGATTTCGTCGTTCTCAATTCTCACCACACCTGCCCCACATGCAATCTCTTCACTTTCCGTATGGATGCTTCCCTCTTTCAGTTCTGCAATCATCGGTGCATGTCCAGGCAGGAACTCCATGAGTCCTGTTGCTGAGAGAAACTGAAACCGTTTCACTTCTCCCTCATACGTTGTTCCTGTCGGTGTGATGATTTGTAGATGCATATTTGTTATGCTTTTGCTTGTTCTTGCAGTTTTCTTGCTTTCTCGAATGCCTCTTCGATGGTGCCGACATTGAGGAATGCCTGTTCGGGCAGGTCGTCACACTCGCCATCAAGAATCATTTTGAAGCCCTTGATGGTATCCTCGATGCTCACCATTACGCCAGGCACACCCGTGAACTGTTGAGCCACAGCGAAGGGTTGTGAGAGGAAACGTTGTACACGTCGAGCACGGTTGACCGTTGTCTTGTCCTCATCCGAAAGTTCTTCCATGCCGAGGATGCTGATGATATCCTGCAATTCCTTATTGCGTTGCAGAATCTGCTTCACCCGTTGAGCCGTCTGGTAGTGCTCTTCACCCACCACGTTCGGGTCAAGGATGCGTGATGTGGAATCCAAAGGATCTACTGCTGGGTAGATGCCCAATTCCGCAATCTTACGGTTCAGTACGGTCGTGGCATCCAAGTGTGAGAAGGTTGTAGCAGGGGCAGGG
>JAGAAZ010000160.1 GCA_017614895.1 Bacteroidaceae bacterium | reverse complement strand
GTTCCAGGCATCAAATAACTCGCTGTCGGAATCATTTCCCCATCCAACTGAATCCCGTCAATCGACACCAACTCCTTCTCTTCTTCACTTGCAATGCGGCAAAGCACGAAGCGCAACTTCGAAACGGCACGAATCAACTGCACAGTGGTCATCTTTTCTTGACTACCGATGCGCAAAGCAGGGAAAGAACCATAGATGGGTTGATCCTTCTCTATACCCGACATAGGAAGACCTGCTGTTGCAATACGTCCAGTGGTTGGAAGTAAATCATCTTTATCGTAAAGATCTGTTACGCCGAAATAATCTGTCCCTATCATCGCTGCATCCAATGCGTCGCGGGTAGTTTCATCACTAAGTGTCAACCCCACACTCCCTGCATTCGCCACCACATAGACATCCACATTCTCTGGATGATCCGCAAATTCTTTGTCCACCTTCATCTGGAACATCTCTTGCCCATTGGTCTCGTTGAGGAACGTAGGTTCTGTTTTCAGATAACCCACCGCCTTACTGCCATCACTGTTGTGCTTAAACACCCAAATCCGAAGGGTGTGAACCATGTGTTCCTCCACACTTTTCGATGCAATATCGCCCACATCGGCGCGAGTCAGCATCGGACGTTCAGGACCATAGACATAGATGTTCAGGAAGCAGTCACCTTTCTCATCACTGCTGTCTCCTGAATGATCGCTGCATGATGTCAACATCATGATGATCAGCAACATCCACATTTCTATGTCTCTTTTCCTTTTCATACTTTCTTAACTGTCAATTTTCAACTCTCAACTGTCAACTCGATCAAAGTGGTACATTCGTGGTAGTGACCTGAATCCAATTAGGTACCAACTGTATGCCTACCTCCAAACGCGGATCCAACAAATCAGGCAGGTAGGTATATGCCTCTTTCAAACTGGAAATCGTGACAACACCCTTAGTGATATGATTCTTGGTGAACACACGCTTCTTGTAGTCTTGATCTTGATCCACAGGCACCTTAATCTGCCCCACCAAGTAGAACTTAGTTCCTTTAAACACCGTTCCGTTGATGCCCTGAAAATCAACCCCACTATTATTTTCGAATTCCAATGCAAAACGCACATTCTCTCCGTTCTTAGTTTGCAATACCAAAGTGTTGGTGTATTTGGTAGAGGAAGCAAGAGTAGGAGCTCCCATTGATATCGCACCCTCTATCGTTTTGTCATAAATGATGTACTCATCTGCCTCACCTTTAGGCGTAAAGTCATAACCCTGCGCAAACTGGCCACTGATCAAAACGGCTGTCAGTGGGAAGGAGGCATTTTCTCCTTCTGTCTTTCCGTCTTTGAGCGTGATGGTTTTTGCTGGTTCTGCTGCATCCTCCAAAGTGCTCGACACATTTAAGCCCACCTGCAGGCATCCCACCGCATAAGAAAGAGGATCAATAATGGCAACAGAATTGATTAATACATCCATCTTTCCATAACCTGGATCATACTTAGCCAAGACGTCTGCCCATGACTTATTCGAATAATCTAGCTTTATACTCTTTCTCGATGTCTTAATACGGCTGTTGGCATAATAATATAGTTCGGCTGGATAGACAAAACGATTCAAGCTATTGATGTTATTTACATCGGTATTGGTCTGCACCTGAGGTACAAATTGCTCAAGTGTGTTATCCCACTTCACCACTGCTACACCATCAGGCAAATTGATTACACCATCAGGCAAATTGATTTCAGCAGGATAATTTGCTGTTGGTGCAGTTAATGATGACAAATTAACACCCTCTGCTGCCACCCATTCAGCCAACTTCGCCACATTTGTGCTGGAGCACGCCAGCAGATGGGTATGGTTTTTGGCATCAGGAGCAACACTGCCATTCGTCAATAAACGGTAAAGTTCCTCTTTGCCTGGTGTTGCCTTCACAGCTGCAGCTATAGCTGTCAAATAATCTGCTATTACAGTGGCTGCAGCAGGTACCATCACTTCGTCGTTCTCAACATCAGTATATATCTTTTCTGGTTCAAACAGAATATCCGATGTGGATGAATTTGTCAAATCCAATTCATCCCCAGCATTTTCCTTGATGACATTAGTAATCAGGGAACCATTCGCAAATTTAGAACCTGATGGAATAGCCCTGCAATAGCAAAGGAAAGCAGCAGTTCCGTTCGGAATCTTCACTGAACGATCATCAAAATAATGAAGGTTATCGGTTTCTTCATTATACTTATTGAGGTTCGTAATATAAGTGGATAAAGGCTGTTTGCCTGATGCAATCAAGTTATTATTCAAAGCATCGGCATCAAAGGGGAAAAGACGCTGATCCCGAATGCCACGAAAAACTTGACCCTCCTGCTGGGTCATTTCCTCGGTCATTCTTGTGGAAGCGTTGTTCGTTGATACATTCATCGCCAAACTCACAGGAACATTCTCCAAAGAATCCGTGTTGGAAAGCGTTTCGTCAGAGGTACATGACAATACGAACAGTGCCATCAGCATTGTCACGATACATCCTATTTTCTCACTTTTCATCATCATTGCTCAAACGTTCCTTTACATTTCCGACTCATACGAACCACCCTGCTTCCAGTCGAGCGTCACACTCACACCCACTTCTGTACTGACAGGTTGCAAACTACCGTCTATTTGCAGGCGTGCCTTCACTACTTTTATCTCTCCTGCCTTCAAAGGCTCTTCCATCTCCAGCACTGATTTTGTCACAGATCCATCAGCAAGGGTTACATAAACAACATACTGCCACAAAGGCTCATCACCCTCGGCTTTATCACGTGATGGGAAATTGATGGTACTGAAACACAACATATCGTCTGCGCCAGTATCTATAGATTTGGCATGAACCAAAGGCGGATTATCCACAAAGGTGTAGATGCTGTCGTTAACGTTGAATCCTGTGGCAAATCCTGTAGCATACACCTGTATGTCCTTCACATCCACGCCGTCCGTGTTTTCAAGCACTAAGACAGTCGCACTGTTTGCCATATAGAGATCTGCATGGAAGGTTTGATCCTCACCCTCCAACATTTCCAAATCAGTACGAGCGGTAAAGATACCTGTCTCGTGCGATTCAATGATCTCTCCCGATTTCTGCACCAATGCCAATGTACTACTTTGATCACCTCCCACCACACTCACTACCGAGTTATTCTGCAGGTTGGCCAAAGCCAGCGTGCGATATTTCTGCACAGGCAAAAATAATGAATAACTCTTCACGCTATCATTAATCACATCGCTTCTATGATACCGCAAGTGCGCTTCACTACTGATGTCGTAGAAAGAAAGGTCTATGTCGTGGGCAACGCCTGTAAAGATCTTGGCCAAATGGCTGCTCAAGGCATCTGCAACAAACACCTCTTTACCGATTGTCAACTGGGTTTGCAACTCTGTCTCGATGTTGGTAATCAACTGCAGCTCATATTCCATCTCAAATTTCTCACCACAGTCGCTCATGTCCTCATCGATGGTCGAACAGGCAGCAAAGCTGACCAGTAAGGTCAACCCCAATATCCAATCAACTATGTTCCATTTTCCTCTTCTCATACACGTAACGTATGCGCGCGTACATTTACATTATATCATCAACATACAGGAGAAATTTTCTCCCTAACTAAGAAAATATTTTTCCCTAGTTAGGAAAAAAGTTTTCTGTAACTATGTAGCAATTTTTTGTTGGTATCGCACAGAGGAAAAAATCCCCCTGTGCGATAAGTCATACTAATTAGAATGTTACATTAAATGTAATACCTGATTGCCATGTAAGGTCCACAGAAAAACCTAACTCCAATTCAGGAGTACGCAAGTCTGGAACCGTCGTATAAGCATTAGCAAAACCTCCAGGAGTATCAGACTGACCATCATGGTTACCATCAGGAGAACCAGCACCTATCGTGAAATTAGCAATCGTCTTGAAGTCTTGCATAAACACTCTTTTTCCCGTATTACTTGCATTAGCAACACCACCTGTTGTAGCCGTAGGATCAAGTGTTGCCACCATATAGAACTTACATCCAGCCTTGACGATTCCATCAACACCCTTGAAATCTTGTCCACTATTATTCACAAACTCCAATGCGACATAGACAGGGCGCTCTGCTACAGTCTCCAAAGCCAATGTATAGGTTGGACCAATAGCAGTTGATGAGGCTAACACTGCTGAGGCTGACGTAGTGTTAATAGTATTATCATAAATAACATACTCCGTCGAACCATTGGGCTCAAATTTGTAGTCAACACTTTTCTGACCACCTATCAGAACACCATTCAATGTAAAAGCATTGGCAGGAATTGTAATCTCTTTTCCTTCACGATCATAATACTTTTCTGCTGATAATGCAGCAACAGAAACATCCAAACGACCTACAGCATACTGAATCTGATTAGTTATCGCAACAGAACGGGTGGCTGGAGTAACTGAAGTTCCATCATAGTTGTTAAGAACTTTCTCCCATGTATCATTTGCAGCAGCAGTATAGTTATTCAGTTGAGGTGCATTAGAGACATTTACACCACTATTCGCAAAATAATATAGAGAAGCTGGATATACAATTTTGTCCATCTCCTCATAAGTAGCGGATCCTTTTGCTAAAACTGTTGCAGTTCCTTCATTCCATGATAAAACGGCTGTACCATCAGGCATAGAATTATTATTACCTGGATAACCACTAATGGCATCCGTGAAATCAAGTTTTCCAGTTGTTGAGTTTACGGATGCATAAGTGGAATTTGTGATAGCAGCCTTAATGGCTAAAGAGACTTTATCGGTATTGTCTTTAATAGACGAATACAAATCCTGAACAACTGCCTGAACATAAGCAGAAGCACCTGCTTTCAAGCTTGTAAAGTTAGTATATAATTGTGCAAGATTTGGATCAGTACAAGTCGCCCATGTGATTGCTGCATCTGTTGCATCTTTAGCTTGAGCTATGTTAGTGACATATGTAGCCAATGCATCTCCCTTAGTCTTATTAATTGTTGTAACAATTGGTGTAGGAGAAAAGGATATTGTACTTGACTCACCAGTAAAGTCACTGGAGGGGGTTAAAGATCCATTAGCATAACCATCTTCGCCCGTTGCTTTTCCATAGAAAAGAAAACCTGAAGTTCCTAAAGGTATCGTCACATCTTGGAACAATACAGCATTATTCTTCTCCAACAATTTACCACTTGGTATAGAATTTTCAAGCTGCGGCTCCTCTGTAGATGGAGCCGGTTGAACCATTGTCCCTGCTCCTAAGGTGATGTTATCACCCAGACGTGTAGTTCGGTCACTTGCAGACGAGTAAGGTATCAGCACAATGTTTGTCATACCACGAAAAGAAGCAAGGTTTTCAGCAGCCTGAACGGTTGATGATGACATACGTGTTGATACCACATTTTCTGGGAAAGAAATGGAAAATTGCGTCTTCACACTTTCACCATCATAAGTGGGGTTCACATCTGCTACTGCTCCGTCGTCAGACGAACAAGCGGTGAATCCAATTGCGCTCGTGAGTGCTATCGCGCTCATCATAGCATAAAAGTAATTCTTTTTCATAACTTTCGAAAGTTTTTATTTGTTAATATTATTCTTTTTCATCTCAATTATCTTGTCAGCTGTCTCAAATTCTCCCGTGCATCAGCATTGCCTTGCTGAACAGCGCGACGGAAGTAGTCGAGCGCTGCATCTTTTTCGCCAGTATGCCAAAGCGCCACACCGAGGGCATTCCATCCACGTGGGTCGTTCTTCACTCCTTGCAGGAGACCCAGTGCTTCTTGATAGCGCTCCTGTTGCATCAGCTGACTGGCCTGATTGATGGTAGCAGCTGCTGCATCAGGTACATAATCATAGAAGATGCGAATGTAACCCGAGTTACGCTGGTCAGCCAACAGATGCTCCTTGATGTAGGCAAAGGTTTGCCCTTGTCGAAGCTGACGCAATTTCTGTTCACGACGGGTGAGGTCTGCCTCGCTGTCGATGATGCCTATTGCCTCTCGCAAACCTGCCAAGCGACCACCATCAGCTTCAGTACCACTCTTCGTCATCTCCTTCACCACATCGTTGATCTGGTCACGCAGTTCTGTCCATGCTTCGCCACCATTCGCCACATCGAACATCGAGCTGGTTGCTTCAGGCACTTGTTGCTGGATGTATTGCTTCAAAGCTTCGCCACGACCTGCTGCCAACTTCTCATTGGCATCGACAGCGCCTTCGATAGACGCCAAACCAACAATCTGGATGCGTTTCACTGAGCTGGTTGAATCTGCCATTACCTGACGGGTAATATCAACAATGCGATCGAGAACAGGAGCATTGTCGCGGAAGTCGCGAGTGAGTTCGCTCTTGCCGACAGGGAAGTGAACATAGAGCGCACCTTTCTCTTTGCGCAAGATACGGGTATGGTCGTATGGACGATATTGGGAGATGTGTGCCAACACAGGATTATCTTGCTGCAGAATTCCAGCCTTACCTGTATTGTCTGCCACAGAATGGAAGGTCAGCACGAGTGCAGGCACCGTGTCGGGCTTGACAGGAATGTCAATGATAACAGGTTCAGCAGGCTTCTTCTCCGACTTCTGATAAACGATATTGAGGGTCAGCTTAGGAATCAGGAATGCTTTGTTGTGTTTTCCCTCATAGGCTCCACAATGCGCACATTCGTACTTCTTTGCCCAAGTGTAGCCAATGCCCAAACCCAGTTCGCCTTCCAGACGGAAGTAACGGTTGAGTCGCCAAGAACGTCCATAAAAAGCACCCAAACCAACAAGATCGCCTTGTACACGATGGTCGCGTACTGTCTGATAAAGACTGAATGGGAAAGTAACGTGTCCTACGTTGTAGTGACTGTAGAAGACATTTGTGCCCCAATAAGAACGATGGAAAGTGCTGTCGGTCCAATGACGAAGTTCAGGAGCGATGAGGAAATGCTTCCATTTGCGGGCTGTGTTGTCATCGGTTGGCCAAGGACGGTAACCAGCATTAAGACCTAATGTCCAATGAGGAGAAACACGGAAATCAACACCAAGATTAGGAGTTCCAGAAATGTCATAAATCAAGTTATTGCGCACAGCAAAATTCTCTTGTGCGTATGCCCCGCCGCCCATAAAAAGTGTCAATATCAATAGAAGGACGACGCTCTGAATTATGGTCTTTTCTCTATACAAAACTGTCTCCTTTACCGTCATATAGGTGTTTATAACTCGCAAATATAAACGATTTTTTTCATATAATAGAACAAAAAGCCACCTTTCACCCCCCCCTGTTAACATCATTTAACTTAATTCATGTAAAAGTATGCCATTTTGAGGGGGATAATATGACAAAAATGAAGAGAATGAGAGGGAAACACCCACCACGATTAGGAATTTTACGTCCCCATTTAGGAGAAATGCCCTTGCAAAGCGAATCAAAACCCCGTAACTTTGCATCGTCAACAAAAAACAGCAGCAATGCTGGACGAGACTCAAAATGATTTACAAACTCTTAAAAAATGAAGCCTTATGAAAAAGTTGATTCTTTTCTTAGCAGTGATTCTTGGATCGCTCTTGATGCAGTCTTGCCTCTGTGACTGCTGGCTTTTCGAACCGGATTATGGCTACGGGGCTCCCCCACCGCCACCTCCTCCACCACACAGAGCTCGCATCATCGTTTGGTAAAGTAAAAAGTATAAAAGTTGGTAAAGTGCAACAGATTGATTAGAATAGATATTGGTTAGTTTTTAGACAGGAATCCCCGAAACCGTGATGGCTTCGGGGATTCAATTATTGTAACAGAAAGAAGGTTCCTCTGCTCTCAACACCTCCGGTGTCTCGAAAAACAATAATTACCAATAATTACCAAAAATTGATTCCAAAAATAATTATTGGATAAAATTATTGTCAATTATTGGTAATTGTTGTCTGTCCAAGCCTCAGAAAGAGGCGAAGGAGCAAAACTACTATTCAACTGTCAATTCCTTCATCAGCCGCTTGGCATGACTGTAATCGTCCATCACAGAAAGCACCCAACGGATATCGACTCCGATGCAACGCTGAAGGGCATTGTCAAACTTGATGTCACCCGACATCGCTTCCCAGTTCCCATCGAAGGCAAGACCAATGAGGCGACCCTTACCATCGAACATACCAGAACCTGAGTTGCCACCCGTGATGTCGTTGGTGGTCAAGAAACAAAGAGGAAGCTGACCCGTCTGCTTATCAATATACTGCTGAGAGAATTTTCCCTTCTTCATCCATTTATAGACAGGGTCAATCAACCGATAATCATAGTTGTCTGGATTCTGCTCATGCTTGTTGAGGAAGGAGCGTGGTGTAGTGATCATGCTGGTAGCTTCTTCCTTCAAGCCTGTGGTGCCTGGTGCAAAATCATCTTCGATGCGTTTTCCTTGCGACTCGGAAGAGCTCAAGCCAACTTGACTCTTCTCTCGCTGCGCAGAAAAGTCGATAGGCTTGCAGAGTCCGTAACTGAGTCGCATCGTGAAATTGGCATCGGGATAATATTCATGGTCGTGATTCATCTCACGAATGCCGTCACCCAACAGACGTTCATAGATTTCCACATTGCCTCGCCAACCCCACACGGAAAAGAAGGCACCCAACACATCAATGGCTGCTTCATGCATAGGATCATCCTTGAGTTCGTCAAAGGAGTGCACCTTCTTCATCTCTTCAGGACGGGCAAAGATAGAACGTGCATAGAGGTCATCCACATAACGTGCATAGTCGCCTTGCCAAAGAGAATCAACGGTGTGAATGATTTCTTTGACTTGGAAACGCTCGCTGGGTACATGTTGGATATAATTCTGAAGCAGAGCAAGAAAGACTTTCTTGTCTGTGGCTACATCGATGTCACGATACTGCTTGGCAACTCGCTCCTGAAAATCATCCTCACGGGAACGCATCAGATTGCGCACTACAAAGCTGAAGATGTCGCTACCACTATAGAATGACTCTATCCAAAGGTTACGTCCATAAAGGGTTTCGTAGTTCGATGTATAGAAACTTTGCAAGGAATCGAGCACACCCACATAACGGCCACGTGCAATCGTATCTTCTTTCACCCATTGCATCAGCTCCTTCTCCAACTGCTGCTTTTCGTCAATGACATGCAGATTGTCCAATGCCGTATTCTGTCCAAGCGAGAACTTCCAGTAGTTGGAACTGCTGGCATACTTGGAGGCATACATGATACGAAGGGCATCACTCTGCTTCATCGCCTCATCAAGAATAGCGAGTTTCACACCTCTCACCTGATAACGCACATCATTGGTCGTGCGCATCGTGCTCTCGATGCCATAAGAAGAGAGGTATCGGTCAGTACTGCCTGGATAGCCCAAGGTCATCGCATAAGAACCATCATGGTAGCCCTGTGTGCTGACATGAGCATACTTGCGAGGATGGTAAGGCACATTGTCCTTGCTATATTCAGCAGGGTTGTTGTCCTTGTCAGCATAGATACGGAAGACACTGAAATCACAAGTCTGGCGAGGCCACATCCAGTTGTCGGTATCACCACCATATTTGCCCAAGCACTGTGGTGGGGCATAAACAAGTCGTACATCGTCATAACGCTGATAAACAGACAAGAAATAGCGACTACCCTTATAGAAAGCATTCACCTCACTCTGAATGCCTTTACCACTATAATCAACCATCTCCATCAATTTCTGTGCAACAGAATCAATGATGAAATTGGCTTGAGCAACATCGACACCAGCTGGGATAGCACTCATAATCAAGTCGGTCACATCAACGGTCTTGATGTGGAAGAGCACATACAAGTCTTCATTGGGCAGTTCTTCCTCAAAAGACTTGGCATAGAAGCCGTTCTTCAAATAGTCATGCTTGGGGGTCGAATGGTCTTGGATGGCATCAAAACCACAATGATGATTGGTAAACATCAAACCATCAGGGCTGACTACTACACCCGAACAGAAACCACCTAATTGTACAATGGCATCGTTCAATGACGGAGTCTCTGTACTATACAATTCCTCAGGAGTGAGTTCCAAACCCAAACTACGAAGAATCGAATCTGTCTTCGCTGAAAGGTTGCCCATCACCCACATGCCTTCATCAGCTTTCGCTGTTAAAGCAAGGAGAGACAACAAAAATAATATAATTTGTTTCATATCAAGTATTTATAATATTCGTCATTCTTTTGCTCCTTCACCGCCAAGGCGGTTTGAAAAAACAATAATTACCAATAATTGACAATAATTTGTTCCAATAATATTTATTCTACAACATAGTGGTGGAGATTATTCTTGGTCAACAACTCATAGTGTTTAGTCTCTTCGTCATACACATAACGTTCTGCATGAAAATGGTCTTCACCATAATTGACAATGATGCCGTATTGTAATTTTGTGATACGAAGATAGTTGAAGAGCTGCGAACGGTGCTCAGGGATGATTTGAGATACAGATTTGAACTCTATGATCATTCCTTGACTGAAAAAATCAGCCACATATGTCTTTTTCATCTGTTTGCCTTTATAGAAAGTATTTAAGAGCTTCTCTCTGACGTATGGAATACCTCGTTCATCCAACTCCATCGCCATCGCTTCTTGGTAGATAGGTTCCTCCATCCCAAAGCCCAACTCATTATATACCTCCATAGCAGCTCCCACCAGTTCATACATCTTCATATATTCTTCTTTCGTCATCATAACCTACTAATTATTGGATTCAATTATTGTCAATTATTGGTAATTATTGTTTTTCCCAGCCACAGAATGTGGCGCAGGAGCCCAACGTCACACCTCTTTTTTCTTGCCAAACTTCTTACCAATAATAGGCAAACTATGCAGCGGCATGTCCTTGTGGATAATCTCCATCACAAAGAGAGCAATGAGGATGGTGTTGAGGATCAGGCGAAGCCATACAGGCCATGAGATAGGCAGGAAAATCATTGCGACAAAGAGGACTGCCGCAATCAGAATATAAGTGAAGATGCTCTTAAGGTCGTACTGGATAGGATTGAGTTTCTGTCCCACAAAATAACTGAGAATCATCGAGGTGGCATAACCAGCGAAACCACCCCATGCACAAGCCATATAGCCGTACTTAGGGATGAAGATGACATTGATGGCAACGAGCACGGCACATCCCGTCAAAGAGAACCAAGCACCCCAAATGGTTTTGTCAATGAGTTTGTACCAGAAAGAAAGATTGAAGTAAATACCCATCATAATCTCAGCAGTCATCACAATCGGTACAGTAACCAATCCTTCACGATATTCTTCGCCAATAATGTGTTGGAGGATGTCCATATAACCCATCACACAGAGGAAGGCAAAGAGCGTGAAAATGATGAAATACTTCATCGCCACTGCATAATATTCCTTGCTGTCCTTATCCTTCGCCTTCGAGAAGACGATGGGCTCGTAAGCATATCGGAACGCTTGTGTAATCATCGCCATAATCATCGCCACCTTCACACAAGCCCCATACACGCCCAATTGTGCCTTGGCATCAGCCTCGCTACACACAAGAGGAAAGATAATCTTATCGACCGTTTGATTGAGTACACCCGCTATTCCCAACACCAAGATGGGCCAAGAATAACTGAGCATACGTTTCAGCAAAGCGAAATCAAAATGCCACTTCACCTTGAAGAAGTCGGGGATGAAGAAGAACGTGATGAGTCCTGTACACCAGAGGTTGATACAGAACACATAAAAGACTTCCGTCTTTCCCAACACCACAAAATAAAGCACATTCAATGCGATATTGAAGAAGATGAACAACATCTTCAACGAGGCAAACTTAATCGGTCGCTTCTGGAATCGCAAATAACTGAAAGGCATCGCCTGAATGGAGTCAAGCACCACCACCGTTGCCATCATCAACAGATAGTCGGGGTGGTCCGCATAGCCAAGCATATCACTGATCGGGGTGATGAAACCAAAGATGAGTGCCAAGAAAAGAGCGGAAAGCGTACCCACCACACTCATCGCTGTGGAGAACACGGTATCGGGCGTCTCATCCTCCTTGTTGGCAAAGCGGAAGAGCGTCGTCTCCATACCAAAGGTAAGGATAACCAGCACGAGGGCTGTGTAAGCGTATATGTTCACACTCACCCCATAATCGCCCGATTCCTTCGGCATGTAATTCGTATAAAGTGGCACGAGCAGGTAATTGAGAAACCTGCCCACAATGCTACTCATACCATAGATAGCCGTATCTTTTGCTAAACCTTTAAGATTTGCCATTTATTCCAAGTAAGTATATCCGTAAAGACCTGAACGGTAAGTGTCCAAGAATTCCTTGCCTTCTTCCAGCGTTATCTTACCCTCTTTGATGGCTTGCTTTGCCCAGATTTCGAGGCTTCGAACAAGTTTCTTAGGCTCGTACTGTACATAACTGAGTACATCGGCAACGGTCTCACCATCAATGATATTCTTGATGTGATAACCATCCTTGTCCGTCGTGACATGGATAGCATTCGTATCACCAAAGAGATTGTGCATATCGCCCAAAATCTCCTGATAAGCACCCACGAGGAAGACACCAATATAGTAAGAGCCTTTTTTCTTATCCAACGAATGGAGTGGAATGAAATGACTCACACCCGTTTCAGTGGCAAACTGTGCAATCTTGCCGTCTGAATCGCAGGTGATATCCTGCAATGTGGCATTGCGGTCAGGACGTTCGTTGAGGCGCTGAATCGGCATGATGGGGAAGATTTGGTCAATCGCCCATGCGTCAGGCAACGAATGGAAGAGGGAGAAGTTACAGAAGTATTTGTCTGCCAAGAGCTTGTCCAATGAATGGAATTCCTCAGGCACATGCTTCATCGTGTGAACCAACGTGTTGATTTCGCGAGCTACCGCCCAATACATTCTTTCAATTTCTGCACGGGTACGCAGGTCAAGCATTCCATGCGAGAAGAGGTCAAGAGCTTCTTCACGAATTTGCTGGGCATCGTGCCAGTTCTCCAACATATTGCGCATATTGATGTTGCACCAGATATCATAGAGATCCTTTGCCAGCTGGTGGTCATCTTCCTTCACCTCAAACTCATCGGGCATCGCTGGCACCTCAGTCGTTTCCAACACCTCCATGATGAGTACGGAATGATGGGCTGCCAACGAACGTCCACCTTCTGTAATGATATTGGGATGAGGAATATCATTGGCATTGGCTGCCTCCACAAAAGTATAGACGCAGTTGTTCACATACTCCTGAATGGAGTAGTTGACTGAGCTTTCGCTGTTGCTCGAACGACTGCCATCATAATCGACACCCAAGCCTCCACCACAATCCACAAACTCAACTCCATAACCCATCTTGTGCAACTGCACGTAGAACATGCTCGCCTCACGCAAAGCGTTCTGAATACGGCGGATCTTCGTAATCTGGCTACCAATATGGAAGTGAATGAGTTTGAGGCAATCCTTCATATCGTTCTCCTCAATGTACTGCAATGCTGTCAACAACTCACCTGAAGTCAAACCAAACTTGCTGGCATCACCTCCACTCTCTTCCCACTTACCAGAACCTGATGCCGCCAACTTGATGCGGATACCCATATTAGGACGCACACCCAATTTCTTGGCGGTGCGAGTGATGATTTCCAGTTCGTTGAACTTCTCCACCACAATGAAAATGCGCTTACCCATCTTCTGGGCAAGCAATGCCAACTCGATGTAATCCTGGTCTTTATAGCCATTGCAGATGATAAGCGAGTCACTGTTCATATTGACTGCCAACACCGCATGAAGCTCTGGCTTCGAACCTGCTTCCAAGCCCAAGTTGAACTTCTTACCATGCTTGATGACCTCCTCCACCACAGGACTGATCTGATTGACCTTGATGGGGTAGATAATGAAGTTCCCTCCATTATAGCCATATTCATTGGCTGCCTTCTTGAAGCAGGTGGAAGTTTTCTCAATACGGTTGTCGATGATGTCAGGGAAACGCACCAATACTGGAGCTGAGACATCACGAAGCGCAAGGTCATCCATCACTTCTTTCAGATCGACCTCAACACCATCCTTACGTGGTGTCACTGCCACATTTCCCTTATCGTTGATACGAAAATAGTTGACTCCCCAGCCTGTGATGCCGTACAATTCATTGGAGTCTTCAATGCGCCATTTTCTCATATTAAACCGATGATTTGGTTGACGTAATTCTTGATTTGTTCCTTGGTGTGAATCACCTCTATTGGGAGGATATGCTTCGCTTTCTGATAGTAAGGCAAACGCTTCTGGAGCGACTCCTCAATATAGGCAATCAGTTCTTCTTCTGACTTTCCCTGAATGAGCGGACGCACGGTCTTGCCCATTTGCAGGTGCTCCTTCAACACCTGTGGTGATGCATCGAGAAAGATGGTCTCACCACGTGTGTTCATGTAGTCCATGTTGTCGAAGAAGCAGGGAGTTCCACCTCCACACGAGATGATGACATCCTCAAACTCTGCCACCTCATGCAACATCTTCCTTTCCACCTCACGGAAACCTTCCTCACCCTTCTCGGCAAAGATTTCAGGAATCTTCTGATGGAAACGATCCTCGATATAGTTGTCAAGATCGTAGAAGTCGAGTCCCATCTCTCGGGCAAGCACCTTACCAATTGTGGTCTTGCCAGCGCCCATATACCCTATCAAAATGATACGTGTCATGCCTTCGCTGGTTTTCTACCACGTCTTGCAGCAGGTTTTGCTTCCGTTTGTGTCTTATCTACCTTCTCCACAATCGCCATACACTCTTCGTAAGTCAGGCTATTGGGATCCTTGATGCTCTTAGGCAGTTTGTAGTTTGCTCCCTTGTACTTCAAATAAGGACCGAAACGACCATTCATCACCTCCAACTCTGCATCTTCCTCAAAGGTCTTGAGGTGGGCTGCAGCCTCATCCTTACGACGCTCCTCTATCAGTTTAATGGCCTCATCAAGGTCAATGCTCATAGGATCTACGTCCTTGGGAAGGGACACATACTTCTTGCAATGAAGTACATAAGGTCCGAAACGACCTGTACCCACAGACACTTCCTTACCCTCGTATTCACCCAATGTACGTGGGAGTTTGAAGAGTTCAAGTGCTTCTTCCAGTGTTATCGTAGAGATACTCTGCCCCTTGTTCAACTGAGCAAAACGTGGTTTTTCTGTTTCATTCGCCACACCAATCTGCACCATCGGACCGAAACGACCAATCTTCACACTGACAGGCTTGCCTGTACCTGGTTCATCACCCAGATACCGTTCACCCACCTTATGCTCATTCTTCTCCTGAAGGGTGGCATCCACCATAGGTTCCAACTTCGCATAGAAATCACGCATCACCTGTTGCCAATCCTCTTTTCCATCGGCAATTTCATCAAAGTCCTTCTCCACATTGGCTGTGAAGTTGTAATCGACAATCTCAGGGAAAGCCTGAATGAGGAAGTCATTCACCACCGTACCTATATCCGTTGGCAGAAGTTTTCCCTTCTCCTTACCGACAATTTCCTTTTTCGTTGACTTCTTGATTTTTCCGTTGGAGAGCTTCAACACCTCATACATTCTTTCCTCACCCTTCTTATCACCCTTCTCCACATATTCACGCTGCTGAATCGTAGAGATAGTTGGTGCATAAGTGGAAGGGCGGCCGATACCAAGTTCCTCCAATTTCTTGACCAGACTTGCCTCCGTATAACGCAATGGGTGCTGGGTGAAACGCTGTGTAGCCACCATCTCCTGCATCTGCAGGTGTTCTCCCTTCTTCACGGCTGGGAGCAATCCTTCAGCCTCATCCAACTGCACATCATCGTCATAAGATTCACGATACACGCGCAAGAAACCATCGAACGTAATCACTTCGCCTGTGGCAGTGAAGTTCACATCATCAGCAGAAATGGTGATGGTCGTCTTCTCTGCTTCTGCATCCGCCATCTGACAAGCTACCGTACGCTTCCAAATCAAGTCGTAAAGACGCTTCTCTTGCGAATTGCCAGAAACCTCATGTTCAGAAATATAAGTAGGGCGAATGGCTTCGTGTGCCTCTTGTGCACCCTTCGAGCTGGTGTGGAACTGACGAGGCTTCGAGTATTTCGCACCATGTATCTTGATGATTTCCTCTTTCGTCGTGTTGAGACAGAGTGAAGAAAGGTTCACAGAATCTGTTCTCATGTAAGTGATATGTCCCGACTCATACAGATGTTGAGCCACCATCATGGTCTGGCTTACTGTGAAACCGAGTTTACGGGCTGCCTCCTGTTGGAGGGTAGATGTCGTGAATGGGGGTGCAGGACTCTTCTTCACTGGCTTCTTGTCGATGTCTGTGATCGTAAACTCCTTGTCCTTGCAGGATGCCAAGAATGCCTCAGCCTCTTCTTCCTTCTTGAATCCATGTGCCAACGTAGCCTTAATGGGCTGTCCATCTACCACAAAGACAGCGCTGACCCTATAAATCGACTCGCTCTTGAAGTTCTCAATCTCCTTCTCGCGTTCTACAATCAGTCGTACTGCCACACTCTGTACACGACCTGCCGAAAGACTTGGTTTCAGTTTCTTCCACAAAACGGGTGAAATCTTGAAACCCACGATTCTATCCAGTACACGACGTGCCTGCTGGGCATTGACCAAACCCATGTCAATGGTGCGAGGCGTTTCAATGGCCTTCAAAATGGCACTCTTCGTAATCTCATGGAAAACAATTCTTTTAGCCGCTTTGGGATTCAATCCTAATACCTGACTCAAGTGCCAAGAGATGGCTTCTCCCTCGCGGTCTTCATCGGATGCCAACCAGACCGTATCGGCTTTCTTAGCTTCATTACGAAGACTCTTTACTACGCTTTCCTTGTCTGCAGGAATCTCATATTCTGGAGAAAAATCCTCCAGACTCACACTCATCTCCTTCTTCTTCAAGTCGCGAATGTGGCCATACGAGGACATCACTTTATAATCTTTTCCAAGAAATTTTTCCAACGTCTTAGCCTTCGCAGGAGACTCTACAATCACTAAATTCTTTTGCATATAATGTTTTTATTTCTTCACTTTAGAGAAAATCGGGTGCAAAGGTAAGCAAAATATTTTTTACGCTATATATATAATGTGTAAATTTTTCAAAAAAAGCCTCTTCGTTAATCGAAAAGGCTTCCCATACCAGTTTTATCATGAGGATTGACCCAAGGGTTACGTCCCAAGTGCCTATAAGCTAATTCTGTGACTTCCCTACCTCGTGGCGTGCGTTTGATGAAGCCCTCCTTGATGAGGAACGGCTCATAGACTTCTTCAACGGTTCCTGTATCTTCACCAATCGCTGTAGCGATCGTACCAAGACCCACAGGACCACCCTTGAACTTGTCAATAATCGTGGTAAGAATCTTATTGTCAATCTCGTCAAGACCAAACTTGTCAATATTCAGCGCTTCAAGCGCCATGTGGGCAATCGGCAGATCAATGGTGCCATTACCCTTCACTTGCGCAAAGTCACGCACACGCCTCAACAGCGCATTTGCGATACGAGGTGTACCACGACTGCGACCGGCTATTTCACCTGCAGCATCGAAGTCACAAGGGATGCCAAGCAATTTAGCAGAACGAAGGATAATCTTGGTCAACACATCTGCATCGTAGTATTCCAAATGGAGATTGATACCAAAACGAGCACGAAGGGGAGCAGTCAGCAATCCGCTTCGAGTGGTAGCACCCACTAAAGTGAAAGGACTCAAATCAATCTGGATGCTACGGGCAGAAGGACCTTTATCAATCATGATGTCAATGCGATAGTCCTCCATCGCACTATACAGATATTCCTCCACCACAGGAGACAAACGATGGATTTCATCAATAAAAAGTACATCATTCTCCTCCAGCGAGGTGAGGATGCCAGCCAAATCACCAGGTTTATCCAACACAGGACCCGATGTGACCTTGAAGCCCACCCCCAATTCGTTGGCGATGATGTTAGAAAGTGTCGTCTTACCCAATCCTGGAGGACCATGCAGGAGGGTGTGGTCAAGGGGTTCCCCACGGAATCGGGCAGCCTCGACAAACACACTCAGGTTCTCCACCACCTTAGTTTGTCCGCTGAAATCGGCAAATCGCAAAGGGCGCAAGGCATTCTCAAAGTCCTTGTCCTTCACGTTCCGCTGTTCTCTTATGTCAAAATCTTCTTGCATAATCCAGTTATTGTTGTGTCAATCTATCTGCTGGCTGCAATACATACAACTTGTCATTCGGACGCACACGCTCGTTGACCTTGATGCTGATATGCTGTTCTCTTGTCGCTGTCTGTACAGGCTCCAATTCATAACGGATTTCTTCACAAGGCTGAATCAAGGCACCAGTTGTAGTACCTGTGATAAGCAGTTTATCACCTACATGCAAGTCCTCGTTCTCAATCAGAAACTCTGCCACACCAATCTTCGAGAAATACTTCATGCACTTGCCCACATACACCTTCTTCTCCGTTGCCCTGCTACCATATACCTCGCACCACTCACCCAATTTCTGCCCTTGATAATAGCCATCCCAGAAACCACGATTGAACACGGTACTAAGTGCTTGATCCCACTGATTTTTCTTCTCGTCCGTGAAATTCTCATCAAGTACTGCCTTGATGGCTTCATCATACGACTTCACCACTGTATAGACATACTCTGGTCCTCGTGCCCTACCCTCAATCTTGAACACACGCACTCCTGCATTCATCATCACATCAATAAAGCGTATGGTCTTCAAGTCGCGAGGCGACATGATGTACTTGTTATCCACCTTCAACTGTGTGCCTGTCTCCAAATCCGTCACTTCATACCCTCGCCTGCAAATCTGCACACACTCTCCTCTGTTCGCACTCCTGCCTGCATTCTGCAACGACAAATAGCACTTGCCGCTAATCGCCATACACAAGGCTCCGTGACAGAACATCTCAATACGAATTAAAGCTCCTTTCGGTCCTCGAATGTCCTGTTCCACAATCTGCTGGTAGATGTCCCTCACCTGCCACATGTTCAGTTCCCTTGCCAACACCACCACATCAGCAAATTGTGCATAGAATTTCAGCGCTTCAATGTTCGAGATGTTTAGTTGGGTACTTAGATGCACCTCCATCCCCACCTGATTGCAATAAGTCATCACAGCCACATCGCAGGCAATCACGGCTGAAATTTTCGCCTCCACTGCTGCATCCACAATCTCGTGCATCGTCGCGATGTCCTCTCCATAGATAATCGTGTTCACCGTCAGGTAAGACTGCACTCCATGCTCATGACAAATCGCTGCAATCTCTTTCAAGTCCTCAATGGTGAATTCGTTGGCACTATGGCTCCTCATGTTCAGTTTCCCGATGCCAAAATACACCGAATTAGCCCCAGCCTTCAATGCTGCAGCCAAACTCTCTCGGCTCCCCACAGGTGCCATGATTTCAAAATCAGTTCTTTTCATGGGTGCAAAGGTACGATTAAGTGAGAGAAAAAACAAATTTATTTAACTTTTTCCGAACGTAAGTACTTTCGGCGAAGCCAACGGTAGTGAAAGCCAAAGACAATACAAAATAAAAGCTTTTTAATTTTTATTGTTGATATGTTGCCCCATACACTATATGACCATTTTTCTTAGGAAAGGAATTTTATATAAAAATAGGACTATTCCACAAGAAATCACAAAAATGAGACAACTGAAACAAGGAATAGAGAAAAGAGGATCAAAAGTAGTGGTATTAATTCCAAATATATCATCTGCGATTTCCAGTACAAGAATATGAATAATATATATTCCTAAAGTCATCTTTGAAACTTTAATCAATAATGGATGATATTTTGTTGGTATTTTAATTTCTTTGATAAACACAAAAAGAGCGGTTGCCTCAAGGAAAGTAAATATATTGAGATAATTATAATATTCTTCTGAAGGAGCATTTGCTTCTTTGGAAACGAAGAATGTAAGAATACTGACAATTATAACGCTGACAACACCCAGAAAATATAACATGTATTTCTGAAAATGTCTCAAATTATTAATACAGAGGTAATATCCTAAAACAAAATAACCCACATAACCAGTCGCTATTTTTATTTCAAAACTATTATAGTAATTCTTGAAAAATTCTCCAGTATCTGCGTGAAAGCGGCTTATTACAGGGAAAAGCATAGGAATACAAAAAGCCGTCACAATCGCCAAAATAATAAAATATAATCCTATCTTCTTATCTGTGACAATCATTCTTAATATCGGTACGACGATATATAGTCCTATGAGCATTCTCAAAAACCAAAAATGGTATGGTCCTTTGATAATGTCTGATACAAAACCAGCTATTCCATCTTCTCCAATACCTTCATAGATAGCATATACAATAGACCAAAAGAAAAAAATAAGCACTATTCGTGTTACATTTTTTGTATAAAGCTTCTTAATGTCCATCTTCCTTGAAGGATCAAGAAAGATGGCACCAGAAATCATGATAAAAACAGGAACAGACCATCTGACCATAGAATCATAAACATTCATCACCATCCATTCATTAGAAGGGAAACAATCTTCAAACCTTTGTGCGGATGTATGTAACCAGACGACCGCAAAGGCGGCAATAATACGAAGAACATCAAAGGCTATAATACGCTGATTATTTTTTATCTCTGCCATATAAATATTGGGAAATGAAGGTTTTTGAGAATGCTTTATAATACCATTACTTTACGAAGAATTTGCTTACCGTACCATCAGCGCGGCGCATAATGTTGATGCCACGTTGAGGTTCTCTGATGCGGCGACCATCCAAGCGGTAATATGCCACAGGCACATTCATAGAGATGCCGTCAGCCTCCATCAAGGTCTCGATGGTCACAGGAAGGTCTATCACCTTATAACGGAACTCCACAACATCACTCTCTCCCATGCCTTTGGTCACTGCCATCGCCCGGATAACAAGATTATCACCCGTCGCCACGATAGGACTTTGGTAAGTCAGTACCTTCTTCGAATTGGCATCGCAGGGGCATGACCCGTCCAGCGTGTAGAGGATGGTGGCACCCGCCGTCTGGCAGGTCAACTTAATTTCGGAGCCTCGGTAGATTTCCGTGCCGCTCATGCGTGAAGCCGTCGGTTCGTCCACCATCATGCTCTCGGCATCTGCCACAAAGACGAGGGTAGTAGCTGAGAGGTCATCGTCCGTCAAACTGAACTTGACGGCGCTGGTGCCGAGACCTGTGGCGGTGAGGGTCACTTGGGCTTGACCGTTGGCATCGAGGGTCAGCGCATTCGTACTCAGGTCAACCGCATCGGGATTCATCGAGATAACGCTGAGGTTCTTGCCCTTGGCTGCTTCAATGGGCAATGCCTGTACGGTGAGCGATTGTGTCGCGTCGTCAGCCAAATAGAGCAACGAATCCGTTTCGATGTTGAGCACTCGCAGTTCCACATCAAATTGTTGGGTGTAGTCGCTCTCCATCGGAATGCCAGCATAACTCTCCACGGTCTTCCTTACAGTCAATTGCACCTTGTCGTTCACCGTCAGCGGTGTGGTGGGTTCGAAGCGTACCTTCGAGGCGTATTCCACATCGGGTTTCTCATAACCGCTTTCAGTATTGAGCAGACGGAGGGTGCCTTGGGTGGTCTTGCCGCCTATGGTGACGAGGATGTTCTCCTTGGTCAGCGTCTGTGGATCCATGTACTTGTCAAACGTGATGTCGATGCCCTCGGGGTATGCCTTCACACGGCTCACCACGGGTTGACGCAGTTGGATCATGCCCACGTTCACCTCCAGTTGTGGTGGTGGCACTGGCAGCCATTCCGAGCGAGTGGTCTCATAGCCTTCCTTTTCGAACTTCACCTGCCAGAGACCCTGTGGCACATCCCAAGCGTATTTGCCTTCAGCATCGGTGAAGAGTGGGTTCTCCTGTGCATAGTTCTCAGCATCCCAAACCACGATATTCTCGTGCAGGTCGCCATACATATCTTCCACCGTTTCCTTGTAGTAGCAAGTGGCAGTCACACCCTCCAGACGATTGGAATTCACAGCCTCATAGACAAAGCCAGACGGGTCGCGGACAGGGGTGGATTCGGGACATGGGTTGCCAAAGCAAATTGTTTCCCAGTTGCGGTCGGCTCCTATCAGCAGGTGGGTGTTTTTCGTCTTCGTTGGTTTGGGATCGGGCTTAGGCTTCTTATCACACTCCAATGCATCAATGCGACTGCGAATATTGTCTTGGTCGTCAGCGGAACTGCGTGGATGGTTGACGGCCGTAATGATAGAAGTAACCTCGCCCACCATTTTAATCCACCAAGTGGGAGAATAGACAGGCACCGTGCCAAGTGTGAAGTCGGCAACAAGTGTACTTAAGTCGAGTACCACCTGACTGACGTCAATGACGGTGTGTTGGATGCGCTTACTCTTCGTGTCCTCATAGACCTGCAGGGCCTTGTCTGGCTCGCCCGGGCAGGGTAGCTTACCCTCGATATAGTCGGACAGGAATTTCCACTGATCAGCATCAAGCATGTTGTCGGTAATCAGGAACGCCAAAGGCACAACCTTGAATACGCCACCTATGGGTGTGCCGAGGAACTTGGCAATACCACCTCCAATTTCGAGGGCTTTACGGCTTCCCATTGCAATAACCGCCCTGAAGTTACGTGGAAGTTTGAAAATCAGACGTGACAGAATATTCTCACTTTTTTTTAGCCCATTGAGGAATTTCCGGGCATTTGTCACGGCCACCTTCTTCTCTGCGAGCTCGGGATTCAAGGTGTTCTTGATGGTCTGCTCAGCGAGTTCCTTTTCATTCTGAGCTAATTTCAGTTCATTTTGAACTTCTTTTAATTCGTTACTCAACTCGGTCATGTGGTATGGATTCTTGCCATTATCCACACATTCTTTCAGCCATTTTTCGCTATTTTGCAGCCTCTTAATACTCTTTTCCTTTCGTTTGATGAGAGCATTTTTGTCAGCTATCTTTTGTTTCCATTCAGTCACTTCATCCTGGGCTTTTTTCAAGTCGGCCTCGCCCTTTTCTCTGCACTTCTTGGTATCTTCATCTACCAAAGGTTGCAGCAGCACCATCGCAGCATCGTAGATACATCCTAACGCCTTCTTCACACCCTCGCAATTCTCTTGGATGGTAGCACAAATGGTCTTGAACTTGGAATAGTCGTCATGCGAATCCTTCATTTGCTCATGATGTTTAACTAGTCGTGAAGAAGCTGTCTGCAAATCCCACAAACATTCTTCGCTAATCAAGGGGCGTTTAGACCGTCTACCCGAAATGGCACGTCGCTGAGTCTGACTTTCGTTGATGGGTGACTCGTCAACTACATACTTCACGGTACTCAGCATCGAGGTCTTGGAGTCGATATAGCTTATGGTCTCGTCATCCTTACGGAGATAGATGAAGGTTCCGTCGGTCATGGGGTATGCTGTATAGCCTTCGGCCAATAGCTGTTCGCCGTCAATGCTGTTGAGTTTCTTGTAGCTAACCTCCTGGTAGCCGTCATCCCATCGCACCACATCGGTATAGCCATCTTCAGGCTTTTGAAGGGCAGCGGTATCGATGGTTTGTACGAGCCACTTCATGTTGTTGAGCACTACATCGCGGAACATCTCGCCATGCGCAATGATACTGTCGGTCAGAGCCTGCGTGCGTGCCCTTTCTGCTGCCATCTCTGACTCGTCGGGGTCATCGTCGGGCTGCGTGGATGCGGCTATGATTTCTCTGGTTCTCCGGCTTATGAACAGCACTGTCTCAGGATCGGGATTGTTGGGATCGAGCGAGTTGTAAAGGGCATCCACCTCACTAAAGTCGATGGCATATTTGGCCTCGGCCTTGGCAATGATGTCTGGGTCGTCAATGATGACGTTGAATAGACTGTCGCGACGGGCCAGAGCTACATCGTCAAGGTCATCCTTATCGAGCAGGTCGTCCAGTTCGCGGAAGGCAGCCTCTTGATCGGCATCCAACCCTTCTGGCGTAAAGTCATTGTAGACTTCTTTCAGCATCTGACGGTTTTCCTCGTAGTTGGCTTCAGCATCAGCTATTGCGTCTTCTAACTGCCGACGGTCGAGTTTTTGATCTTCTTCCTGTACAAAATCTACATACACATTGATAGGCATGGCGTCGATAATGTCGTAATTGAACGCAGCATACCAACAGCCTTTCTTGGTGTTGTAACGAGGGTACAAGGTCATGACGGTATTGTCTTCGAGCAATACGTACAAAACTACGTTCGATACTTGCATCGTATCGTTCACCACTTCGTCTTCATTCATCATGTTGATGTCAAAACCGACGGGGAACTTACTGTTGACATATCGTGCCCAATAGGTGGGGCTGCTCACTGTGTTGGTGCGGAAATCCCATGTCAAGGTTGCCTTACTTCCATCTTGATCGAATGACATCGTCACCACAGGTTTCAATGTGCCGTGGCTGATGGTGACAGTACTGGCTTCTGTTTGCATCTGCAAGCCTTCTGGGGTGGTGATGAGGGCATGAACAGAGTGCTCGCTCAGGTTGTAAGGGTTGTTGAGCGCACACTGCACCTTCCAGTTGCCAGCAGGACCCGCCTCTGTCTGACCGATAAGCACGTCATCATCGTAAACCTGCACCAGCGAGCCGCCGATAGCCATACCGCTCACAGGCACGATACCACTTCCTGACCGCTGAGGTACACTGATGCTGAGTGCCTCGGCAGTGATGCCAACAGAACCGAGGGGTTGCATCCGCTCTCGGGCTGCACTGGTGAAAGTGACGCTCGCTTGTGTCTCATAGTAACCCTCCTTGGTAGGCACGACGCAGAAGCGAACAATGTCGGTGGCGTTGGTGAGTGGCACGGTCAGGCGGTTGCCATCCATGCTGTAGGTCACCAGGCTGGTGCCAGCCATAACAGACCCCTCCATCAGTGCACAACCTTCAGGAAGGTCGAACAGCAGTTTCACGTCGCGTGGGGTCACGCTGCTCTTGTATTCCACCTGAGTCCGCAGGGTCACGTAGTTGCCCACGGTGACCTGCGTCTTGTTGGCTGAGAAGCGGGTGTTGTCGGTGGTGTAGGAGAAAATGGTCTCGTCGAACGATGGTATTACTTGATTATGCAGACTATCAATGCGTCCACTCTCGATGCTCACAGTGTTACTCACATAGTCACGACCTTTAACCAACTGCATCTCCGTGAGGCCGTCGAGGGTGTTGATGCCGTTGAAGAGGCGGCTTTCACCCATGGTGACGAGGGTGTAGTTGCCATCGGGGATGTCGGTGAGGGTCAGTTGTGCCTCGTCGTAACTGTAGGTGCCCTTCAGGTCGCCATCCCCGTCATAGAGCATACCCACCACGGCAAGGTTATCTGTCTGGCTGAAGGTCGCCTTCAATTGACCTAGTTGTGTGATGGGCAATGTGACGATAGTGGAATCGTCAGCTTTCACCATGCAGGTAGCAATCACAGGCATGAAAGCTCCTGTCGAACTGGTGGCGGTCACGCGCAATTGTGTGCCCTCTGCCAGTTCCTCATCCTGCAGCACAAGGTAGGGATACTGCACTTTCATACTGGTCAGTTCCCGCTGGTGGGTCTCGTCATAGACGGTATAACTGATGCTCTGGTAGTCGGAGTAGGTGTCGTCACCCTCCATCATCTCGCCCTCACGCACGGCTGGGCGGTAATATATGTTCAGATAGAGAGTGGTGCCAGTGAGGTCGCGCAGGGCGAAGGCGACGGGTGTCGATACGGGGAACGCTTCGACCGCCAGAGTGGAGGACACGTAGTCGGTGGCAGCAGCCGTGATAGTGGCTGGCGCATCGGGGACGATGAGTGTCCAGTTTCCATTGGCATCGGTGGTGGTGGTCAGCGTTTGCGAATAGCGTCCATTGAGCAATTGGTTCACTGAAACATTGGCACCACGGATGGGACTGCCTGTGGAGGCAGCAGTCACGGTGCCGCTGAGGGTGGCGGTCTTCAAGGGCTGCAAGTGGATAGCCAAGGCTTTCCCATTTCCCACAGTGATGAGCGAATCGGTGGGCAACTGATAGAGGATGCCCAAGGCCTCGGGCAGTCGGACGCTGAAGCGCACTTTTGCCCCTGCCATCTGACTACCGAGGGTGTTGCCTGTGGCGATGTAGTTGCCACGCTGGTCTGTCCACGTCGTGGTGGCTTGGTCCGTCACGTCCTTGCCTTCAGGGGTGATGAGTTGCAGAGTGATGTCTTGTGGAGTGGTCACTTCGGTAAAGGTCACGCTCACGTCCTGCCCCTTCACATCCACTCCTTCGATGCGGGCGAGGATGTCGTCTTGCGCGTTCCTGATGTATATATTATAATGTGTATCATTGATAAGGTTGGAGAAGGTATATTTAGTGCTGTTGGTCATCACGTAGCGTTGCACACGTGCCGTCTGGGTGTTGACCAGTTCGAGGAACATGTCCTTGAAACTTCCAGCCGTCGTGCTTTTTGGCAGGTTGACGGTGAGCGAGTGTACACCCTGGGTGATGGGCTGTATCTCTAAATCTTTCCATCCGTCTGCCTCCATATAGAGCGGTAGCGATTCTGCAGGGACATAGACAACGGCATCCGCAGGCAGTTTTCCAAAATCGTTTGCGATGATCTTAGGTGGTGTGGTGGCATAGCAGGTGAGGCTTTTGAGTGCTTCGAGCCTGTCGAAGTAGGCATAGTTTTCTATGCTCTCGATGGTAGCGGGAAGTAGTAACGTAGTCAGCGTCTCGCAGGTAGGATTGCCCGGATTGTAGTATCTGGTGCCCATTTTGCTCAAGCCAGTGGTTCGACTTAGATCGAGGTAGGTGAGATTCTTGAAGGTATCGTATAGGAAGATGCTCAGCCAGTCATCTTCTGTGATAACACCCACTGCCGTGATAGCCTTCACCTTCGAAAAGTCGGCAATGTAGGTCTCGGGGTCATATAAGAAATGATAGATGGCATCTTGCAACTTGCCTGGGGCGAAGTTGTTAACGATGATACTTCCCGTCCCTTCGTCCCATCCGCTTTCATTAGGGTTAGGCGGCAGCTCGGGGGCATAGTGAGCGTGGACAGTAATGGTCACGTCCTTGTCAGGCATGGTGAACGAAACATCCCATCCATTGCCGTAATAGTTTAGGTTCTTGGTGTCGATTTCTGCCGATACAAGTGTGTCCAGCACGTAACCTGTGTTTGGATATACCGTAACATTTACCTGCTGCCCTGTCTCCTTCTCAAAGGAGGAATCAGAACTCCAACCTCCTGAGTAAACCCAGGATGAGCCTTCCGGGTCGGCAAGAACGGTGACGGTGTGTTTCGTGTTCTCGCTCTGGGCGAAGGCTGCCATTTGGCAGAGCAGCACGATGCATATACTGAATAACTTTTTCATGGCTCTCATTTATTTGATGATGACTTTTTTGTTGTTTTGAATATAGATGCCCTTCTGTGGGTGGCTGACGGGGCGGCCTTGCAGGTCGTAGAACTGCTGTTCTCCTTGCTGCAATGGTGTTGCAACCTCAGTAATGCCTGTGGCGGCATCGCCCAGATAGAGGACGAATCGATTGTCGCAAGTACCAGTGTTGGCGTAGAAGGTGTAGCCCTCGGAATTGCCGTCCATACGGGTCTCCTTGCCAGTGGTCTGGTCGATAAGGGTGACGGTTTCTTCTGCCTTGGTGTCGAGCTGCAAGGTGTAGGTGCCACTGGTGGGCAACTGCAAGCCGAGTTGCACAGTGCCGTCAGCAAGGGGTCGCTCGTCAATGGCATATCGTACCCCATTCTCATGCGTATAGAGATGGGCGGTGCCAGCATTGAGACTGAAGAACTTGCTGGCATCACGTCCAGGCTCGTAGTCGAGGGCAGCAGTAGGATTGATGACGAAGCGGGTACGGTCTAAGGTTTCCAACTTCTCCGAAGAATCCGATTCTTCCGATCTCTCCCCCTTTAACACCAAATTGAAAACCTCCCGTTGAGGCATCTTTGCCATAGCACGTGCACGAATTGGACTCTCGGCCGTATCGTAGTGTACTTCGAGATTGTGCTGACGTCCTTCCTTCAGAAACACCACCTTATCTTGTTCGAGTGGACACTGCATAAAGAATGCCTGACCTGGAAAGAGGATGAGGTCGTCGTCAAGCGGTGAGTAAGCTTGATATCTGCCATTGTAAGAACTTGTGAATGTCCATACAATAAGGGGTGCCGTGGTCTCGATGCAATGGATGTCGAAATAGCAGGGATAGGGGTTGCCAATGAAGTTCCATGAGCGATCGTGAGCATACTCAGAAGTGTATTTCTCGAGCGTCACCTCCACGTCGTCCGAGCGGAAGAAGAGGGGCTTGTTGGCATTCTGCATGGCATCGATATCAAAGATATTGTAGTGGTAGTTGAAGGCACCACCGTAGGTTTCAGAACGCCATTCCACTTGGTTCTGAGGGATGGTGGTTTGCCAGATGTAGCCTTTCCCTGCGTGCAGGATGCTGTCGGCGGTCATCTCCACCCATGTCTCGCTGTGTTTGCCCTCGGCACGTTTCTGGGCATCGTAGCCGTAGATGATGAGGGGCACATTGGCAAAGCGGTAGCGAATGTCGCTCACCCTAACGTCGAATGGGAAGGAGAGGAATTCCCAGCAATTCGTGTAGAGGCACAAGTCGATGGTGACGGTATCGGCACGCAGTTGTCCGTTATTGATGAGCGAGGTGTAGCCGGGTCCCCAGTCTCCTCGATTCGCCATCGACCGCTGGGCGAAGGGGGTATAGTATTGTGTGAATCGTTTGGTAGAAAGCATGGTGGAACCTTCAACGGTGAGTGTGCCACGGGTGGGGATAGAAGTGACATCGCCACCCCAGTAGGCATAAAGCCCTGAGAAGGTGAGATCGGGCTTGTAGTCGGCGGGCAGGGCTTCGGTCATATCGAGTGTGAGATCTGAAATGATGCTGTAGTAGTTCGGCAGCGTGTCGATGCCCACAATGTTGAACTGGTTCCATTTGTCTGCCTCTTGATAGGATGCCACTGAGAGGTTCGGCACATAGAGGGTGGTTTCTACGTTACCCCAGTAGTCACCTGCGATGGATGAGCCAGAAGGATAGGGAGGTGCAATGGTGAGGCAGGTTAGTTCTTGCAGGTTCTTGCAGTTGCCGAAAGGACTTGATACCAGTACCAGTGTGCTGGGCAGAGTGGCAGAGGTTAGTCCTGAGCATGAACCGAAGCAATTAGAGTTCATCCGCTTCATGCCTTCAGGCAGAGTGATGGTGGTGAGGGAGGTGCAACTACAAAAGGCATCTTGACCGATGATTTCTTGCTTTGAGAACTGGATGTCGGCAAGGTCATAGCAATTGGAGAATATATTGTAGGGAACCTCTTTCAATGACGTGGGCAGCACAACGGTCTTGACTCCCGAGCGGCTGTAAGCCGAGGTACCCACCGTCACGCCTTCGGGGATGATGGCGTGGTCAAGGCTATAGCACGCCCAAAAGGTACTATAGTCGATGCTGCGAAGGGTTGTGGGCAGTTCCATGTCGCGCAACCGCCAGCAGGAATCGAAGGCTCGGTTGCCGATGGCTTCCAGTTTGTCGGGCAGCGTCACCCACGTCAGGAACTTCATGTCGGCAAACTGCTGCTCGGGCAGGGTGGTGAGCGTGGTTTCGCTCAGGTCGAGTTCGGTGAGTTTGGTGAGGGTCTTCAGGGTGGCGAGGTCATCGCTGCTGGGTATACCGCTCAGCTTCAGGCTGATGCTGTCGGTCGTCTGGATGCCCAGTGTCTCGATGAGGCTGGCAAGTGTGGCTGACGAGGAAAGCGTCAGATCGTAGAACGGCAGTTGCAGGCGTTGCATGAGGTGTTCGGCATGAAGAATGGCATCGATAAATTCCACGTCGGTATGATACGCCAACTCTGCATTAATGATGGCATTTGCTTCGGCGATGGCTTGTGGGGCATGTGACCGTTTGGCAGCAAGTTCCGTGCGTATAGCCTGTTCCAAAGTGGAAAGCCTCTCCTTGAGATCGTTGGTCAGTATGGTGCGCTCGATGGCAGCAGACACATCCTCATTATTGATAATAGTGGCATTGATACTGTTAGCGTACGCTTTGAGGTCGGTGCTTTTTGCGAGATAAGTCAGACGGGCGTGGTCGCAAGGAATGCGGGTACCTCGGTCCACGGTCTTCTTCCATCCCAAGGTGGCTTGTCCGTTGGTGATAGCAACCACCACACAGTTCTCATAGAGACGTTCTTTCATGGCAAGCGCCTCGTTCCACTCTCTTTGGTGGGTGGGGACCCAACGTCCATCTGTACGACGGCGGTAGTCGTTGTTCGTCGTATTGGTCACGTCGTCTTGCAAGCGGTAGATGTTGCGGTAGCCTACAGCATCGTCATAAGCGGTCTTCATCGGCACCATACGGTCGTTCAGGAAAACGTAGAAGTCTTGTTCCATAGGATCCGTGCCATTCCATCCAGGAGTACTGTCGTAGGCATTTAGACGCAGCAAATAGAGACCATCTGGCAAGTTGTAGATAGTCTGCGACAACGAGCCTTTGCCGTAATTGAAGTGTATGAGTGAAATGTTGTTATCAAATAGGCTGTAAGTACCACTTCCAAGACCATTTTCGCGTGTCCAGCCATTCAGACCGTCGTCAAACTCAGGGTTCACGATATCCAAGTCATCACCTGGCTTGAGGTTTTGCGGCTTTTTGAAGGCGATGCTGCTGATGTTGCACGCGCTCCAGTTAGTATGATGCGACTGGTGGAATGTGAAGGTCAGCGTATAGCGGCCCTTCTTCAGCGTGCGCAGTTGCAGTGAGTAGATGACGGGCTTATACCAGCCATTGTTCTCTATCTGGAAGGTGGTGTCGGCCACCGTCTCGCCGTTCAGGTTCGTCAGATTGAGGTCCAGTGAGACTTCACTATACTGCGTGTCGGAACCCACATAGACGTTACAGACTTCCATATCCTCCGAGCACTGTAGGTTGTAGATGAGCTGATTGTCGTTATACATATACTCCACACCGTAGTCCGTGAAGTGCTGGTTCGTGCTGTTGCTGAGGACGAAAGCTTTCGTCAGGTCGAAGGGGTGGTCATCGTCCGTCGGGATGGCGATGGGTTCGGGCGATTGGAAGCTGATGCTCTTAACGTTGCCCGTCGTATTGCCCGGGGTGGAGTGGAAAGTGAGGGTCAGCGTGTAGCGGCCCTTCTTCATCGCTTTCGTCTTAGTCAAGTAGGGCGTCGTCTGGTACCAGCCCTTCCGTTGGATGCCAAAGGTAGTGTCGGCCACGGCGTCGCCCTTCTCCGTCTTCAGGCTCAGGTCAATGGTGACGCCGTCATTGCCCGTGTCGGCATTGACGGTCACGAAGTAGTAGTCCACTTCCTGCTCGTTCTGCAGGGTAAAGGTGATGTTGTCGCCATCGCGCATCCACTCCAGTCCGTTGCTAGTAAAATGCTCATGGGTGTCTTCGCTGGTAACCGTACCCATCTTTAAATCGAAAGGATTTTTATCGGTAGTCGGAATCTTGATGTCATCTGCCAGAGCTGCAACAGCAATACAGAACGCCAAGACTGTCAGTAAAAGTTTAGATGTTTTCATATTGATCTGATATAAAGTAAAACGAGTGATTGTTAACAATTACAAATGCAAAGATATATTAATATCTCAACACCTCCAAATTTTTTGCCAAAAAAACATTACAGTTTCTGACAAATGAGCAGTTGTTCGCCCTCACCTTTTATTTTCGCACCAAACATATAGATGTTGCCCCCATCTTTGATGCCTGTCCTTTTCCGCAATTCATCGGCAGAAAGAGGGAAATTGCGTGTAGCAATATTGGCTTGAGGCATCTCTTTCTTCAAGCGTTTCAATACCTTCGATGAAAACGGAATCAGTTTCTCCACCTCGAAGATGCGACCAGGGAAATCTGCGATAAATTCGTCAGATGTCATCAGATGGGTCTCATAATCCAATTGATAGACAGGGTAACGCTGACACAGACTGCCAAATGCCTGTGCTTTCATCAAGGTCACATCGGGTTCATAGACCCACCTCAACCCTCCCTGTTGAGGGAGGGAAAGTATTCTGGGTGGGAGATTTTCCAAGAAATCATATGAGTATTCGATATTCTTATCTGTCAAGAAATCCACACAATGTATCTTTACACACCCCGCATGGTCTCTCCCTCCCTCAACAGGGACGGTTGGGGTGGGTCTTTGTTTTACCAATACCTCCTTACATTCATTTTTCACTCCCACAATATATACATCGGTCACACCCTTCAGTTTCCTCAATACATCGGTCAAATCGACCATCGGAGAGAGTTTCACCAGCACCATCTTCGCATTTTGCAAGAGTTCATCTTGCCACTCCACAATATTCGGTTCACAATCTTCCATCGCATACACACGACTCCCATCTCCTGCTCGTCGTGCAGGGTCGAGATAGATGATATCCACCGATGGAATGGGGAGTTTTTGTCCATCACCACACCTCACCTCCACCTCTGGATGCTTCCCATCCTTCAGTACCTCAAAGTTATGTTTGGCTATCTCACAGAGTTCCTCATTCCTCTCTGTATAGATGGCTTGCTTCATTCCCTCCGACATATACCAGAAATCAACACCCATTCCACCGGTCATATCGCACAGGCTTTCCCCTTCAATGATGCTCCGTTTATATCGTGCAGTCGCCTCCGAACTACATTGTTCCGCTGGTACCTTTCCTCCCATGATGAGCTCCGCATTCTCATACCACTCAGACAACTTGCTTTTCAACCTCCGACGCGCTTCTATCTGTTCCACTGCAAATGGTACATCAACATCTGGATACCGCCGAGCTGCCAGAAGCAACTCAGCGGTATCATCATTCAGGTGTTCCTGTATGAAATCACGAAGTTCAGGTGTCCAAGTCATCAATCACAAGAGGGTTACGGCTCAATAATATTGAAGTTTATTACAGGCTTGTTTACACCAGAGAAGAGGGTATTTACAGCATCTTCATTGCCTGTGATGGTGAGACCTGTGAAGTTGCCGTTGAGGTAGTTGACAAGAGCGGCCTTGGTGCCTTTGGCAGTAGCATCAGCTTTGGGGAACGTTTCGTTCTTGTAGGTGAGGACAACACCATTGCGACGCACCACGCAACATTTCTCGTCACCGATAATGAAGTTAACCGTCACATCGTTATTCTCCACACTATGGCTGTCAGTTGCAATAGCAGCATATTCAAAAATCATGTCGATGCTACCAGCTCCCAGCATGTTGGCGATGCCTTCGCCTGTTCCATACTGCTTCTCTGTCGGCGTACCAGCTCGCAGTTCCATCGCACCAGTCAAATAGGCGTTGCGCCACGTACCACTTTCACACTGATAGCCCAACTGTTCGAGCGCATCAGCACAAAGACGACGAGCTTCCATGTTAGAGGGGTCAGCATAAACAAGTTCTTTGGTTACCTGTGCCACCCATTGATAGTCACCCTTAGCATAGTCAGCACGAGCCATCTCAAGAATACGTTTGAAATCACCACCCATATATTCGACAAGCTTCTTGGCTGTCTCATCAGGACTCAGGAGGTTGAGGTTGACAGGATTGGCGTCGTACCAACCCATGTAACGCTGATAAACAGCTTTGATATCGTGGCTGAGAGTTCCATAATACTGACGAGTGTACCAAACTTTATCGAGTTTTTCAGGCAAACGCAAGGTATTGGCTATCTCAGTGGAAGTATAGCCGAGGTTTATATAGTGGAGCGTCTGGTCGTGAATGAACTTATAGATAGCAGCAGTGTTTTCGAGGTATTCCTTGATGACCTCAGTACCCCAATGTGGCCAATTGTGACTCTGGAAGACGACATCCGTCTTGTCAGCAAACTTGGTCTCTGCCTCAAGGATGTAGTTACACCACCCTTCTGCATCTCGCACAGCAGCACCACGCAGGGTGTAGAGGTTGTGGAGAGTACCTGTGCAGTTCTCTGCCATCCAAAGGGCACGATAGTCTGGGAAGTAAGCATTCATCTCAGCAGGAGCCTCAGTACCAGGAGTGAGCTGGAAGGTGACGGTGATGCCATCGATGGTGACGGTTTCATCCTCCGTCACTTCGTAGGTAGGTGGCATCAGCGTGAGTGGCGAATTGGTGCTCTCACCCATACCAATACCCATCGCCATGCGACCTGTCACGCCTTTAGGCAAGTTGGCGCCATACTGATAAGACGCACGACGTGACATCGCTGCATTACAATAGGCATTCTCGGCAATGACGTGCTTCATGAAACCAGCAGGCGTGATGACAGCAATCTTGCCAGACTTGATCTGTTCGGCAAGCGGCAGGTTGGCATCAGCAATGTTGGAGGCATTGACGATAGCACCCACACCACCATAGTGGTCCGCGTGGCTATGACTGATGAGGACAGCCACAATGCGAGGATTGGTATCGATATTACGCTTGAAGAGGTCGATGGCAGCCTGAGCCACTTCCTTACCCATCAACACATCGAAGATCATCCAACCGTTCTTGGTCTTGATGAAAGTCATGTTAGCCATGTCGTAACCACGCACTTGGTAGATTCCTTCGCACACCTTGAAGAGACCTGTCTGCACATTGCACATAGCATTTCGCCACAAACTGGGATTGACCGTAGAGGGTGCTTCTCCTTCTGCCAACAAGAACTTATATGCAGCCATGTTCCACACTTCCCCTCGTTCATTTGTGATGAGAAGGTCAGGAGTTGCCTCAATCAGTCCACGCTTAGCATTCTCCAACTCAGAATTGTCAGTAAAGTCCAACCGCTCGTACCATTCCTTGTTCAGATCGGCAGTACGTTCAGTGGCATCCTTGGCAGCAAGAGGCTTGTCAGGATCAACAGGGTCTGGGTCTGGCACCTTCTCCGCCTCCCTGAAGAACACAAGGCTGTCCATTTCTGTGGCCATAACGGTCTGCTTCACACCATTCTTGTAGATGTAATAACCTTGGGCATTTGCCAACTGAGCCATGCCACAAAGCAGCAGGGCACTCATAATATATTTTTTCATTTTTTCTTATTGATTTTGAATGATTGTTTTCCAATAACTACGATATAAGTGCCAGCTGGCAACTGGCTGATAGAGAGTGTTGCCACGCCCTCTGCATTCGCTTTCCCCTGAAGAAGACATATTCCATCGATACTATAAAGCAACAGATTTTCGTTCCCTTGGGCAGTGATAACAGAGCCTGTAATCTTGAAGGCTTCCGTAGAGAGCTCCTTTACGTCTGTCGCCACATCCACCTCCTCAATGGTCAGCTTGAGGTAGTTGTCCAAGGGATATAGGACGGTCATATCGCCACAAACCAACTTCACATCGCTGTCTGTGAACGAAACGATGGGTCTTGCCTCCAAATCGAAGGCGGTGGTACGTTGTGCCTCATGGATAATGACACACATTTTCTTCTCACCTACATCTTCGGTTGCCTTGCTGACATACCCGCTGTTTGCAGCCATCGATGCAGCAGAAGTGAGCAATGCCCCTACCAACATCACCCATGACTTCATATTAGTTTTTCTTCTCATGTTTTGTATAAGATTAGATGCTATGATTGTCGTTGATAGTCCCTTCCCCTCATCACGGTCTCTCGCTCCTTTTCTAAAGTTGGTGGCAAATTAACAACTTTTTTCATTATCTTCCAAAATTTGTGGAACTTTTTTCAAAAAACTTTTTCCTATTCATGGAAAAATTCACGAAAACACGCCAAGCCTTTTCGCAATGCCTACTGATAGGCATCCTCCTCATTTATTGGGTGTTTAGAATTGTCGAGCGATAAAATGTTTCCGTCTTCCTTCATCTTTAGCCCTTCACCTTTTTCTTTCTGTCATAGTACTCTGCTGTGGCAGTGAAGAACACATCGCCACTGGAGTTGAGCGCTGTCTCCACGCTATCTTGAATGACACCAATGATGAAACCAACGGCTACGGCTTGCATGGCAATATCATTGGAGATGCCAAAGAACGAGCATGCCATAGGGATGAGCAGAAGCGAACCACCTGCCACACCCGATGCGCCACAAGCTCCAAAGGTGGCAATGATGCTCAAGAACAAGGCTGAGAGGAAGGTCACCTCTACACCCATCGTGTGGGCTACTGCAAGGGTCATCACAGTAATGGTCACAGCCGCTCCATCCATGTTGATGGTTGCACCCAATGGAATACTCACGGAATAGAAATCTTCGTCAAGTCCAAGTTTCTTGCATAAAGACATGTTGATGGGGATGTTAGCAGCCGATGAACGGGTGAAGAAGGCTTGCAGACCACTTTCTTTCAAGCAAGTGAACAAGAGGGGGTAGGGATTACGATGGAGCATCACGAAAGAGATGAGCGGATTGAGCACCAAGGTGGTGAAGAGCATGCAACCCACCAACAGCAGCACTAATTGTCCGTAGGTGGTGAATGTCTCAAGACCACTTTCTGAGACGGACGAAAACACCAGACCCAAGATTCCGAACGGGGCAAACTGGATCACCCATCGAACGATTTGCGAGATGACTTCTGCAAAATCGCTCACCATACTGATGGTCTGTGGACTTGCCAACCGTTTCAGGGCTATGCCAATGAGGATAGACCAAAAGAGGATGCCGATATAGTTGGCTGACGAGACGGAGGAAAGTGGATTCGTCACCATGTTGGTGAGCAAATTGGTGAACACGTCTGTCAAGGCACCAGGAGCTGCACCTTCTGCCACATCACTCAACTGCAAATTGACAGGAAACAGGAAACTGCCCACCACAGCACCAATGGCTGCCACCACTGTACTGGCAAGATAGCAGATGATGACGGTGCGGAACTTGGGTCCCAATCCTCCACTCGCTTTGGCTATGCTGGCTGCCACCAACACAGCCACCAACACAGGAGCTATCGCCTTCAAGGCACTGACAAACACCTTTCCCAAGATGGCGATGCCCGTCCATTGCGGCACAGTCAGACCCAAAACGGTACCTATCACCAAACCAATGAAGATACGGAGCACGAGGCTCGTCTCTGACCAACGATGCAAGATTTCACCAACTTTGTTCATACGCTTATTGAATAGGCTTATTTTGTATTAATATGTTCAAGTTTCGCTAATCGCGTAGCGCATATTCACTTGCAAAAATACATCTTATATTTCATACAGCCAAATTTTCTCATCTTTTTTCAAACAGAGACCAAGTATTCCTCAGCAGAGGTCGCGAATCGCAACCCCAGCTTACCTTCATTTTACGTGTAGAATCAAACGACCTTTCCTTGATATATCCGTAAAACGGAAAATCAAAATCGGAATAAGGAAAATCAGCGACAAACTCGCCCTATTTATTTTTCGATAGAGTGAAAAAAAGAAAAAGGCACGAAGGAAAAACCTTGTGCCTTGGATTTTATTATGGAACTTGCTATTTTAATTGTCTTACAAAATCCTTTATATTGATGATTGAAACAGACAATTGGTGTCAAGAACGATGCGACGCATAACGATAGGGGGTGCGCATATGTTCTGCGCCCCATTGTTCTATGGTGTTTTCATTGATGCTACCGTCATTCCACAGCGCATCTATGGCCTTTTGAGCCTTTTGAGCAAAGTAGTTTGCCACAAGATCACGGAACTCCTTAAGCTCCGCTTCAGAGGTGATGCTGTTCAGTGCATTCATCAACTCCAATTGCGCCATTTGACTGAAAGACATAATGTTTCTGTTTTTTATGTTAATAGAACAATTGCATAAATTCTCGTTGCAAAGGTAGGTCAAAATATAAATACATCCAAACTTTTGTGGAACTTTTTTTGGGAAATGTGCCTAAAGAGCACCGTAAGGTTGCCCTAAGGTTACCGTAAGGTTTCCCTTAGGTTTCCTCTATGAAACAACAGTAGGCTATTCTATCGTCAAAGAGTGGGGCATTGTTATGTGAAAGAGTGAGCCTTTGTTATGAAAGACAGTAGGCTATTGTCAGCAAGGAATAAAAGAGACGGCGGCAAAGCATTAAAGAGACGGCGTTTCTCTGTCCTCGAAACGGCGGCAAAAGAGTAGATTGTCGTCGGCAATTTAAAAGGGTGCTGTCGGGACTACTATTAATGGAAAAAGTATTTACTATTAATGGTAGCAAAATTTTTCCTTAAGGGTAGCAACTTTTTGCTGCCTAGTTAGGGAAAATTATTTTCCTAACTGGGGCGCAAAATTTTCCTCGTGGGAGAACATAAAAATAGGTTTCTTGCAAAGGTAGTAAAAAACTGCATACAATACAAAAGAAAAAGGGAACTAAATTTTTCTATCCCATTAAAAAAGATTTGTAAAGGCATATTTTTGCATAAGTCGCTGAAAAATAGGGAGCTACAAAAGTCATGTAAAATTTTTGTAAAATTCTTTTTCCACCCCCTAAATAAAATGTAAAATTTTTGTAAATTGATTTTCTTGGAGGTTTGAGGGGAAAAAACGTATCTTTGCATCGTTTTCAAAAAAGTACGTCGAACCACTTAAAGGTTGAGAGTAATGAGCAAGAAGAAGGCTATATGGATTGTTTTGCTGTTCTGCATGTCGATTGGGATGCAGGCACAGGTGTATATTTCTGGGGGCGGTCAGACCAATCGCCGTCAGACGGTGGGAGAGCAGATTTGGCTGAACATATCTGGCCGCATATTAGGTACAGACGAGATGGAGCCCAAGCCTTATCCGCTTCCCAGTGCGAACATCCAGTTTGTGTGCCTGAACGATACGACGGTGAAGGAGGTGGCGGTGACGAACAAGGACGGACATTTTTTTCGTGGAATGAATGTGCTGAAGAAGCGTGTGAAGAAGAACGATGTGCCCAGAGTGAGAATGAAGGTGTCGTATGTGGGGTATGAAACGTACACGCAAGACCTGAAGCTGGCATATCGCTACTATGACGAAGACAATAAGAGTTATGGGGGAGGTTGGGAGTTGAATCTCGACAGCATCGTGCTGAAAAGCAAGCCGATGAGTATGGATGAGGTAGTGATTGTCGGAGAGTTGAAGCGGATGTATGAGAGTGGAGACACGACGGTGTTCAACGTGGATGCGTTTGAGATGCCCCGAGGAACTGTGTTGCTCAACCTGGTGCGCCGTATGCCCGGATTGCGGTATGAAGACGGACAGCTCACCTACCGAGACAGCGTGATTCATGAGATCAGGCTGAATGGCGAGTCGTTCTTTGCCCACGATATGAAGATCGCACTGGAAAACATCGAAAACGCGGATTTGAAGCAATTCCGAGTATATAAGACGCAGGCAGACACGTTGAGTACGGACACGACGAAGCATTTGGTGGCTGACATGATTACGAAAAAGCCCGTGAATAAGGTGGAGATGACGAAGCCTGAGATAGGAACGACGACTGTCAAGAACACTTACCATTTCCAGATGCAAGGGATGCAATGGAAGAAAGGCAATAAAGGAGAGTGGAACGCAAACGTGAGATTGGACGATTTGCCCAATGCCAGCTCGAAGAAAAACAGCAATAACAGTATTGATGGAAGTTTCAGGAGAAAGTTTGGCAAAACCAATGTACAGTATCGCCCCCAGTATTCCTACACTGACCGGCGAAGCGACCAGGAATCCCTCAGTTCGACCATCATGCCTGAATACGAGCAGTATTCGACTTCGGCTTCTCAGTCGAAAAACTACGACAGCAACACGAGCCATAATTTCAATATCAGTACACCGTTAAAAGCAGGTAGTTTGAATGCGAATGTGAACTATAGCTACAGCGACTCTAAGTCACATAGCCAATCGAGCAGTGCCACCTACAACGGCAATCCGTTCGTGGGCGAAAACAACGAACTGATGGACGAGGAACAGCTGGCTGGCATCACGCTGAACCGCAGAAGCAGTGAGTCCTCGAGCCGTTCGCATCAGCAGACGGTCAATATGCAAAGCAACTTTTACCAGTATTTTGAAGGAGATGCGAATGCTCATATGGAAGTTCGTATGAATCTGAACACCAACAGCAGATTTCAATCATCAACAGAACAGCAGCAGACGGATTACGTGCAATATGGCGACAGTGTGTGGCGCTATCTGCGAGAAAACATCGCTCCCACCAATTCGGAACGTCTCGGGTTGACGGCAAGGGGCGGTTTCGATTTCGGTCCGGAAAAGTTACGCCAGGCATTAACTTTCACCTATGAATTCACACACAATAATAGTGAATCGGAGCGTGTCTATTACGACCTGACGAACAACCACCAGCGACTGGACAGCATCAGCACCTACCAACAAACAAAGACGGATGCCCACAATATAAGTATCGACTATCGTTTGAACTTCAAGCGCTTTGGCTTTAGTCAAAACATCAGGATTGCTCCTACGCGCGATACTTACCACTACGAACGCAAGGACGGCGTGATGGCAGACACCACACAACAGGCACCGCTCCTGAATACGAACACCAACCTGTCGTTCAGAATCTCACAGAATCATTATGTGAGTTTGAGCTATCAGTATTCTAACCGTTTGATTCCTGGCTCGAACCTGGTGGAACCTACTACAAACAATAATCCGCTCTACATCCGGATAGCCAATCCGAACCTCAAGAAGCCGGAAAACCATTACTTTTACCTGAACACCAATTGGGGCGGGGGATGGTCGTTAAATGCCGACTATTCCTTCTCACGCAACAATATTTCAAATCGATCCATCTATGACCCAAAGACAGGAGGAACAATCTCCACACCTGAGAACATCAATGGCGACTGGAGACTTGGCGGAAATGCCAGCTATCGAACCGACTTCAAGCACGCAAATATCAGTGTAAACGGCGGCTATAACTACAACCATTCGGTGAGCTATATGCAAGCGCTTGGTGCGACAGAAAGCGGAAAGGGCTATTCAAATATACACACCATTTCCTTAACACCTCAGTTCGTGCTGTACACCAAACATTTCGACCTGACGCTGAATGGCAGCTATCGCTACCAATGGGGCGAAAGCAACTATATGACTTCGGATGAAAAGAGTCATACCTATAGCCTCAACAGCACCTGGAATTATTGGTTGGGAAACAGGCTCACCCTCAAGACCGACCTGAACATCTCTGGACAAGAAGGGAGTAAGATGAGAGATGGAAACCGCACGGATTTCATCTGGAATCTGGGTGTTGAATACAAGGTGCTGCGCGACTACAGAGGCTTACTGAAACTCACGTGGAACGACATTCTGCAGGAACGAAGCAACTTCAGCTCATACATAACAGCCACAGGACGAAGCGAGAGCCGCAGTTCAGGCAATCCGCACTATGTGCTGCTGACTTTCCAGTATAAGTTGTATAAGATGAAGTAAAAATAAATTCTTATTTATTTTGTACTGTCTTCATCTTTCACTAC
>JAGAAZ010000159.1 GCA_017614895.1 Bacteroidaceae bacterium | reverse complement strand
TTTTTTGGGAAAACGGACAAAAGTGGTGTACAAAAAGTAAAAACGCCCTATTTAAGGCTGTTTTAATGGGTTGGAAACGTAGATTTTTCACTTTTCACTTTTCACTTTTCTTCGTACCGTTGGCTGCGCCCAAAGTACTTTCGTTCGACAATAAAAGTAAAAACTTTTGTTTTTCCTTTGTATTGTGCTCACTTATTCGTACCTTTGCACCCGATTTACACAGATTAGTATATTAATAGGTAAAAAAACGAATCTTATGGCTTACAATTTGCTGAAAGGTAAAAAGGGAATCATTTTTGGTGCATTGAACGATCAGTCCATCGCTTGGAAGGTGGCAGAACGTGCTTACGAAGAAGGTGCACAGATAGTACTCACCAATACAGCTGTTGCCTGCCGCATGGGTACCATCGCGGAACTGGCAGAGAAGACCAACGCGACAGTGATTGCTGCCGATGCCACGAGTGTGGAAGACTTGGAGATGCTTTTCTCTGAGGCTCAGAAGGCACTGGGTGGTCAGATTGACTTCGTGCTCCACTCTTGCGCCATGAGTGCGAACATGAGAAAGAAGCGCACATACGATGACCTCGACTATAGTCTCTTGGACAAGACATTGGACATCTCTGCTATCTCTTTCCACAAGATGTTGCAGGTGGCTAAGAAAATGGATGCTCTGGCTGACAATGCCAGTGTGTTGGCGCTCACTTATGTGGCCAGTCATCGTACATTCTTCGGCTACAACGATATGGCTGATGCCAAGTCTCTCTTGGAATCTATCGCCCGTTCATTCGGTTACATCTATGGTCGTGAGAAGGGTGTGCGTGTGAACACCATCAGCCAGTCGCCTACTTACACGACAGCAGGTTCGGGCATCAAGGGCTTCGATGGTCTCTACGACTTCTCAGACCGTATGTCTCCACTGGGCAATGCAAGTGCAGACGAGTGTGCTGACTACTGCATCGTGATGTTCTCTGACCTCACCAAGAAGGTGACTATGCAGACGCTCTTCCACGATGGTGGTTTCTCCAACATGGGTATGTCCCTGCGTGGTATGACACAGTACAACAAGTCCTTCATCGAGGAAAACACCGATAAGGAAACAGGTAAGATTATCTACGGATAACCAGCCCGTGACTTGCTTCTTGACGATTGGCCGCTTGCTTCTTGCAGGCGGCCTTCTTGCTTCTTGATGGTTCAAGCCTACTACTACCCCTCTTTTCATACGCTGTTAGATCGAGTCACTAACGCCGTTGTTTTAAAGCAGGTTCGCTGACTGCTAAAAACACTGAGTTAATTCAAATCATCGAATGAGTTAATTCAAACGATGAAATGAGTTAACTCAACGTTTTGGGGGAGTCCCCTTCCTTTATCTTGTATTTATTCTCAAAATCGTGATTTTTTGGGAATATAGGTTAAACAATAATGGTTATTACTCGTTGGGCTGTGAAGTTCAACGAGTTTTCTGTTGATGTATATTCTTTCTACATCAGGTACTTTCTTCAAAAGTTCATCTCACTGTGTGCGCACACAGAAACAGAATTTCATAAAAAAATAAATAAATGTGACAAATAATCTCATAAATATTTGGTGAATAAGATTAAAATTCTTTAATTTGCAATTGTTCTTCCCAATGCTGAGAGCCCCAGGGTGATCAGAGAGGGTGGGACACATACATAATGTATGGATAATCAAAATTAGTTAAATCTTTAAAGGATTAGTAAGAAAGAGATAGCACTAAAGTGAAAAATTGGGATGAAGCGGCACGGGTGCGGCTCTCCTAAAAGGGAACTTAAACGGAATCTATAACCAAAGATTGTGTGTTGTTCCTATTCGTACATATAGATAATAGAGCTTTTAGCTCTTGTCACCCTATCGGAATACCGCCAATATTCTAACAGCCTAAGGCTGTATGTTGCAGGGGGCAAGTTGTCTGAAAGTTCACGCTGATTTGGCGTGGACTATTCACACTTGCAATGCAACAGGTTTACTTGGCGGTAACCACGATAGGAAGCAAGGCACGGATAGTTGCACGCCTTTCTTGTAAACTTATTTTACAACATGCAAAACTTATATGCAAAATTGTGGATATATACACTTTTTGTAATGTGGCTTTTTCCACAATGCACAATGGCAGAAGACGTCCAAAAACTTGTCATCAGCAAGAATGACGGAACAGAAGTCTCGTTTTTATTAAGAGATAAGCCGATAATCACTTTTGGAGATGGAGTTTATAGTGAAATGAACATCAAGACAGCCAATCACGAAATCGGATTGTCCACGCATGACTTGGACAAGATGACAATCATTAGTGCCGATGCCTCTAATATAACCAATATCAAGAGTAAAAAGGAAACGATGTTTTCATGGAAAGGGGATGCATTATACATCGAAGTTTTGACAGGCAATGCCACTATTGTTGTATATGATATGGGTGGTAAAATGATCCTCTCGAAAAGCCTTGGTGTTGGTAAACATGCCTTATCTCTGTCAGAGTTTCCTAAAGGAATGTGTGTTATTAAGGTAAATGATGAAACTCTAAAAATAAGAAATCGATGAAAAAACTAATACTTTTTTACATTCTTTTGAATGCTTCATTATTGGCTTTTTCACAGGCCATACACATTTTCCATGATGGGGAGAAGACACCAGACGTTGTTGCTAATGGAGGGATAGACAGCATCTATGTTGCTCCGAAGTTTTTGGGTTCCACAGTATATCAACAAATATTCGTTACTAAAGATGGGGAAAAGAGGTATAATGTGGTAGATAGTGTGAAGTTTAATTTCCCCCATTTGGTAGCTACAGTCCATACCATCAACCTTCCAGCAGACGGTGGATCATTTGATATTATGGCTTCTTGTATAGGAAGTGAGATTCCCTATTTAATTCGTCAAGATGGGAATCCTATACCATCCTTTTCTTATGATGGTATAAATAGGTACATGTATGGCTGGAATTGCGGAAAGGATAATGATTATGATGCATGGAATAGAGGAAAGAAGGATGATTATAACGCACATACTGAAACTTGGTATATTGTAAGTGGTGAAATGCGAGATAGTATTACCATGAATTATACAGGACTGCCATTTGCCAATAATGTATATAGTCAAGTGTACTTCTCGAATGAAGAAAACGAGTTCACACTTGACACAAATCTGCCAGATTCCAAACTAATTATTCGTTGGGAAGAGTATGATAATGGGAAAGAAAATTTTATTGCTGAAGGTATTGATTGGTATTATAATGAAGAAGGTAAACCTGTAATACATTTTTCACGGAATGATTCGGGATCAAGAAGGCATGTACATATAGGGTTATGTGTAGGTCCATTTGACAGGACAATAGAAATGTGTCAATTGGGTAAACCCTTTAAACATACTTCAGAAGAACACATGGCAGCATTACGTGAATTCTGTGACGCAACAGATTATGAGAATTGGGGTAGGAACAATTGGTGGAGTGATGCTCCGTTGTGGGAGTGGGAAATACAACATGTTGGCACAGGTAATCGATTCTGCGGCATAAATAATAACACAATTATGGGAGGATATGAGCCTACCCCTTATTGGCATATTAATGACCATATTGTAAATTTGAATTTGGCTGGCGTTCAACAATATATAGGTGTCCATGGTACACTTCCTGAAAGTTTTGTAGTTTTTTTTGATGATGTTGATGATGAAAAAGGAGTCTTGGATTTGAGTTCATTTGCTTTATACGGAAAAATTCCTTACAATATTCGTCATCATAAAAATTGGGCGAAGTTTGGGTGGAATTTCATCCAACAAATACCATGGTTGGGGGGCGGTTTTGATATGGAAGACATCAATCTACGCATTGACAGTGTGGAAGTTGAAGATTTCATTAACGGAACCATTTCCAACACATATGATATGTTGAAGAAAAATAAAATCACGTGGGTATTCTTTGCTGCCGGTACCGATGGTATTAATGAAGAGCTTGTAAACAAATACCTTGATTATTGTGAAAAGGGGCTTGGCTTTATTGCTACTCTGCGAGGAGTTCCAGATGATGAGAAGTCTCGCCAAGAAATTGTGGATCAGCAACGTTCTGGTTTGCCCAAATCAATCATTTGGACAAAAGACTTTGATAAGGCAGATATAGGATTCATGAGGAGTATGAGTTTACTTGATAGAGAAGGCAACTTACTATGGCACAGTGAAAATTCGATGGATGGACTGTGGGATCCAGTCTGTGTCGCACAAGTTGATAGCGTACTTCGAATATACCTTGGCGAACCAACTGAGCATGAAACCTACGAACCGTCCAAATATGAATCCACTGATTATAGTCATGACGGCGAAGTGTTGACATTGCAAAAAGCAACTATCGGGAAAGGTATTGATTTGGTCTTCATGGGCGACATGTATGTGGACACTTTGCTTGTAGATGGAGGACAATATGAGAAAGATATGCATGAAGCGATGGAATATTTCTTTAAAATTGAGCCATATACGTCTTTACGTAATCGCTTTAATGTTTATGCTGTCAAGGTCGTTTCTCCTAACGGACCTAAGGGGTCAGAGCATAAGTTCCATTTTAACAACGACCTTGTTTTTGAATATGCACAGAAAGTTCCAAATGTTGATATGGACAACGTGACCGTTACCGTAATAAACAACAAGAAAAGCAACATATTCTACAGTGGTGAAACAGGAATGTGGGAAAGTGGTGCCTCCATTGCATGGATAGAAGAAGGAGGTCCTTCAAACAATATATGTCACGAAACAGGAGGACACGGATTTGGAAAATTACTGGATGAATACGTTTACAGTGGATATGAGGAGAACCACACCCAAGACGACGCAAATGAAGACTTTCGGAATTGGATAAAGACAGCCTATCATGACAAAGGATGGGGTATGAATGTCTCTGCAACGGACAACCCGGAAGAGGTGCCTTGGGCTCATTTCTTAAAAGATGAACGATATAAGGATGAAGTAGGAATCTATCAAGGCGCATGGATGTGGCCTGAAGAATTGTGGAGACCAAGCGAACATAGTGTAATGTATAATTCTTCAGAATATTTATGGTTTAATGCTCCATCACGTGAGGCTATCTACAAGAGAGTGATGCAACTATCGGAAGGAGATGATTGGACTTATGATTATGAGAAGTTCGTGGAGTTCGATGCGCCTATCCGTGAGGCATTTAAACAGGCCATGGCCAAGGTTCGTAATTTGGAAAGTGTAAGACAAGAAACTCAAAAACCTCACATTGAACGGCGCTCACCAACTCTCTATAAAGGCTCATGGCGTGATGCAGGGAAATGCAAAAAAGTAACCTCGGGAGTTAAAAGATCTGTGGTCCCCAATACAATAAGCCATAAGCCTGTCAAGTCTGTAATGATTGATTTGGGTATGGAAGGTGGACGATACAATAGAGCTTTCTACATATATCCAGATGAATATGGTGATACCGAGGAATTCAACACAAAATGGTTCAATTCGAAATAAAATTATAGAATTATGGGAGACTGCAATAAAAATCTGTACAATTATCTTGTTGTACGTGAACTACTCTCTGATGATAAGTCAGACACGAAGTGCAGTTCTTGGGTTGTATGCATCGTCATTGTGATCCTGCTATTGATGGTGATAGGCGTAGGTGTGGGCTGTTTCCTTTTATGCTCCACTTGTTGTTGTCTGCGAGATTGTGTGTGCGTATGCTTGGCGTTGGTCACTCTTCCTGCCGCTTTGGCTTGTTTGACATACCTTGTAGCACTTCTCATCAAACGTTTGCCCGATTCTAGCAAGGAGAAGGAGATGCGTTATCGGTTTGCTCAATTCTGTTTGGCAGAGTTGAATAAGAATAATGGAAAAGATGAGGTAAGCCATGAAGCATCTCGCGATACAGAAGGGTGCTTTGAATGTATGACAGAGGTGGAAGCAAAAATCAAAGAAGCTGTTACAGCTGTGAGCGAGATTGTTAGGAAATGGCTTAAAGAGAGGAACGATAAATGAGCTGGAATATAATGGAAGCAATTGGTGCCGTCGTGGCTGCCATCATGGCGATTCTTGCTTTTGGGGAATCGCAGAGGATGCGAAAGAACAGCGCTTTCAACACATTGTTTGCTCAGCTAATCGCCAATCATAAGGAAATCTTTGCTGATAAGTCATTGAGCACAGGTTTCTACCATTTTTTCCACAAAAGGCGGGATGAAGTGAGAACCATTCAAGACCTTGTTGATATATGGAAGAAATACAAAGAGTACATTGGTGCAGATCAAGCTGTGCGCTTTAGTCATGCTTTCAAGTATGTGTATCATGAAGTGGTTACGGTCTTGAGTGATGAAACGATCGGCGAGCAGACCAAAAGCCGTTATCTTGGCATCATCCAATCGTATATGAACAAAGATGAATTGTTTTGCTATTTGGTAAACCTGTTACAACATTTTGAAACTTATCCAGACTCAGATGGTTATTGTGAAGAATTGAAAAGGTATCATTTCTTTGATGACCTACTGCGTGTACACGATGATCGTTATCATGACGTGATGTCACATCTGTGTACCCAGTTGTATTTGGATGTAGGCAAGCTTGTGAATATTCGATAGTTTTCTCATGGAATGATTGAGTTGACATTTTGTTAGCTTTCTGCCCCAATGGCTGACATAGAGAAAAACAGCGTATAAGAGCGTCCGGTTAGCAACTTTTTGCTGCCTAACTGGAAAAAATATTTTTCTTAACTGAGAAAAGAGTTTTTTCTAACTGGGCAGTTTTTTGAGTGTATTATGAGGGAGTGTAACAGCATCTTTTGGATACTTACAAAATGTCAGCAAAAATGCAAAAAGGAGTAACAAAACGTGACACCTTTGGAAGATAATTCAAAAGGATAAGCTGGTGGAACGATTCGTTCACGCGGGTTTTACCTGATTGGACGAGATGTCGGGTCAACTATCCGAATAAAGATGACCAAAGTTGGAATGTGGAGATAGCAAATGGAGGAACTTTATAGGCAATACAAGTTTGTGTTGTCAAGTAAAAAAGAGTACTTTTGTGGTTTTTGTTCTGTTATTGGCGGGGTGGAAATAGAAGAATAATTGTTAATAAATTAGCGGAAACCTAAAATTTTATTATGTTTCCGCTTGTTTTCGCCCGAAATACGACAGAATGGTTCTGCTCCAACTGCAAGGTGAGGGTGGAACCATTTTTGTTGATGCGGGTTGCCTCAGGGAACACGGGTGTCCAACCTTTCAGTTTCAAGTTGGTAAGGTTGGCTGTGTTCTCACCCTTGAAATTGCTGATGAGCAGGTAGGAGCATCCTGCATCGGGCACGATGACACCATTCCAACCCTCAGGCAGTTGGTCCTTCAGCGAGACAAGTTTCGTTGCCATCTTTTGGGTCTTGGTGGCATTGATGCGGCTGTAATAGACCAAATTGCGTGCATCCACCACCTCTCCTGCTTTGACCTGACGATGGACATCGCTATAGAGAGGATAGAGCTTGGAGGTGAAGATGGAGTTGTTGACAGAGCGATCGCCAAAGGCCATTGTCAGTTGACAGTTGATAGTTGACAATTGACAGTTGGCTGTCGCCTTGTTTTTCACACTCCGCATGGAACTGTCAACTGTCAACTGTCCATTGTCAACTGTTTTGATGATTCCTAATTCATTGTCAATATTCACCCAGTTGCTCCCAAAAGTGATCAGCAGTTCCTTGCCCCCTGCTCCTTGCTCCTTGCCCCCAAATTCTTGCCACTTATTATAATACAATGTACGCGAGGTCTTCGTCAGCTCATCGGTAGAGATAGCCAATAGACCACCTTTTGCAGCTGTGATGGTGGCATCCGTGTTGGCTGTGACATAGTCGAGATAGATGAGGGCATTTGTGGGAGTGGAATAGAGGACGAAGCGATGATTGAGTGTCCCTTCGTTCGTGTTCAGTTCGCCATTCATCACATAGCTGTTGCCCTCCAACAGATAATTGCCCTTCACTACGGGTGTCGCATCGGTCCGTTTGCCTTCCACCTCGTACCAACCCAGCAGATTGCCCGTATTATTGGCACGATAGGGCACCACGATTTTGTTCTTGTCGGGCGAGTTGGAAGCAAAGTAACCTGTGTAGGACTTCAAGCCGTCGCTCCACGAGAAGCAGGTGAAGCGATCATCGGAGGCAGCGCGCACGATGTTCTGGCAAGGAAGAATCTTTGCCTTGCTGAAGGTCTTGTTGAAGTCTTTCCATTTCGTGGGTTTGAGGTCGGCAGTCGAAAGCACGTCGTGCATCAGGTAGGTCATCATCACACGATGTGCCTCCACACCCATACGTCTTGCTCCCACATCAGGACGCAGCAACCACGAACCATCAGCCGTTGTCTTCTGACGTGCCTGGATGTACTTGTATGCCATATTCTCCAGCATCAGCGCATGAGGGTCACGCTGGAAACAGGCTTGTGTGGTGTATGAAGTGATTTGGTCATAGAGGAAGAGGCTCCAGTCATTGCCGTTGGGCATCGCCAGTTCACCATCAGCGAGGGCAAGCCAGTTGAGGATGCTGTCCTGCACCTCCTGATTGTTGTGCATGAGAGCATGGGTCTTCCACTTCTCTTCACCATACAAGCCCTGCTGAAACATCTTGAGTGCCAAAGCCGCCTCACCCAGTTCCTGCATCACCACATTCTGGTAGGAGGTATGGAAGAGGTTGTGGTTCTGGAGAGAATAGTCGTCGTAGAGGTTCTGCCCTTGGTAGAGATCAGCAACGGTCTTGTTGTCATACTCAGGGTCAATAACCTTTTGATTGTGCTGGTCAGAAGGGTGTGAATAGCTGTTGATGGCAAATGCCCTCAGCCGTTCAAACCATTGAGGTGCCAACGAGTCGTTGGGGAAGAGTCCTAAGGTGGCAGCCAACACATCTGCCTCCCAACCATTCTCCTCCGCCTTCGTGTCACCAGCATAACCTGTGGGAATCGAGCGTTCCAGTTCGTAGTTGCACTCCGCCTTCAGCAGGGCGTAAATGTAACCCTTCTGTGCTTCGCTGAGTCGTTCCCATTGGAAGAATGCGGAATAAGCCACAGACATCGCCCAGAGGGAGGACTCCCACACAGCATCCGACGAGGAGGTGGAACCCCAGTAGTTGTTGCCCTTGCAAACCTTCAGCTTGTTGGCTTTATGGGTGGAGTAGGCGAACACCAGCGACTTCCTCGCCAATTCTTCGAGCTGTTCCCAACGGATTCCATCAGGCAGTTTCACATTAGCCGGCTTTCCATACTTCACGAGGAAGGCACAGATCATCGAGAGGTCGGCATTGGGACGCACTCCACGTTCGTCATTCGCCATCGTGTTCTCGCCCTTGAAACAGCCACAAGTCTCACCGATGTCGTTGGGCGCCTGGCACTCCTGCCAGTCGTTGACCATATAAGTGGAGAAATCTGCCAACATCTGCAAGAGGTCTTGCTTCATCGTGCCCTCAGGGACGAAATCAGACGTGATGACGCCCTCCGTGTAAGACACAAAACCCTCTTGAGCATTGACCAAGAGAGCCAATGCCAAGAGGGTCATTGTTAGCAGTCCTTTCATTATAGTGAAAAAGTTATTTCAGTCGTGCCAAGGTCTCCTTGATGCGCTTCATCGACTCCACAATGTTCTCATCGCTGGTCGCATAGCTCATGCGGAAGCACTCAGGGGAACCGAAGGCGTCACCACCCACTGTGGCCACATGACCCACTTCGAGCAGGTACATAGCGAAGTCGGTGGAGTTGTTGATGACGCGATCGCCGTCCTTCTTGCCGAAGTAGCTGGAGCACTTGGGGAAGAGATAGAACGCACCTTGTGGGTTGTTCACCTCGAGACCAGGAATCTCCTTAGCGAGCTTCACGATGAGGTTCTTTCTGCGCTCGAATGCCTGACGCATATCCTCCACACACTGCTGGTCACCAGCGAAAGCAGCTTCAGCAGCCTTCTGAGATACAGAGCAAGGACCTGAGGTGTACTGACCCTGCAGCTTGTTGCAGCCTTTCACAATCCATTCTGGAGCAGCGATGAAACCGATACGCCAACCTGTCATTGCGTATGCCTTAGACACACCATTGATGACGACCACACGGTCTTTGATGTCAGCGAACGAAGCCATTGAAGCGTGCTTGCCCACATAGTTGATGTGTTCGTAAATCTCGTCGGCAATCACGATGACATTCTCATGCTTCAGGAGCACATTCTTCAGACCTTCCAGCTCCTCCTGACTATACACAGAACCAGTAGGGTTGCTGGGTGAGCAGAGGATGAGGGCACGAGTCTTGGGCGTGATGGCAGCCTCCAACTGAGCAGGAGTGATCTTGAAGTCCTGTTCGATAGGTGCATCGATGAACACAGGTGTACCTTCAGCCAAGAGCACCATCTGAGGGTAAGACACCCAGTAAGGAGCAGGGATGATGACCTCGTCACCAGCGTTGATGATTGCCATGATGGTGTTGCAGACAGACTGCTTGGCACCATTTGAACAAAGAATCTGAGAGGGCTTGTAATCGAGTCCGTTCTCGTTCTTCAGCTTGTTCACGATGGCTTGTTTCAGTTCTGGATAACCAGGCACTGGACTGTAACGGCTCCAGTTCTCCTCCACAGCCTTGATGGCAGCAGCCTTGATGTGGTCGGGAGTGTTGAAGTCGGGTTCGCCGACACTGAGGTTAATCACGTCCACGCCCTGAGCTTTCAGCTCGGAGCTCTTCTGACTCATAGCAAGCGTAGCAGAAGGGGAAAGTCTGTTAAGACGGTCTGATAAATTTTCCATATCTTTGAGTTTTATTTGTTAAAATGCAATGTATGTCCCATACGTTCCTTCTTTGTGTGCAGGTAACGTTCATTATAGGGGTTGGGGGTAATCTCGATAGGCACGTTCTCCACGATTTCAAGTCCGTAACCTTCCAATCCCACACGCTTCACAGGGTTGTTGGTCAGCAGACGAATCTTGCTGATGCCTATCTCTCTGAGGATTTGGGCACCCACACCATAGTCTCTGAGGTCGGGGTCGAAACCAAGATGGATGTTGGCATCCACAGTGTCGAGTCCCTGCTCCTGCAACTTGTAGGCGGCAATCTTGTTCATCAAGCCGATGCCACGTCCCTCTTGGATGAGATAGACAATCGCGCCCTTGCCCTCCTTCTCGATGAGCTGCATGGACTTGTGGAGCTGTTCACCACAGTCGCAACGCTGACTGCCGAAGATGTCGCCTGTGGCACAACTGGAGTGCATTCTCACCAGCACAGGTTCATCCTTCTTCCACTCGCCTTTGATGAGGGCGACATGCTCCAAGCCGTTACTCTTCTGAAGGAAGGGGATGATGCGGAAATGTCCGTAAGCCGTTGGCATATCAGCCTCCACACCCTTCTCCACCAAACTTTCTCGTTGCAGACGATAGGCGATGAGGTCTTTGATCTGGATGAGTTTCAAACCGAACTCTTCTGCCTTCTCGATGAGTTGGGGCATACGAGCCATCGTGCCATCAGGATTGAGAATCTCAATAAGGGCAGCAGCAGGTTTCAAGCCTGCCAAGCGTGCCAAATCGACAGCAGCCTCCGTGTGTCCTGAACGGCGCAACACACCATTGTCCTGTGCGTAGAGCGGATTGATGTGACCTGGTCGTCCGAAGTCACCAGCCTTCGCCTCAGGGTTGGCGAGCCACTGGATGGTGGCAGCGCGATCGTGTGCACTCACACCTGTCGTGCAACCTTCGAGTTTGTCGATGGTCACAGTGAAGGGCGTACCCAGCATCGATGTGTTCTCCTCCACCTGATGGGGCAAATCCAGCTCTTTGGCACGCGAGATAGTGATGGGTGCACAGAGCACACCTCGTCCCTCACGCAGCATGAAGTTCACCTTCTCAGGGGTGATGGTCTCAGCAGGGGTGATGAAGTCACCTTCGTTCTCACGGTCTTCATCATCCACCACAATGACGAACTTGCCTTGTCGGAAGTCCTCAATGGCCTCTTCTATCTTACTGAACTGTATCATATCTTTAGTTGATGTATTTCTCTATTTCACTTCTGATTTGCTCTGAATACTTGATGACTGCTCGCAAGTCCTTCCTCCGACGACGATAGAAACGGAAATTGCGTGTCTCCATCACGGGGTAGCCGTTGAGCAACCTGAGCACATGACGGTCTTTACTGTTCGACAGCACCTCCACCACATATTCCGTGATCTGCATGATGCCCTCTGCCCTCATGTCCTCACGCTTCGAGAACCAGTAGCGAACGATGTACTTCATATAGCCGAAGAACGTCGAACGAGGCAGGGAACCCAGATACTCGCGACTGGTCGTGATGAGTACTCCCAATGTCTTATCCATATCGGCATAGTCGGGGTCGTTGATGATGACCTCCTTGCGGACGATGTTGCGCTTGGGTCGGATGCCCAGGAACTTCTTCCAGAGAGCTATGTAAGCATCCATGTTGAACACAGCTGAGTCGTTGTTCGACTTCACTGTGAAGAACACGCCCAAAGGTGCCAAGACCAGCGTACTGATCCACATGCCGAACCACACAGGTATCTCTCCCTCACGACTCACCTTCATGGCTCCTGTGTCGATGATGTAGTACAGGATGAAGATGATGACCGCCACCACGACAGGGAAACCCAATCCACCCTTGCGGATGATGGCTCCCAAGGGGGCACCGATGAAGAAGAAGATCAGACAGGCCAGCGACATCGTGATCTTCTGCCAGAACTGAATCTGGTGCAGGCGAATCTGCTTGTCGCCATACTCCATCACGTCTGCCTTACTGTTGGCATCCATCTCCTGAAAGCCTGCCTTCTGCAAGGCGTTCATGATGATGCGCTGCTTCCCCTGTGAATTCGTTTGGGTGTACAAGGTGTCAATGTTCACGTCCGACTTGGGGATGCTGAAGGCTGTCTTCGCCTTCAAGGTCTGGTATCTCTGCTCCTCCTTCTCCAATCCCTTCTTCACGCTGTCCGCCATGCTGGCGATGGTCAGCGAGTCGTAGTCGGATAAGCGTGTCTTATGTGGAATGCTCAAGGCATATTGCTGCATGGTGCTGTAGAAGACGACACTGATGCTGTCATAGTAGCATCGCATCGAGTCGATGTCGTGCGTCAACTGCTTGATGGTCTTGGTGCGTGCACTGGATGCCACATCCTCTTGGTCAGCCAGGTTGAAGTTCGTGTCGAAGTCGATGATGAAATGCTTCTCCACAAACGTCTCCCTTCTGTATGGCACATTCCTCGTCTGCAAGGCGTTGCTCATCAGGTTCTCAAACTGCTCTCCCTGATACATGTGCAGCAGCAGGTGCATCTTGTCGCTCGTCGTCTCCAGTCGGGCAGAATCCGCCAAAATGATGTGTGCCCTGTTCACCCCGTCCTGCATGTTGTAGATGACCACATCATAGAGCATACCCGTGTCCTCATTCTTGTGCCTCACATACAGGTTGATGTTCTCAATCCCATCGTAGAAGACCCCCTCTGGGATGTCCAGCTCAGGTGATTTCATCTTCAGCGAGGTCAGCATCTGGAGCAATTTCAACTGGGCTTCTGGCACAATCTTATTCTGGAAGTGGAACGCTGTGAGCGCCATCAGCGACACCAGCACGATGAGTGGACGCAGGGTTCGGATGAGTGAGATGCCTGCTGCCTTGATGGCCAACAGTTCCAGGCGTTCTCCCAGATTACCGAATGAGATGAGGCTCGCCAGCAGAATCGCCAATGGCAGCGCTGTCGGCACCAACGTCTCAGCAGCATAGAAGAAGAACTTCACATACACGTCTATCGTCAGCCCCTTGCCGATGAGGTCATCGATGTACTTCCACAAAAACTGCATCATGACGACGAACAGGCTGATGCAGAACGTGCCTGCAAACAGCGTGAGGAAATTCTTCAAAATGAAAAGGTCGAGTCGCTTGATGAGTCTCATGTTCGTGCACCTGTGTGTGCGTACATTATATTTCGGGGTGCAAAGGTACGAAAAAATCGGGTAAGTGAGAGAAAAGAAAGCCTGTTTTCTTTGCCGAACGTGAGAATTTTTGGCGAATTCATAATAAATGCCTACCTTTGCACTCAAAATCAAAAAGGTATGATTACAGCAGAACAACTGAAGGATATTAAGGATAGGACAGAAGCGTTATATCGCTACTTGCAGATTGACCACAAGCAGATGGAAGTGGAGGAAGAGGAACTGAGGACACAGGCACCTGGGTTCTGGGATGACCAGAAGGCTGCCGAGGCGCAGATGAAGAAGGTGAAGACCTTGAAGAAGTGGATTGATGGCTACAACGAGGTGAAGGCTGCTACGGACGATACGGAAGTGGCTTTCGACTTCTATAAGGAGGAAATGTCCACAGAGGAGGAGGTGGATGAGTATTATGCCAAGGCGCTGAAGCTCATTGAAGACCTCGAACTGAAGAACATGTTGCAGGGTGAGGCGGACAATATGGACGCTGTGTTGAAGATCAATGCTGGTGCTGGTGGTACAGAGGCGCAGGACTGGGCTCAGATGCTCATGCGCATGTATCAGCGTTATGCTGAACAACATGGTTACAAGGTGACTATCAGCAACTTCCAAGATGGTGATGATGCAGGCATCAAGACTGCAACGATGGAGATTGTGGGCGATATGGCGTATGGTTATCTGAAGGGCGAGAGTGGTGTGCATCGCTTGGTGCGTGTGAGCCCCTACAATGCTCAGGGTAAGCGTATGACCTCATTTGCGAGTGTGTTTGTCACTCCATTGGTGGATGACACCATCAATGTGGAGATTGAGCAGGCACGCATCTCTTGGGACACGTTCCGAAGCAGTGGTGCAGGTGGTCAGAATGTGAACAAGGTGGAATCGGGTGTGCGACTGAGGTATCAGTACAAAGACCCCTACACAGGTGAGGAGGAGGAAATCCTCATTGAAAACACAGAGACCCGTGACCAGCCAAAGAATAAGGAGAATGCCTTGCGACTCCTGCGCTCGATGCTCTACGACAAGGAGTTGCAGCATCGTATGGCAGAACAGGCGAAGGTGGAAGCTGGCAAGAAGAAGATTGAATGGGGCAGCCAGATTCGTTCCTACGTGTTTGATGACCGTCGTGTGAAGGATCATCGCACGAACTACCAGACGAGTGATGTGGGTGGTGTGATGGACGGAAAACTGGATGGCTTCATCAAAGCATACCTCATGGAATTTGCAACTGAAAACTAAATATGCAGGAGATTGAACGGAAGTTTTTGGTCAAGGACGACATTTATAAGTCGTTGGCTTACAGTAAGACACACATTGAGCAGGGCTATTTTGCCACAGAGCCTGGGCGAACAGTGCGTGTGAGGATTCGTGACGATAAGGGTTACTTGACCATCAAGGGTGCTCCGAAGAAGGGTGAGTTTGGCAGGTACGAGTTTGAGACGGAGATTTCGTTGGAGGATGCCCACGAGATGATGGAACTCTGTATGCCAGGACGGGTGGATAAGGACCGCTACCTCATCAAGAATGGCAAGCACACGATTGAGGTGGATGAGTTCTTTGGTGACAATGAAGGACTGGTGGTGGCGGAGATTGAACTGGAAAGCGAAGATGAATCTTATGAAAAGCCTGACTTCTTGGGCAAGGAGGTGACTGGCGATTTTCACTATTACAACAAGTACATGTTGCGTCGTCCTTACAAACTCTGGAAGGATGAAGTGGCGTTTGAGAAGTCGGAAGACTCGACGGAACGGTTATGATATTGAAGAACTATATTTGGACGACGCTGGTGACGGTTTTCATTGTGGTGTTGAGCACGATACCCATTCCTGAAGAAGCACCATTGGGCGATGTGCCCCTCATAGACAAATGGGTACACATGGTGATGTATGCAGGGTTGGTCTTCGTGATGTGGGTGGATCATGTGGTGAGGCGCAAACAGAAATTCACATGGACAGCTCGTATCCTCATGTTGCTCTACGCTATTGCTTTAGGTGGTGCAATGGAACTGGTGCAGGCATACCTTACGACCTGTCGTTCAGGAGATTGGATTGATTTTGAGGCAGATGCTGTGGGTGCATTGATCGGCAAGTTGGTATGTGTGGGATTGAATTGGAAATTCAAAACTAAAAACTAAAACACTAACACAATATGGGCAGAGAGAATTTTGGATCGAAATTAGGAGCTATCCTTGCAGCAGCAGGTTCAGCCGTTGGTCTTGGCAATGTGTGGCGTTTCCCCATCGAGACAGGTCAGAATGGTGGTGCAGCTTTCATCATCATCTATGTGCTGTGTATCCTTGTGCTGGGTTTGCCCATTATGATTAGTGAGTTCCTGATCGGACGCCACACCCATGCCAATACGGCTGGAGCCTATCGCATCTTGTCTAATGGCTCCTTGTGGAAATGGGTGGGACGTCTGGGCGTGTTCACGGGTTGGTTCATCCTGTGCTACTATGTAGTAGTGGGTGGATGGACGATGCAATACACGTTTCTCTCTGTCACCAATGCCTTCTACAATGTGCCTACTGCACAATATGCGGATGTGTTCAACAACTTTGTCTCGAATCCTTGGTTGCCAACGCTCTGGCTGTTCATCTTCATTGGGTTGATTCATTATGTCATCACACGTGGAGTGCAGTCGGGCATTGAGAAGTCTGCCAAGCTGATGATGCCTACCCTCTTCATCATCACCATCTTCCTGGCTGTCTGTTCCATCTCCCTTCCTGGCGCATCGCAGGGCATCGAGTTCCTGTTGAAGCCCGATTGGAGCAAGGTGGATAGCACGACAGTGCTGGATGCGATGGGACAGGCTTTCTTCTCGCTGAGTCTCGGCATGGGTTGTCTTTGCACTTATGCCAGCTATTTTGATAAGAAGACGCCATTGGCGAAATCGGCTGTGAATGTGGCGTTCATCGATACAGCCATTGCCATTCTGGCAGGTTTCATCATCTTTCCTTCCGTATTCAATATCGGCATGAATCCCGATGAGGTGGGTGTGGGTGCAGGTTTGACGTTCGTGTCTCTCCCCAATGTGTTCCAACAGGCCTTGGGCGATGGCAGCGTGCTGGCAGTGGTGTTCTCCACCTTGTTCTATTTTCTCCTCTTCGTGGCAGCATTGACCAGTGCCATTTCTCTGCATGAAGTGGCAACGGCTTATGTGACGGAGGAGTTCAATATGTCGCGCAAAAAGGGAGCGACGTTGGTCACCCTCACCATTCTTGTGTTGGGCACCTTGTGCTCCCTTTCGTTTGGTCCTCTGAGCGAACTCAAGCTCTTCGACCGTAATGTCTTTGAGATGTTCGATGACCTCTCTGGTCGCATCCTCCTGCCACTGAGTGGTATGCTCATCAGCATCTTTGCAGGATGGGTGCTCGACCGTCAGCTCTATCGTGATGAGATCAGCAACGGAGGCGATCTGAAGACACCTTACTTCAAGTTGCTGGTCTTCTCATTGCGTTATGTTGCCCCCTTGGCCATCGGACTTGTCTTCCTCGATCAATTGGGCGTTTTCGATTTTATGAAATAACAAAATGGGGAGCAAAATCGCTCCCCATTTCTTTTTCTATTTCAATTTTTTCATCTCACATACACCTTCCGTGTTGTTCCATCAGCATTCTTGATGATGTTCACACCCTTCTGCATGCTTTCCATCATCACACCTGATGCGTTGTAGATGCCGATGGGTTGTGACTCGTTGCTGAAGTCTTCCACCAGCTCGATGCAGTCAGGTGCTTCCACTGAGTTGATGCGACACTCCAGAAGCAGGTACTCGTCGTAGTTGCTGGTTCTGCTCATGTTGCTGAAGCGGATGACGTAGTTTGCCTTCTTCTCGATGGTGAAAGGCAGTTCACGTGACTTCGCAGACGAGACAGTAGCTGCATTGTTGCCATTGGCGTTAGGTGTAGCAGTATAAGTGGCAGAAGTGGCAATCACCTCGTTGGTGTTCTTGTCGAGAATCTCCACCTTGAACTTAGGAGTAAGCTTCCATGCAGCTGTGGCGAAGGTCAGTTTGTAGCTGCCTGGTTCGAGGTTGAGCGGATAAGCGCTCTGACGACCATATTCAGCCATTTCCTCACGCCAGTAGAGTGCCTTGCCCTGATAGCCTGTGAAACCTGTGAAAGTACGTGCACCATTATCGTATGACTTGTTGTATTCGTGTACTGTGTTGTCCTCCTGCACACAGCGCCAGCCTGGAGGCAAAGTGCCGTTGGCTACACTTGTGAAGTCGAGTATGTAACGTGCTGTCGCATCCTTGAATACAGGCACGATGGTCACGTTGTCGTCAGGCATCGTGAAGGTGATGCTGTTGCCCTCTGCCCCTGCAATGGAGATGGTCTTAGCCATCGTGTAATAGACGGAGTTGACCACACGCAGTTGAGACAGTTTGTAGCCTTCGTCAGGGGTGACGGTCAGGGTGACGGTCTTACCCTCTTCTGCCTCCTGCACATCGGCTTCCACCTTGCCGTTGGCAGCATCGCGGATGGTCACAAGATATTTCTCGACTGGTGCATCGACAGGTGAATAGATGATTTGGTCAATCAACATGCCTATGCCACCTGTGTTGGCGAGTACAAGGGTGTTGGTGCCCTCCTTCAAGGTGGCTGTGATCTTCGCCTTGTGCCAGTCGTTGATCTTCACTTTCTCCATCGCAACTGTCTGGGATGAACCATTCACAGCTATCTTGATGTTGCCAGCCTTGGTCGTGTTGCAGTAGCGCACATAGATGTCATACTCACCACCCTTCTTCAGTTTCAGCTGATGACGAAGGCCTGCTGCTGCGTTGGTGCCCAAATCCACATAGCCCATACCAGCAAACTCTGACACATCTGGAGCGAACCATCCCGAGTTGGTCAGGGCGACGCTCTTCACATTCTTGTAATCCATGTTCTCTGCCTCGATGACGATAGGACCGGCAAAGTCCTCTGGCTGTTTGGGTGTCTCCAAAGCCTTCGATGGAAGAATGTCCGTATTGCGTTCTGTGGCAGCACCTGAGCAGTTGATGGTGATATCGACAGGTCCGCAATGCTTCAGGCTGACCGTGTAAGTCTGTTCCTCAGCATTATAATCTGATGTGACGGTTGCTGTATAAGTTGTTGTCTTACTATTGTTCGATGGGTGCTTGGTCAGCTGATGGGAAGGTTCTACAACGACTCCCTTCACGATGATCTGGTCGGTTTGCAGGGTCGTGGTGTCATTTCGGAAGTTGTTGAGGTAGAAGTCGATGTGGTCGGCATACTCACGAACGAGTCCGCTGCTCAGCTTGCCCCAAGTCAGTTCGAGGCTCTCGCAGGTGTTGTACTGCAAAGGAATTGTGGCTTTTGCCGTCTTGTTCTTGTTCATGTAGGTGTAAGGCGTATAGGTCACCAGCTGGTTCTTGTAGCGGTTCACGTAGAGGTCGCCCGTGCTCACCTCTGAGTATTGCGCATTGAAGTCATTCACCTTCTTGGCTTGTGTACCCCATCGGCTGGTGTAGGCAGTTCTCTTCACCTGCACAGGAATTGCCTTTGCCAAGTCATCGTAGAGGTTGATGACGATTGGAATGGCGCCATAACGTCCAGTCTTCTTGAAGTAGCAGTAGTTGTTCATCCACTGTCCGTTACCCTTGTTGAAGGGGTCTGTCTGCTTGTAAAGTCCGTCGTAAAGGTCACCCCAAGCGGCATACTTGTCCTCATCACCACCATCGTTCTTATTGTTGATGACCACAATCTTGGTCTTCTCCACCACTTCCTTACGAGTCGGGATATAGATGCCACCTTCGATGATCTTGCGCCACATGTCCAGCCAAATGCCTCTGAAATTGGGGAAGATGCCCCAGTTGCGACGAGTGTAGCCATCTACGGTCGAGTTGCTCAGGTTCTCGAAGTCCTCCGTCCAGATCAGCTCAGGACCATCCCACACAGCACCACCATTCACGGCTGTCTGCTCCATCACTGTTCCGATACCTGCAGCACCTGGGTATTTCTTTCCGTGTTTCTCTCCCAAGAGGGCATCCAGCGCACCATTCCATCCGCAGTTGTCGTAGCGCACACCATAGTTGGTCGCCAAACCAGAGATGAAAGGACCAAAGGTCACACTCTCATTGTTGTAGAAGCAGGAAGAGGTCGTGTACTTATACAGCCACAGGATGGCTTCTGGGTTTTCCTTGCAGGCATTGAGAAGCTTGCTGTTGCGCTTCATCATACCGATGGGATTCAATCCGTGTGACCAGATGTTACCACAGAACGATACGGTCAGGAAACCGCCATACTTGTGGTGCATCGGCACCAGCTTCGCAAACAGGGCGATACGTGAAGCCTGTGTGCTCGAACTCTCGTCGTTCGCCTCGTCAAAGCCCCAGAACTGCTCAGCATAGTTCCAACCCAAGAAGTTGGGATAGGCCTTGAAGAAGTACTCGAAGGTCTCGAGGTCATCATCCTGAATGTGGGTGTGACCACCACTGGCTGGCTGACAAGTGAACCACATGCCATTCGCCTGACAAACGGATGCCCACGACTTATAGGTGCGCACAGCACATCGAGGCATTCTGTACATGTCCTTGTCCTTGTCATACTGGCACGACAAACTCAGGTTCATACACACAAACGGCTTGATGTCGTCAGGAATCAAGTCAATGATTTTCTGAGGGTCGGCACTGTTCCACACATCAACGTGTACCATCCAAAGTGGATGTTCTGAATCGATTGGTCGGCGTTCCTGTGCCGACAGGGTCAGCGATGTCATCAAGAGCATCACCACCATCATTACGTTAGCAAATAAATTCTTCATATCAAGTTTGGTATAGTTATTTGAGTGCAAAGGTACGCAGAAATCCCCGCGTCCGCTTTCCTCCGTGTTCCCAATGTTTTCTCCCATGTTACATACAGGCACGAATCTTTATTTAGCCGCAAAGTTACAGCCTAATGATAACGTATGAAAAAGATATTCCAAACAAACTGCTTTCTTGGAATATTATTCCATATTTTTTTAATTCTTGGAATAATTCCGCATTCGCCACAAAGGTTTGCATAGTGTCTTTGTAAAGCATAGCCTACTGATCTCGTGAAGCATAGCCTACTCTTCCACTATAGTGTTACCAGCAAAAGTGTGAATTTGTGAATTTGTGAATTTTTGCTTTTCGCTCCGTGCGCGCTGT
>JAGAAZ010000158.1 GCA_017614895.1 Bacteroidaceae bacterium | reverse complement strand
TTTGGGTTTCTGAATGGCGATGGCCGCTTTCACTTCTTCCACATTGGTGAAGAGTCGGTAGTCGGCATGGTGTTGAGTCTTGGCAAAGTTCTCGCCTACGAGCCATACCTGTTCAAAGCCACCTTCCCCAATCATGTCAATCACCTTCTGGTGTTCTTCCTCGCTCACGTCGCCCAGTTCACCCATCTGTCCGAGGATGCACATTTTGTGCTCTGCCTTGATGAGTCGGAAGTTGTCGAGCGCCGCTTTCATGCTGGTGGGGTTAGCATTGTAGGCATCCACCACGAGTTTGTTGTCCTCTGTAATGGTCAACTGACTGCGATTGTTCGAAGGGGTGTATTCCGCCAAAGCATCGCTGATGTCATCAGATGGCACTTCGAAGTAGGTGCCGATACAAGCAGCAGCCAATACATTATCGAGGTTGTATGAACCGATGAGGTGGGTTTGGACGAGTTGTGAAGTTTGGGATTTCCACTCAAACTTCAAGAAAGGATTGCACTCCACTAATTCACCTTTCACCAGAAGGTCGTCTGCCTCCTGTTGCCCATACTTCACAAGTTTCAATCCTTGGCTGATGCCTGCGAGGTGCGGGTTGTCGTTGTTGATGAAGGCAGTACCCTGGATGGTTCTGAGGAAATCGTATAGTTCTCCTTTCGTGCGGATGACGCCCTCGAACGATCCGAAGCCCAGAAGATGTGCCTTACCCACGTTGGTGATAATGCCGAAGTCTGGCAGCACAATCTCTACCAATGTTTTGATTTCACCAGGGTGGTTGGCACCCATCTCAATGACAGCGATGTTATGCTCCTTCCTCAGTTGCAGCAAGGTCTTCGGCACACCGATATGGTTGTTGAAGTTGCCCTGTGTGTAGAGCACGTTATATTTCTTCTTCAGCACAGTGGCAATCAGTTCCTTGGTGGTCGTCTTGCCATTTGTTCCTGTAATGCCAATGATGGGCGTACCCAGATGAACACGATGGTATTTCGCTAGTTGTTGCAGGGTGGTGAGCACATCCTCCACCAAAATCAGTCGCTCGTTGCCTTCTTCTGCGTATTCCTTCTCGTCAATCACGGCGTATGCTGCTCCCTGTTCAAGTGCAGCTTTCGCATAGGCATTGCCATCGAATGTCTCCCCCTTTAGGGCAAAGAACAAAGCCCCTTCAGGCACATCACGACTATCCGTTGTGATGGTCGGATGTTGCAGGAACAGTTCATATATTTCTTTTATTTCCATTTACTTCAATGCATTGATTAAATAACTTTCCAGTTCATTGCTCGCCAGTCGCAGGTGGAACTCACCTCCTTGCGTCACACTGATGGCCCCCGTTTCCTCACTTACGATGATGGCAATGGCATCGCTCTGTGATGTGATTCCGAGGGCAGCACGATGACGCAGTCCTAATTCCTTTGGAATGTTCAGGTTGTGGCTTACGGGTAGGATGCAACCTGCAGCTGCTATGCGGTTGTGGCTGATGATCATCGCTCCGTCATGCAGCGGCGAGTTCTTGAAGAAGATGTTCTTGATGAGTTCAGTACTAATGTTGGCATCAATCAATTCACCCGACTTGACGACATCGCTCAGTGACATGTCCCGTTCGATGACGATGAGTGCACCCACTTTGTTCTTGCTCATCGTGTCACATGCCAGAACGATGCGCATGATTTGCTGGTCCTCGTGCTCTTCAGCAATGCTGGTTTTGTTCTTCACAAAATAGCGGGTAATGAAGTGCAGCTGACGTTGCGAACCCAATGTGAGGAAGAAGCGACGGATTTCCTCCTGGAACAGGATAATGAGTGCCAGCACACCCACGCTGACTAGCTTGTCAAAGATGCTGCCCAACAGCTTCATCTCCAACATCTGAGACACCACAATCCAGATGATGACAAACACCATGATACCGTAGAACACGTTCAACGAGCCTGACGACTTCATCAGTCGCCATGCGTAGAACAGCAACATGGCAACCAACAGGATATCAATAGCGTCTTTTATGCCAAATTCAAACACGAGTTCCTCTCACTTTTAGTTGTTAGTTTTTACTTTTTTATACAGCTTCACCACTTCCACCGCTTCTTTCACATCATGCACCCTCAGGATGCTCGCCCCCTTTTGTAGGGCGATGGTGTTCAGTACGGTCGTGCCGTTCAGCGCCTCTGCTGGCGTACAGTCAAGCAGTTTGTAGATCATGCTCTTGCGAGAGAATCCCACGAGCAAAGGGAGTTCAAACACATTGAGCATCTCCTGATGTGCCAGCAGTTCGTAATTATGGTCAAGCGTCTTGGCAAAGCCATACCCAGGGTCGAGGATGATGTCCTTCTGCCCCAAGTCGCGCAACCGCTGAATCTTCTCTGCAAAATACGACATCATTTCCTTCATCAGATCATCGTAGTGTGGCGCCTCTTGCATCGTTTGTGGAGTCCCCTTCATGTGCATCAGGATGTACGGCACCCCTAACTTCGCTACTGTCTCAAACATCTTCTCATCCAGTTCGCCACCCGAAATGTCGTTGACGATGTCCACGCCCAACTCCTCCACGCACATTTTTGCCACATCCGCACGGAACGTGTCCACACTCACAGGCATCTCGGGAGCCTCTTCCCTCACCACCTTCATGCCACGCCTCAGTCGTACCATCTCCTCTTCTGCACTCACATCCGCTGCACCAGGACGTGACGAATAGGCTCCCACGTCAATCATCGTGCCTCCCTCTGCCACAATCTGCCTTACGCGTCTCCTAATCGCTTCTTCTGTCTCCATTCTGCTATCGGCATAGAACGAGTCGGGCGTCACGTTCAGGATGCCCATCACCTGCGGCTCTGAGAGGTTCATCAACCTCCCCCTTACATTCAACGTATAAGGTATAATTCCTTTCATGGGGGACAAAGTTACGGATAAGTGAGGACAATACAAAAGAAAAACGACTTTTTTTACTTTTATAGTCGAACGTGAGTAACTTCGATGTGGTCAAAGTAGTGCATTTATGGCAACAAGATAGACCCCCAAGGTCAAATTTATTGAGGTATTGACGCTTATTCGCTGGTGCTGCTTGGAGGACGAAAAAGGGGCTGACATCCGCAAATGGATGCCAGCCCCTTTTTTAGATCTTCGTGGTCGTTAGAACGTCCACTTTAACGCCAAAGTCGGATTGATGAACGTGTCGCGATTGTTATAGGTATTGAAGATGAAGTTGTGGCTGATCTCCACCTCGGTACCGATGCTGAGGTTGACGCCTTCGAAGCCCTTGAGGGTGTTGAGGTTATACCAGAACTGGGGTTCGGAGAGCATGACGAGCTGTCCGTGATTGTTGGCATCTTCACCACGCCAGAGATCAAGGAAACCGGAGAAGGTGCAGGCCTTGTTGGCAAAGGTGATGCCCCAAACGCCAGTGAGTTGAACGCTGGAATAAGCACGGGTGGTGTCGTAGCTCTTGAAGTACTGCTTGTACATAAGCTGAACAGAGTAGGTCTTGGAGAAGTCAGCACTGTGTCCGTTCCATGCAGGACCAATGAGGGCTGATTGCTGAAAACTGCCGAAGCGGTTGAGACCTCCGTCGTACTCGATGTGAGCTGCGAAAGGTGATTGCT